>CAXIBI010000023.1:0-27241 GCA_964022305.1 uncultured Hyphomicrobiales bacterium | reverse complement strand
TCCGCACACCCTAAAACCGGTATCCACTTTTAGGCGGAACGCTCTATGTCTTTGCATTTAAAATGAAGGGTTCTACTCTTTTTATTGTAAACAGTAGTTGATAGTTCAGATGAAACCAGTATATGCGAGAATAGTTGTTTTAGGATTTTTAGTCCTCTTTAGTGCCATTTCTGTGAATGCATTGTTTTTGCAAGATGGTCGCGTTTCTCAGCATGCTGATAAAAAATTCAGAGATAAAGTTATTGTACAGGTTGAGAAACCTGCTCCTAAAGAGGTTGATCATGTGGCCTCTGTTTCCAAAAAACAAATCGCACCCCCCCAGCGCAAACAAGAAGAAAAACCACGCACAATAGGTGACGTACTCAAAGAGTTTGCCAAAACTGAAGAACCACCCGTTGAGCAAAAGAATGTCGTTGCTCTTATTCAAGATGGCTTGGCCAAATTAGGTTATCACCCTGGAACACCTGATGGTATTGCTGGACCGACAACCAGAGCGGCTATCATGGCTTATGAATTTGATCGTGGGCTACCCCAAACTGGTATTGCAGATGCGGAACTTTGGGAAGTTATTCAGGGGGCAAAGCGGTCACCTGAGCGCTCCACAAGCGCACAGATTTTAGCTAAAAATTCTCAAGAGCTTGTCGCGGCCTTACAAAAAGCCCTTACGAAACTTGGCTATAATACCGGTAAACCCGATGGCGTCATTGGTCCCTTAACCCGCAAACGCATTCGTAGCTTTGAGCGCGATCAAAAGATGAGTGTTACCGGTCGCATTTCCGGTAAATTAATCAATGCGATTAACAAAGCGCAAGGTCGCCCCTTATTACTGGCAAGCTTGGCTCAATAGGGCTATACATACTCCTTCTCTTTTCCCTCCTTTATAATTTTGCTAGCGTAATTTTTTTATAATGACAGGAGTTTTGATGCGGCTTCACTCTCACATTTGGGTTTCTGCCTATATAAAGAATGTCAATCTGCATGGGGCAAGTGCTGTTTTGTTGCGCCGCGGAGAAGCAACTGCTGGTGCGATCTATGTAAAAGTTTCTCGGCTCAATCAAACAGCTGATCTATACAGCCCTGCTCCTCTTTTCATGATTGAAGAACAAACCAATAAGATTAACGGATCAATTGAAATAGAACGTTGCTGGCTCAGTGAATTTGGAAAAGCTCCTCAATCTGAACTTGAAATTGATGCATTTCTTAAAAACCAAGCCGAATATGACGCTGATATCTGGGTTATTGAGGTTGAAGACCCTGAGGGGCGCCATTTTTTAGACGAACAATTAATTGATATAACTTAGATTAGGCCGCAAACTCATAAATTAACTTCTTTTGGCGCCTCACAAGCCGTTTTTGGCTAGAAAAGGAACGAAATACGGGGTTATTCCCCCATATAAGACTTTTTTCTTGCTCTTCAGTTGCCCACTAGCAACCGCGCTTGACGACGCTAGGAGCGGCTTGTGAGAGCGTCCTAAAGGATAAGGCCAATTTGGTCGTCTATAGCGTCGCAAAGCTTAGAAAATAAACCATATTTCCTTCAGCTTTGCTCCTAATATACAACCAAATTGGCTCTTACCAAAAGAAGTTAATTCATGAGTTTGCGGCCTAGTTCCTGAGCCTAGTTAACTGAAAGGTAAGCATATTTTCAAATAAACCGATAAGTTCTTTTAATTTGTATTTTTTTCAAATAAAAATACACTCTTTAATACTAGGCTGTTTCTGACATTTAAACTTGTGTACTATTGCTTGATCTTATTTTTAGTGATTTTACACTCTATCTTTTCAATCAACCTTTTCCATTCATGCAAATAAATGGACGAGGGTGTTTTAGTAATTTGTGGTGAGTTAAGAATGAGTAAAATTATTGACGCCAGTCAAGAAGCTATCCAAAACTTTGGCAAAGATACATCCGTCTTCAAACATGACTTTGCGTCATCCGGTTTGTTTACCGATGAAAAACTTGCTGAATTAATTGAGCGTTATCCTCGCGAATATTACATGATCAACACTATGACCGCTCAAGGTGACAAACCTGAGTGGCGCTCTGGTGAGATTAACAATGTATCTGGCGACAAAGTTCTGCAAGCGCTCACTGAAGGGCGTATTTGGTTGGCACTTCGCCGCTTTGATGTTGTTTGCCCAGAATATGATGAGCTGGTACATGACGCTTTTTCTGAGATGGAAGCTCTTCAGCCTGGCCTGAAAACATTTAAACATAACAGCTCAATGCTGATCTCTAGCCCAGGCGCTCGCGTTCTTTATCATGCTGACATTCCTTATGTGTGCTTGTTCCATGTGCGTGGCCGCAAGAAGCTTTGGCTTTATGATGCAGACAACAAAGAGCATCTGCCTGATCAAACTTTAGAAGGCGTGATCCTTCGTGAGACAGAAGAAGAAGTTGCATATAGTGAAGCCTGGGACAAGGATGCTTCTGAAATTGTACTTGAACCTGGTACTGCACTTTCTTGGCAGCTTAACGCACCACACCGAGTTGATAATCTTGATGGGTTGAACGTATCTATCACAACAGATTATTTCACCCCTTATGCGCAAAAGAAATATGGTGTTTATTACACAAACGGCATTATGCGCCGCAAGCTCGGCATGACGCCAAAGTCAACCAACCCTAATGGTTTGGGCGCAATGGCGAAATGTGCTGCAGCACTTGCTATCAAGAAATCAAAAGTTGTCAAAGTGAAAGAGCGCACCATGATCAGCACTTTCACACTTGATCCTGAAAATATTGGTCAGATTATTGACCTGCCAGAAAATCAACGCACTGAAATTGTTCAGATGTAAGTTGAATAAATTTGGTGATTTAGAAAAGCGATAGCTCTAGGGCTGTCGCTTTTTTTGTGGAAGTGGGATGTTTTTCTTTTCTCTTGTTTTTGCTTCTATCTCTTCACTTCCCTCTTCTGCCTTGTGATCAATACAGCCTTCGCTACCCTTCACCCAGGCGCGGATGTCTTTTGTTACATTGGCTTCTGTCTTTGCCGCGAGGCTGCGATTATCCAGGTGGATTTTTGTGCCCTTACCCTCTGGCTTGAGGTGGATAGAGAAAATGCGTGGCCCTCGCTTAGGGGCCTCAGCTGGTTTGTGGATGAAAATATCTGATTTTTTCTCAGCGCCAGTTGTTTTGTTTCTTGCAAAAAATTGTGATTTTGAAAGAGGCGTTCCGTCTTTCAACCAGCATTGACGCAGGCCGCGTGCGATTTTGCTATAGGCCGCGATGTAATCACCTTCGATGATCTCACCTGCCAATGGAGATGATGTATCAACATCTGGAAGCGTGACTTTCACATTTGGCACTTCGACATTAGGGAGTTCAATTTGATTATTTGTACAAGCGCCAAGACTAACAAGCAATAAGACCGCACCTACTGATTTTATAAGCGGCGGATATGCCAAACCTTTTTTACTAGCCGAGCACCTTTGCATTTCTTAACGCTCTCCCCAATACGAAACCCTCTCGTATTTTGCATCAGAATGTGAAATTAACAAAGTAATTTCATACAGTGCTCAGTAAACTCGCCTTGGATCAAATAGTAAGACACTAAGCCCAAACAGAAAAACGCAGCTCGTTGGGCTGCGTTTTTGTTCTAATGGAAACTTTTTAGTGGCGCTTCAGTTGCCTACCAGCAACCGCGCAATTAGCGGCCAGCCAATCGTGACATGTTTTGAGCAAATTCATCTAAAGCATTTTGCTCATTGCGTGCTGCTTTAACCTGAGAACGCGCCATATCACGCTCTTCTAGAATTTCTACATTCTTTAAAGCTTTCATAGCGTCTTGTAATTCTTCGTTGGCTGCTTCCATCTTTGCTTCTAAATCAGCAATAGAGATCATAAGATTATCTCTTCTTTGAACAGCTGCTTTAGCAAATGTTGGATAAGCATAGTGATTAACATCATCAACGCCAGCGCGTTGTTGCTCTGACTTCACCTGATTATCCAAGTCATCAGCCATGGCTTTAAAGTCATTAATCATGGCCTCAATGGCAGCCACTTTTTGACGTTTTTCATCAACGTCAAACTTCCGCAAACGAATAAGAGTTTCGCGTGATTTCATGTTCGATACCCTCTACACAATTCGAACCAATATTAAAAAATTTATCATACCGATTCATCATTAACATTTTGACAATTTTCACTCAAAATCTGGGCCAATTTTTCATAACCGTCAGTAAGAGTTGTCGTTTCTGATTTGCTTTGGTGCAAAAACTGTTCCAGCCGTTCTGTATAATCTATAGCAGCGTCTGTTTCAGGGTTAGAACCACGTCGATAGACCCCCATACGGATGATTTCTTCCATATCGTAAAATGTCGCCATATGTTGTTTGGCCCGACTAATGGCTGGTCTGTATTGTTCTGGCACACATTCTGGCATGGTTCTAGAGACCGATTTTAGAACATTGATGGCTGGATAGCGTCCGCGTTCCGCAATGGCACGTTCCATAACGATATGTCCATCAAGAATTCCTCGCACCGCATCAGAGATCGGTTCGTTATGATCATCACCTTCAACAAGCACGGTAAAGAGCCCTGTAATAGAGCCTTCATTTATGCCAGGCCCTGCTCGCTCGAGCAGCCTTGGCAATTCAGCGAAGACTGTTGGTGTGTAGCCTTTGGTGGCTGGTGGCTCACCAACAGACAGCCCGATCTCGCGCCCTGCCATTGCAAAACGTGTGATACTATCAATCATACAAAGAACATTGCGGCCTTCATCTCTGAAATACTCCGCTAAACTCATGGTCATGTATGCTGCTTGACGTCGCATCAACGCTGCTTCATCTGATGTTGCGACAACAACGATGGATCTTTTCAAGCCTTCTTCACCAAGATTATCTTCGATGAATTCCTGAACTTCTCTTCCCCGCTCACCGATCAAACCGATGATAAAAATATCTGCTGAGGCATTTTTAGTGAGCATGGACATGAGAACTGATTTACCCACACCGGAGCCCGCAAAAATACCTAATCGCTGACCAATGCAACAAGTCGCAAAACAGTTAAGAGCTTTCACCCCTAAGTCGAGCGGCTCACCCACTCTGTTTCGTTGATTGGCTGGTGGAGGTGAATTGCGCAAGGGGACATTAACGTCGCCATTTTCCAATGCCCCTTTACCATCTATCGGTTCACCCAAGGCATTGATGACGCGCCCTAACCAAGCATGCGAAGGAGACACACCACTATTGCTTGATTGCAATATTGCTTTTGCGCCCATGCTTATGCCATCTAGAGAGCCATAGGGCATAGCAAGTGCCACATCATCTTTAAAGCCAACAACCTCAACCATAATCGGGTTGGCCTGATCTCGTTCTATTTTTAAACGTGCCCCGATGCCGAACGCCGCCAATGGCCCGGCGATCTCAATCATCACACCTTGAACAGCTTTCACACGACCATAAATTTTCTTGGTCTGGATGTTTGCTAATTCCTGTTTAAAGGCTTTCAAAAAAGTACCTCTTTTGTTGGCTGTGGGAGAATCAATCAATGGCTTTGACAAATCACTTGGACAATGGCACTCAGCTTATTAAGCATTCGTTAATCATTGGTCTTGTTCATTTTGTCTTACCAAATTTTCTGGCCAACTTTTCTGGATGTCAGTGTATCAGTTTCAAAGTCATAAGTATAATGGGGGGAGACAGACAAGAGAAATTTAAGTGGAGCGTTTTTCACACTTGAGTTTTTGTCTGTTTTAATGGGGTAACTACTTGAGTAGATTTTAGATTTAAAAAAAATTACTAATTTCTGCCATTTTCTGTTGCGTTGATTCGGGCAAATCAGGTAACGTTTTGGTAATAAAATTTAAAGAGCACCTAATAATAAAAATTTAGCGTACCTCATTATCATCCAAAGTAACTCGTCTGTCTCTTGTGATGTGGCTTTACGAAGAGACGTTTTGTTAAAGTTTTTTTTATGAAGATGACGTTTTTCTTAAGAAAAGCATCGTTTTTATAAGAAAAATCGAGTGATGTTATTGTTTTTTCAATACAAATTAGGATTTGTTAACTTCTTGCCCGTAACTTTGTAAATAGAAGATTTAAATCGAGTGGTATTCTGGACACTTGGATTAAATTTTAGATTTATGGGCAGTCGCCGGTTAACGGCTAATATAGAGGGGCATATGATGAGGGTACTACTCATTGAGGATGATAGCGCTACAGCGCAAAGCATCGATTTGATGCTTCAGTCTGAAGGTTTTAACGTCTACACGACTGATCTTGGAGAAGAAGGTGCGGATCTTGGTAAGATCTATGACTATGATATTATTCTTCTCGACATTAACTTACCTGACATGAGCGGGTATGAAGTTTTGAAAACTTTACGCGTTAGTAAAGTAAAAACACCAATTTTGATTCTTTCTGGTTTGGCAGGCATTGATGATAAAGTGCGTGGTCTTGGCTTTGGTGCTGATGACTATATGACCAAACCTTTCCATAAAGATGAACTTGTTGCACGTATTCATGCGATTGTTCGCCGCTCTAAGGGCCATGCGCAATCAGTGATTACAACAGGTGATCTCAAAGTGAACTTGGACGCCAAAACTGTTGAAGTTGATGGCCAACGTGTTCACCTTACATCTAAAGAATATCAAATGCTTGAATTGCTCTCTCTACGCAAGGGCACAACTTTGACGAAAGAGATGTTCCTTAACCACCTTTATGGCGGCATGGATGAGCCTGAATTAAAAATTATTGACGTCTTTATTTGTAAGCTGCGCAAAAAGCTTTCTTCAGCTTGCGATGGTAAGAACTATATTGAAACTGTTTGGGGACGGGGATATGTATTGCGTGATGCGGATGATGATAGTCCGTTGCAACTTGAACATGAAGGTGAGCACGAAGCTGCTTAATCTTTTTTACCTTCAAAATCGACAATTGATTTAAAAGAGCACTCTTAATTGACTGCTCTTTTTTTCTGTCTCACGGGCTATTTTTCGCTGAAGTAGCGAAAAGCCCTCCGACAGGCGGCGCTAAGCGCCGGGCTCCGCTTTCGCTTTGCCATGTCCTGACGCCGAAGTGGCGTCACTCCTTCTTCGTATTGTAAATTTTTACTTCTTCTCTAGAGCACGTTGCGTTTATTTGAATTCATAAACTATACATTTTTAATTAGCTGTACGAAGAAGGGAGTGCTCTTTTTCAGAGCACGAACATGGCAGCGAAAGCTGCTCGGTGCTTAACGCGGTTGCTGGTAGGCAACCTAAAGCGCAATAAAAAGAGCCGCCCGTCGGAGGGCTTTTCGCTAGCGCGGATGCAGGTGGGCATCTGAAGCGCAACTAAAAAGAGCGAAAAATAGCCCGTGAGACAGAAAAAATGGCGCTGAGAGTTCAGCGCCATTTTTTAAATTTAAAATCTAGATTTAAACTTTTTATCTTGAAAAAGTTCGCCCTGTTGTGCCGGTTCCAGCCTGGGGAGTTGAAGAGGCTGGTCTTGAGAGAGGGGCAACTGCCGGTTTACTGCTCGCCTGATCTTTAATTTGATACAAACCTCTAACATCAGGAACGGTGCCAAAGCTATCATTAAGACCAACTAATGTTTCAGATGCACCAAGCACCAAATAACAATTCGGATTGGTTTGCTTCGCCATTCTAGAAATGATGTCTGATTTTGTTTCCTTATCAAAATAGATAAGAACATTTCGGCAGAAAATAATATCAAACCGACCAAGTAGATTAAAGCTATTGAGCAAATTAAACTGACGGTATTGGACAGTTGATCTAATATTCGAATTGATCTGCCACATACTGCCAACTTGCTTGAAGTTTTTAACCAGATATTTCACTGGCATGCCGCGTTGCACTTCAAATTGACTGTAGACACCTGCTTTTGCTTTTTCCAAAGCTTCTGAGCAAAGATCTGTTCCAATAATTTCAATGCGCCAACCTTCAAGTTCAGCTGCATGTTCCTTCAAGATCATGCTCAGTGAATAAGCTTCTTGGCCAGTTGATGCGGCCGCACTCCATATGCGGATGTGTTTTTGCGCTTTTTTCGCTTCGATCAGTTTCGGTAACATGATATTTTCGAAATTATCAAATGGCGTTTTATCTCTAAAGAAGAATGACTCATTAATTGTCATCGCTTCAACGATTTGATTTTTCAGCGTAGTTGCTTCTGATCGCCGTAGCTCATCAACCATTGCATCAATGGTTTCAAATTTTAATTTTTTAGCGACAGGTAAAAGCCTAGACTCAATGAGATATTGTTTATCGTCTGTTAAAACCAGGCCGGAAGCACTTTTTAGGAGTGTGCGTAAATAGTCAAAATCTCTTGGTTTCATCTTACTTGCCCTGTAATTAATTGTTTTAACTTCGGTGCGATCTTTTTCAAAGGCAGGACATCACTACATGCCCCAATTTTAGCTGTCGCGCCTGGCATTCCCCAAACAACGCTGGTTTCTTCATCTTGTGCGATCACAGATCCGCCAGCATTAGCAACAGTTACTCCTCCATTTGCCCCATCCGAGCCCATGCCTGTAAGCACGATAGCGAGTGTTGCAGGTCCATAACATTTGGCAACAGAGTCGAATAATGGATCAACTGCAGGTTTGCAAAAGTTGACTTCAGGACCATCGGTTAGTTTGACAATCGGGAAAGCCCCTTTGCGCTCTAAGATCATATGCCTGCCACCAGGGGCTACATAGATTTGTCCTGCATGGATCTGCTCACCATCAATCCCTTCTGCTGAGGGAAGTCCGGCAGCCCGTCCTAAATGCTCAGCGAAGATTTTAGTAAATGTCGCTGGCATATGCTGGGTCACCATTACTGGAATATTTTTTAATGACGGTCCTAATTCTTCAAGAACTGAGATTAATGCAGGAGGTCCGCCTGTTGAGCTCCCTACGATCAAAATCTTCGGCTGAGTTTTCGAGTAACTTCTTAAGGTGTAATCTTTCCCTTCCGAACTTACTGCAGGTGTTTCGACAGCTGTTGGTTTTCTAATCGTGGCAGGCTTGGCTATTGAAGCTGGTGGACTACCTGCTGGCGCTCTCATTCTTGTTTTTTGTTTTAAAACCGTTCCGCCCAGAGCTTTGATTTTGTTTATTAAATCAATTTTGAAGGCCGACGATGTCGTCACTCCACTATTGCTCACAGGTTTTGGAACATAATCAGATGCCCCTAAAGATAATGCCTTTAAGCTGATTTCAGCATTTCTTTGCGTCAGGGTTGAAGCCATAATGACTTTCACACCTGGTTGTAGTTTTAAAATTTGGGGAAGTGCTTCCAACCCATCCATCACAGGCATTTCAATATCAAGAACGATGACATCAGGGTTTAATGCTTTAACGCTTTCAACAGCTTTAGCACCATTTGAACACTTGCCAACGGATTCCATAGCGGGATCTTCGCTCACCCATTTAGAAACCAGGCCTCTGACGACAACACTGTCATCAACGACCATAACTCTTATTTTGTCTGGTACTGTTCCTGCGCTACTAGAGCTTGAGGAAAACTTTTGTGCGGTAGCCGTCATTGTTGCCTCAATAAATTTAAGCGTCTAGTAGTTCAACTTCCTTCAATTTTGAAAGGATGATTTCTTTATCAAACGGCTTCATGATATATTCGTTTGCACCGTTTGAGATGGCTTGTGTGATATGATCCATATCGTTTTCTGTTGTGCAGAAAATAACTTTTGGTGCTTCACCACATGGATCTTTACGCAGCTCGATCAAGAATTCCAATCCATCCATCACAGGCATGTTCCAGTCAAGCAAGATAACATCTGGTAAATTCTGACGACACTTATCGAGAGCTTCCTGACCATTTTCAGCTTCAGCTACCTCAAAATTTACTTCTTCCATAATTCTGCGTGCAACTTTTCTAATCACACTTGAATCATCTACCACCAAGCACTGTTTCATTTTTTCTATCCTTTATTCGCCCTTAAATTTTCATTCCATCAGCTGAGAATGAATTAAGCTGCATTTGATTTTTCACCTGTTATATCCAAAATTCTCTCAACATCTAGCAGCACCAGAAGTTGTCCATCCAGGCGATGAACACCAGCTGAAATTGCACTCCAGCGAACATCCAAGTTGGCTGGATTTTTCTCGAAGGTTCTACGCCCTAAACGAAGTACTTCACCTACTCGATCAATGATGAGACCATATGATTCTTGTTGATGCTCAATGCCGACAGCCATTGGTGTACCGCCATCACTGCGCGGTGGTAGACCAAGTCTTTTTCTCATATCAATCGCTGTTACGATACGGCCACGCAGATTTAAAACGCCAGCTACTTGTGGGTTTGACAGTGGCACCTCAGTGATTGCATCTGGCATGAAGACATCTTCAACTTGTTCTATTGGCAGGCCAAATAGTTGTCCGTCAATATGTACTGTCACAAATTCACTTGTTGCGCCTACTTCACTTTTATCACTATTTACTTCGGTCATGCTGCGGCCTCATTATCTTCACTTACTGGCTTACATTCACGGATGGATTCAATTAAACCTTCGCGGTCAAATTTCGCGACATAGTCTCTAAAGCCTGCTGCGCGTCCACGGGCGATTACTTCTGGATTAGTATGAGATGATAGAGCGATGATTGGTGTATCACCCCATTGGCTGTCTCCTTGTAGGAGGCCTGCGAAGGTGATGCCATCCATCTCAGGCATTTCGATATCAGAAACAATCACATCATAGTGCTCGCCTGCTTCTTTCAGATCGAGAGCTTCTTTTGCTGACTCAACCATGGTGACACGGTAGCCTGCTGATGCGAGCAATGGTGATAAGAGATTGCGGAAGAATGCGCTATCATCAACGAGTAAGAGTTTTAACTCGCGTTGTACTGGATTTGGAATATCGCGTTTTTCTAACCAATCATCAAAGGCTTTTGGTAGGTAGTAGCCCACATCAATAACCTCAGTTGCTTTCTCTTTAATTACGGCAGAGCCAACAATTCCGTTTTTCTCAGATGAGATTTCGATTGTGAGGCGATCTTCAACGATGTCGACGATTTCATCAACAACCAAGCCCATAGAATGATTTTCATCTGCAAAGACCAAGATAGGCTGCAAGCCTTCATCTTTGTGAGTGAGATGATCATCGATATAAATAAGCGGCATAAGTTTGCCACGATATTGCACAAGATCTCTATTGTTTGATCTTTCAATATTCGCAACATCCACTTCTTCAAGTCTTGTAACAAGTGAAAGCGGTACTGCTTTAAGATCGTCTGAACCTGCTCTAAAGACAAGAAGGGCTGTTTTCTCTTCATTGCCGATAAGGTCTGCTGCATCAGCTGCGTCTACATGGTTGTTTTCTTGAGCACCACCATGATCTTTAGCAACAGCTTGAGCGATACCGTTCGGGTCAACAATCAAGATCACGCTACCGTCACCTAGAATTGTATTACCTGAGAACATTGTGATTTCTCGAAGCATGCTCGACATTGGCTTGACCACGATTTCTTCCGTGTGGAAGACGGCATCAACAACAATACCAAATGTTTGCCCACCGACCTGCACGACCACAACAAATACATTCGGATCTGCGGCAGCGGCTGCAACGGTTCCATCATCTCCTTCTTCAAGGATTTTTTCGACAGGTTCATTGCCTAGTAATTTACTCATGCTTATGACGGGCAATAGTTTATTGCGCAATCTCAAGACTGGGCTGTCATTAATCATTTCAATGCGATGTTCTGCATTTGCATTTGATTTCACTAATTCAAGGACAGCCAATTGAGGTATTGCAAATCTTTGACCGCTCGCTTCAACGATCAGAGCAGAAACAATTGCCAAAGTAAGTGGGATTTTAATGATGAAGGTTGATCCTTCACCAGCAACAGATGTTAGATCTACAGTGCCGCCAATAAGTTCAATATTGGTACGAACCACGTCCATACCGACACCACGGCCAGACACATTTGTAACCTTTTCAGCTGTTGAAAGACCTGCGTGGAAAATCAATTTATGAATTTGATTTTCTGACATTTCTTCAAGTTCAGCTTCGGTTGCAATGCCGTTAGCAATTACTTTGGCTTTAATTTTTTCAGTTGGCAGGCCTTGGCCATCATCAGCGATTTTAATGATGATATGACCACCTTCGTGATACGCACTTAGTGTCACATTACCAACTTCAGACTTACCAGCAGCCAAACGTCCCTCTGTTGACTCAAGGCCGTGGTCAGCTGAGTTACGAACCATGTGGGTCAATGGGTCTTTGATTTGCTCCAAGACTTGACGGTCAAGTTCGGTTTCAGCACCAATCATTTCGAGATTGATTTTTTTATCTAATTCTTTTGATAAATCACGAATGATCCGTGGGAGTTTTTGCCATGCGTTTCCAATTGGTTGCATGCGCGTTTTCATAACCCCTTCTTGCAGCTCTGCTGTCACGTTTGACAAGCGCTGCAGTGGGACTTTAAATTCACTATCATCAAGGCGGCGTACCATCTCTAATAGTTGATTTCGTGTTAGAACCAGCTCAGATACCATTGTCATAAGCTGTTCTAATGTCTCAACATTTACACGAATGGTTTGGGCTTTAACGGCGCCACCTTCTTTTGGTTTTGCGTCGCCTTTATCCTTTTGAGCTGCGGCAGGTTTGGCTGCAGGCGGGGCTTTAGCTGGTGCAGGTTCTGCTGCTTGAGGGGCTTCTTCTTGGGCTGGCGATTCAGGCTCTACTACAGCTGCAGGAGCTTCATCCATACCGCCAGCTTCATCTTCAGGCCCGGGAGCTGCTAGGAATGCGGCTTCAAGTTCATCTAGGGAAACTTCACCAGGTTTTAATTCTCTCTCAAGCTCTTGACTTACTGGAGCTGGCTCGCTTGCGCTCTCAGCTTCTGCTGCTTCACCTCCAATTGCATTCATCGCAATGGCTGACATCGCATCAAGCTGCTTGATTAGATCATCATCAGCGCCATCAGGTTCTGAGCCTTCTTCTTCTAATTGCTCGAGAATTTCTTTAAGACGATCAATCGTTTCCAAGATCAGTGACACACCTTCTGATGTTGGTGTTGCCCCATCTCTATATTTACCCATCAGCGTTTCAGCTGAATGAGCCAGAGCTTCTAGTCTTGGAAGACCAAGAAAACCACATGTTCCTTTGATTGTGTGCACTAGGCGGAAAATATTATCTAAAATTCCGCTATTTGTTGGTTCTTGCTCAAATTTCACGAGTTCTACGTCAACAACATCCAAACTTTCAGCTGTTTCTGTTAGAAATTCGCTTAGGAGATCGTCCATCTCTTTATCCTTTTCCCCAAAGCCCTGTTAGCTAAATTACCCCTCGGCCAAGAGAATCACTGGCCCTTGAGTTAATCTTGGAGAGAAAGAGTTAAATTTAACTGAAAGAAATGCCGTGAACCCCTCAAACTTTTGTCAATATTTCAAAATTTATCGACTTAAGAGACCAAAATGCCCACTTCATTGTCTTTAAAATCAAGATTTAGCGCTAGATCCGCGTTTTTTAATAAGCGATAGGTGTAATATGGCTGAATAACGAGCGCATCAATAGGGTCATTTGATTCGCCTTTTAAAATGGCCGGCACACGCTCAGGTAACCTGGCCCCATCACCTACAGCTGATATATTAATGGTCGGTTTTTCAACATCGCCGCTAACTGATAATTTGATGACGCCACCGCGCGGAATTGCAGCCACAGCCACAACAACTAGGTTTAATATTATCTTCGCATACCCTTTGGGCATAAAATCGTGGACACTCTCCCACTCAACCTTATGTTTTTCCTCAAGAATTGCATTTGCTAGATCTTGAATTTTATTAAACGGAATATCTGTTCCAGCTGATCCGGCTGCCCCAAAAGCCAACCTTGCAAATTCAAGGCGCGCCCAGGCATTTTTGGTGTTACGGCGAATGACGTCCATCGCATATTGCTTCACTTGCTCGTCATCATCGTCTTCCAAGACTTCAAGGCCATTAAATATTGCCCCAACAGGACCAACTACGTCATGGCAAATCCGACTAGAAACCAAAGCTGCTAGTTCCAGGTCTGTAATCTCTTTGTCTACACTCATTTCTTAAGTCCCCGTTAACGATTTGAACTAATAAATTATTAAATCTTTGCGATTTTGAGCTTGGAATTGGCCCTAAATAATTAATTAAGCTTTAAAATTTGGCTTTTTTGAAAGATTTCAGCCGAATCAATTTTCTTGATTGAAGAATACCGTTTTGACAAAAGAAGTGCCACTGCTGAGATATTTTTGCCCAGCTTAATTCTTAGAGACGGAGAGAAAACACCGTGAACCGATTAATTTTTCTTTTTCAGTAGACTAGGGTGATATTTTAAGCCACAAGGGGGGAATTCAATTCATCTGGATATTTCATTTTATATTTGAAATTATCCCACCTAAACCATGAGCTTTCTTATGTCTGTTCCCTCTCACTCTGAATTAAATGCAGCATTGGTTCCTTTGGCGCTCGACGTGGGAAATCTTATTCTTGAATATTATAATACTGATATAGAGATCTCTAAAAAAAGTGATGATAGCCCTGTTACGCTTGCTGATAGGGAAGCTGAAAAACTCATTATTGAAACATTAGAGGCAAAGTGGCCAGACCTTCCTATTGTCGCTGAAGAAATGTGTGCTGCTGGTGACATTCCTAAAGTTGAGGGAAATTTCTTTCTGGTTGATCCGCTTGATGGCACCAAAGAATTCATCAATAAACGTGACGAGTTTACTGTTAACATCGCCCTGATTGCTAACAATCATCCCTTTTATGGATTGGTACTCACGCCCGCACTTGGCGAACTCTTTATCACTCTTTCTTCCTCTGAAGCTGGGTATAAAAAATATTCGAATGGCATAGAGACTTTATCTGAAGATATGAAGGATTTTGAGCCCTCTCACTTTACACCCATCACTGTAAGGGATTGGCCTTCAAGTGCCCCTGTTGGCGTAATTAGTCGCTCACATATGGATGAAGAGACAGCAGCTTTTTTGAATAAAAATGAGGTTTCTAACCGTATTTCAGCTGGCTCGAGTTTAAAGTTTTGTCAATTAGCACAAGGACTTGCAGATATTTATCCTCGTTTTGGCCCAACAATGGAGTGGGATACTGCGGCGGGGCACTCTATCCTTTGCGCAGCGGGTGGAAAGTTGGTTGATGGAAATGGTGAGCCATTTCTCTATGGCAAATATGAACGCAAATATCTCAATGGGAATTTCGTCGCTGCTGCTGAAAGCTCATTCGATAAAATTAAATTTTAGAAGACCTTATAGCGAGGAATATCTAACGAGAGTTCTTGCCAGTTTTTTTCTATTTTCTGGTTTAGCTTTTTTCTGTTTTCGCTCCATAAATATTTATTGACTTGATTGTGGAAGAGATACAACTGACCTTCCTCTATCAACCAAATGGAGGGTAGGCCTTGAGATAAGATCCCATTTGAAATCGCATAAGGATCATAGCCTGCATAGCGCGGTGCATAGACAGATGGCGTTCTTTTAAAAGCTAAGAGATTTGCTTCTGAGGTAAATTGCCAAGTGACTCCATGCCAAAGATATTGGAACCGCTCATCACCCGCTTCTGCTTTTGCGGCCAGAAAATAAGATAAAGGATCATACCCTCCCACGGCCATTCCGGTTATATAGTCCGACCAATGGATAGGAACATAAAGATTGTCGAGCTTTTGTAGTTTTTTCTCAAGCTCCGACCCTGTATCTAATTTCTCCTTAGCGGCATTTTCCTTGCCCTCGACTTCCTTGTTCTCTGTCGTTTGCTCGGCAGAAGTCGGCTCGATAGGAGTGAGAATTACACTGCCCACAAAAAGAATTGCGACAAGGATTTTAAATAGCGAGTTTTTGTAGGTTTTGAATTTTAGCATGTGTCTTTGGTGACTTTATTTACAGTTATCAGAGCTCGGTTCTAGGCTTAATTCTAGCCTCTAAATCTTACGATTTCCTGATCTAAGCTCAACTCCCAGCCTAGAATTGCCATTTTTTACTGAAATATTTGAAAGGCTTTAAGGATTTGTTCGCCTGATTCGGCATAACAATGCTTTTCATACTCAAAATATTTATTGTTGGTTGCCTCTACGTCTTAAAAGGTTAAATTTATGAAGATTTTTCACGGATTTTTTGTCTTTTTTTCACTCATCCTTTGCGCAAGCTTTTTTGCTTTGCCTCTTACAGTAAGCGCAAAAGACAATAAGCAAAACTCGACCCCACCTTTCAAGATTGCTCAGGCTGATAGAGGCTACCTTCCAGATGAGGGTGCTGAGGGCCCGCGCCGTATAACACCAGATACAAACCCGCGTGATTACACCCCGCCAAGAGATTATAGCCCGCGCACATATGATCGCCGCCCTTCTGACAATTATGGTGACAGTCAACGTCGTTATTCCCCAAGGCAAGAGGAGCGACACGTTACTGATAGTGAATATTCATCAAATGAGATTACTCGTGCAGGTCATGAGTTTTTTGGCTCAGTTTCTGTCGGGCTTGCAAAAGTCATTGAACATGCTTTTAAAGAACAAGGACGTCCTAATGGTTATATTTTAGGTGAAGAAGCTGGCGGTGCTATTGTTGCTGGTCTTCGTTATGGAGAAGGAATTCTTCACACCAAAAATGCTGGCCGTCATAAAGTTTATTGGCAGGGGCCTTCTGTTGGGTATGATCTTGGAGCCTCTGGCGCCAAAACCATGATCCTTGTTTATAATCTCTATGCTCCACGTGATGTTTACTCGCGTTTTGGCGGCGTGAGTGGTTCAGCTTATTTTGTGGGCGGTGTTGGTATGACACTTTTAAAACGTGATCATATAACTATGGCCCCTATCGTTGCTGGGCTTGGCCTTAGGCTTGGCGCAAATGTTGGCTATTTAAAATTTACACGCGGGCCAACCTGGAACCCCTTTTAAGGGCTGTTAAACTAGGGCGCAAATTCGGTCACATTTTTAGTGAATTCATGCCCTATAACTCTCTAAAACAACAAAATTATACCTCTTGGCGCTTGGCTTTTCTTTGGCTTGTCATTTGAGGTATGAAATATGGCTATAAGTCTCATATTTTGTTAAAATTATATTGCCCTGTCATAGCCGGGACCAATATGATAGATGTTCGGTGATGAATTTAGTTTTTCATCACATTTGTTTATAATCTTGTTGGGTTTTTGCAGCGTTTGAGTTTGTTTCTCACCTTCTTTAATTCAACATCTCGGCTGGACTTTTGATCACGCATGCTTATGCAATCCATCATGATTTTTGCTCTGGGCGTTTTTGTTATGGCCCTCATTGGGATAGCTGTTGCCCCTCTCATTTGGGCGCGCTCTTCAAATGTGACCAAACAGCAATTAATTGCGACACTTCCTTTAAATGAGTTTGAAATTAAGGCCTCTCGGGACCAATTGCGCGCTGAACATGCCATTAAGGCCCACCGACTTGAGAGTAAGCTTGAGCAAGCCGAACAAGTGAATGCTCGCCAACTCATTGAGATTAACCGCCGTGAGCTGAATATTCATGAATTGAACAATGAGATCATCAACCTAAAACAAGAACTTGCAGAGAAAAGCAGTCAAAATATTGTTTTGATGCAGAATATTGATCGCAAAGTTCCCTTACTTGAAGATCGGGCTAATCGTCTGATGACCGTTTTGGTTGAGCGTGAGCGTGAAATTCAAGCTCTGAAACTTCACGGACCTCAAAGTTATCTTGGCGACGATGATGATGAGAACCATTATCAATATCAAGAAGATGTTGAGCAAATGCGTGAAGATTTGGGCCAAGAAGTTCAGGCGACTGAAGCCCCGCGGCGTACGATTATTGAAAATGCTGAGAGCATTCATGAAGAAAATTTAGACCTGTTGAATGAAACAGCTAAATTGAAAGCTCGGCTCATTGAAATTCAAAAACGTGAAAGAAATGAAACACAAATTCTTCGCTCTGAGATGCAAAATATTGCCCTTGCCTTAATGCAAGAACAATCAGATGTTTATCGCAGTCAACTTCATAATCTGCCTCAGGCTAACGTACTTGATGAAGATGAAGAAAATCAATTACCTCTGGATTTTGAGTTTGATGACATCAAACCTGTGTTCATTAAAAAGGCGGAAAAGGCTAAGGCCGAGGAGTATATTAACCCGACATCTGCATCGGCAGAAAGAGACGGTGAAGCTGCTCCAGAAAACAGCCTAACTGCGCGATTAGAAACACTATTGAAGCAAAAATAGTTTTTTCTGTGAGCAGGTTATAGGCTTTTGAGCTGTTTTTTATAATGACGAGAAATCTATTTGGTCACTTTGATTTTTCCTGAAATCTTTTTTGTGTCTTTATTGAAAATCCAGATTTCAGCAAGCTCTCTTTTGTCCCCTTCAACCTTTTTGCTCACATGTAAAATGAGTTCTTTTTCTGTTGCTGCCATGTGCTGGATTTTAAAGCCGTTTAAATTAATTTCCGAATGAATTGACAAGTCTTTTGAATTTGTCTTTCTATAGCTCTCATCTTGTGGAATGACTTTTGTCATCTCACCTTTTTGCTCACTTGGCTGGGTGAGGACACTGGTAACCAGTTTAAAGATGAAAAAACCAAAACCTAAAGCCAGAACAATGGACATCGCAATGATCAATCCGATCAAAGCTTTAATTTTGACCGGTGTCCAAAATGTCCGGACTTCTTCTGCCTGGGGATCTAACGCGTTCTCAACGTCTGGCTGATCTGAAATATTTTTATTTTTAATGCCTTTTGGCTCTAGCATAAGTTTTAGTCCATATGACGAATAATACTGAAAAATCTTCAACTGATTTAGGTTCTAGCGAACTTCCTGAGACGCCTCCAACTGAAGGGTCTCAATTTGTTAGCTTTGACGTTCCTGAAGACCAGGTTGGAGAAAGGCTTGATCGCTTTATTAGCTCATCTTTAGAGCATTACACAAGGTCTCGGGTAAAAGAATTAATCAAATCAGGTCATGTGAAACGGGCAGAGAAGGTTATTCTAGAGCCAAATTGCCGTATTAAATTGGGTGATAAATATGATGTGGAACTGCCGCCTGCTGCTGCGGCCATTCCATTAGCTGAGAATATTCCTTTAAATATTGCTTATGAAGATGAGCACCTCATTGTAGTTGATAAGCCGGCTGGGTTGGTTGTTCACCCTGCAACGGGCCATTGGCGCGGTACGCTGGTGAATGCGCTGCTCTATCATTGCGGGGATAGTCTTTCTGGCGTTGGTGGGGTAAAGCGCCCTGGGATTGTGCACCGGCTTGATCGCCAGACATCTGGACTGATGGTGGTTGCCAAAAATGACACGGCACATCTTGGACTGTCTGAACAATTTGCGGATCACGGTCGGCAGGGGCCGCTAACACGTGCTTACACCGCTCTTGTTTGGGGAGAGATAACGCCGCCAACAGGTACCATTGAAACCCAGATTGGTCGCTCTCCTAAAAACCCTCTTAAAATGGATGTTCTTAAAGAGGGAGGCAAATTTGCTATCACTCATTATGAGACCTTAGAGACCTATGGCACTCCAGAAATTTCTAATCGTTCAGCTATGAAATTAGGACAGAATAACGCGGCTGTTTCCAAGATCACTTGCCGCCTTGAGACGGGACGAACCCACCAAATTCGGGTGCATATGACGCATTTAGGACATCCCCTTATTGCTGATCCGCTTTATGGGACTGGATACAAAACTAAGGCAGATATCCTCCCCCCTCACTTGCAAAAAGCAATTGACAAACTAAATAGGCAAGCTTTGCACGCCTCTCTTTTAGGATTTAGCCACCCTGTGACAGAAGAACACCTTGAATTTACTAGTGATTTACCGTCTGATATGGAAAAAGTAAAAAATTTATTAAAAACCCTTTAAAGCCGTAATTTTGTGCCTATATATAGGTAGACAGAATGAAAGTTCTATTTTTGTTCTGCAGGTTATGTACACTAGAGCATGTGGTTTTATTTTTATATCTAATGTCATGCTCTAAATTTTTATTGTGGCGTGTTTTTATTCGCAAAACCGGTATCTGTTTTTGAAGCTTCAGATGCCCATATAACATCCGCTTTTGCGCAACACGCTCTAGGTATTTAGAGGATTAGGGGTCAGGCTATGGCTACAAATCTACCAACAGTTACTACTGGTCAAGGCGGCTTACAAAAGTATCTTGTCGAAGTGCGCAAATTTCCTATGCTTGAGCCACAGGAAGAATATATGCTCGCCAAATGCTGGCGTGAGCATAATGACCGCAATGCTGCCCACAAGCTTGTGACCTCTCACCTCAGACTGGTCGCTAAAATTGCTATGGGCTATCGTGGCTATGGCTTGCCTATTGGCGAAGTTGTCTCTGAAGGTAATGTTGGCCTCATGCAAGCGGTTAAAAAGTTTGACCCTGAAAAAGGGTTTCGCTTGGCGACTTATGCTATGTGGTGGATTAAAGCCTCTATCCAGGAATATGTGTTGCGCTCATGGAGCCTTGTGAAACTCGGCACAACCTCATCGCAAAAGAAGCTGTTCTTTAACCTTCGCAAAGTGAAATCTCAGCTGAATGCTTATGAAGATGGTGACCTGAAGCCAGAGCACATTTCAGAAATAGCTGAGCGCCTTGGCGTGCCTGAAGGTGATGTTGTTTCTATGAACCAGCGCCTGCAAGGTGATGCTTCACTGAACGCCCCCTTGAGCGTCGAGAGTGAAGGTGGTGAATGGCAAGACTGGCTGGTTGATGATGAGATTGACCAGGAAACCGCTCTTGGCGAAAGCCAAGAAATGGATCACCGTCTTGATCTGCTTAAAGATGCGATGGGTGTTCTTAATGAACGTGAAGCGCAGATTTTTGAAGCCCGCCGCTTGAGCGAAAAGCCCCAAACTCTTGAGGAACTCAGCCAAGTTCATGGTGTGAGCCGGGAGCGCATTCGCCAGATTGAAGTACGCGCCTTTGAAAAGGTACAAGAAGCGGTTGTGGCTGCGGCTGAATAACTTTTTCTCTATATCTAATCTTTAAACCTTCTATTTGGCCTGTCTAAACCGAATTAGGCAGGCCAAATTTTCTTCTCTAATCCAGGAGATGAAGCCTTACTTCAATATTATCTCGTGTAGCATTTGAATAAGGGCAAACCTCATGGGCCTTTTTGATAAGATCTTTAGATTTTTTAATATCTAAGCCTGGCAACTTAATAAAAAGATCTACATCTATCGCAAAACCTCCTTCAATTGGTCCTATTCCAACATGACCTACTACTGAAATATCATCAGGTAATTGTAATGCCTCTTTTGCTGCTACGAATTGCATTGCGCCTATAAAACAAGCTGAATAACCAGCCGCAAAAAGCTGCTCAGGATTAGTTCCTTCTCCTCCTGCACCTCCTAATTCTTTTGGAGTGGATAATTTTACCACAAGCTTTTCATCATCACTTATGGCATGTCCTTCTCTGCCACCTGTTGTCTCTACTTTTGCTAGATAAGCAATCGAAGTTGGTTTTTTCATAGACATTATTCCTTTGTAATTCCTAATATCACGCGATCTTATCGCATGCGATATATTATGTGTATAAAGATGAAAAAGTCAAGCGGTTGCGCTTTAATCGCTCAGGACATATATTTACCGAACAAATCACATCTAATATTAGGAACTATGCAAAGTGCTAAAACTTGATGATTTACTATGTTTCGGAGTTTACTCAACCAATCATGCTATGAATAAAGTCTATAGTCCTTTACTAAAAAATATTGGGCTAACCTACACTCAATATTTAGTTATGATTGCGCTCTGGGAAAAAGATCGCCAATTGGTTGGTGAGATCGGAGAAAAATTATTTCTTGCAACTAATACTCTCACACCTTTACTCAAACGTTTAGAGAAAAATGGTTTGATAGAAAGAATTCGCTCCAAGGAAGATGAACGCCAAGTTACTGTGCACTTGACAAAAAAGGGTAAGCATCTAGAAAGCGAAGCAATATGTATCCCAGAGAAAATTCTTGAAGCAACAGGAATGAAAGAATCTGAAATAGAAGTTATTTGTAGTCAATTTATTCAATTAAGGCAAAATCTTTTAGGGCATTTGAAATAATCAAACCTGACTTAGCCTCATAAGGATTAAAATTTTCTTTTAAGTCGTGGATAAGTGTTTTTTGTTTATGACAGTTTTTTGATATTCTGCACCGGTTAAACCTTTCTTAACGAAATCAGCCCACCCTTGTACATAGGTTCGATCATGAAACCTGACTGCGCCGGATGCCGGATGTGGCGATGGCGTTTCGCACTTGTTCCGCGTTTAATTGGCTTCACCGGCCCAGTCCATTTTAGATGAGTGAATTAATCACTCTCATATTCTAAATTAAGGAGTTGGAAAAATGGTGAGAAATGCTTTGATACATATTTCAGAGCCGGTTGTTGCAACCAAAAGACAACAATCATTCAAGCCTCATTTTTCACAATTGCCTACAGGGCTTTCTGGAGCCAAATCAATCCTTCGTCCTTCAATGATGCGAGCGCATGCTCACAACCATCGTGAAGTTAGCTCTCGTATCAGAGATCGATTATCCAATAATATGGAGTGATACCCATGATACAGCACCTTTTTTACCTTAACCTCTTAGCTTTACTTAGGTGCTTTAGCTCTTTCCTCTCCTCTATAAACAAACGATATCTCTTTTTTATACAGCCTGAATTACAGCCTCAACTCCTCCGGCCTCCTCGAAGGAGATAGGCTCATTCATCTTATATTGCTATTTAACAGCTGGCCTTTGGGCCGGCTGTTTTTATCTCTCCCGGGCTATTCTGCCGCAAAAGCGGCAGGCCCTACGAGGTGCGGTGCAACGCACCGGGCTTCGCTGTCGCTTCGCCATGTCCTTCAGCCCGAAGAGGGCTGAACTCCTTCTTCGTGCCTGTAAATTTTTAGCAATTGTTTTGTTACTTATACGACTTTTCCCCTGAAACGGCCCTGCCGATCTCTAAGCAAACGAAATATAAAGGTTTTTACCTTATATCTCGAAACAGGGAACATTTTTGGCCTGAAGATTTGTATTTGGCCGTTTTTAGTATTGAGTAATCGGGATTTATTGTGCAGCATTCTTCTTCATACCATGGCAGAGCTCCGTCTTATGCCCGGGGGGCCTTTAAGGCTGCATCTCCTGTCCATCTCTCTGCTCAAGAGAATAACTTCCGGCTTTTGCGCTTTCTCACTGCTCTAACAGTTGCTGCCACTCATTGTCTTTGGGTTGTTTATGGATTTAATCCTTCCAAAGAAGGTCTCATAGGCATTCTCATCCAGGCGTCTCATTGCGGAATTTGTATATTCTTTGGCTTAAGTGGCTATCTCATTACGGCCTCGTTAATGGAACGTCCGAATTATCTAAGATATACGATTTCTCGTATTATTCGGCTTTGTCCTTTATTGCTGTTTTCCTCTCTTCTGATTGCTTTTGTAGCTGGCCCCCTTTTCACAACAGCCTCTACTGAAGCTTACTATAATGATTGGCAACTTTGGGCCTTTATACCGCTGAGCACGCTTTCTTTTTCTGAGCTTAGCTTGCCAGGTTTATTTGAAAATGCGCCAGCAGGAAGCGACGTGAATGTTACCCTCTGGACATTAAAATATGAAATTGCCGCTTATATTGGTCTTGCAGCTCTCTCTCTTTTTGGATTACTAAATCGCCGCCTGGTTTGGATTTGGGCTGGATTGGCAATTGCTGCTTTTATCTATGTTAGTTATTTCACTCAGCTGCGCGCTGAAATCGCTGTTCTGCAACATGGGTTTCGCTTTGGTTTTGCCTTCCTAATTGGCTTGATACTCTATAGCTATAAAGACATCATCCCCATTAACTTCATTGGTGTGCTCTTAGTTATTGGTTTTGCAGCTTACACCAACTCTAGCGTTTATATGGAGCCCTTTAGAATTGTAGCTCTGACTTACACTGCCATTTGGTTTGGTTCTCAAAAGGCTGGTTTGCTCAATTTTTATAATCGGTTTGGTGATTACTCATATGGGATTTTTGTGTTTCATTGGCCCATTGCGCAATTGGTTCTGCAAATGAACCCGGCGATAACTTATGGTCAGCTACTCCTTGTTGTGATGCCTTTTACCCTGGCCCTTGCCGTAATTTCCTGGCATGGCATTGAAGAGCCTTTATTGTCTGCCCGTTATTCTTTTGCTGACAAACTGCAAAGCTGGTTCCGCTCATTGAGATATATGGGAGCGACCACGAAAGAAAGTTTTGTCTTTCATGTGAGCGATCCGACTTATCAATGGGGCAAACGCGGGTTTGATATTATGACCTCTTACCCAGCGCCAGATGCAAGGCCGCAAACTCCTGAACAGGTGGCAACACAACTTCATTTAGAAGAGCAAAATAATGAACAGCTCTCTCGGCATTATAACCGAATTAAGCAGAACACTTATGAAGAGTTTGGCTATTTGCCCTATGCATCAGAACAAGCGCTGCAAATGGCGAACCCTCAAGTTGAGACCCTTTCAAACCAGTTGTGTGATGAAGTGCCAGCCTCATTTCGCCCGCAAGCAACAGGTTACTCAAAACCTTTAAAACCTCATCATTGATATAGGTCTGCTCTGGTTTGCGGCGTTGCTGGCATGCCTTTGGGATTTTGTGTCGCCACCGTTTGATAGAGGCGGGCGGAACCCTTCAAGAAAGCCAAAGAGCAACCCGCTAAATAAGCCACCCAGATGCGATAAGTTTCTTCTCCGACCAATTCTATGGCGGCTTCCTTGTTGGCCGTTAGGCGATCGCACCAAAGTTTGGTTGTGAGCTGATAGTGCATGCGCCAGCCTTCGACATCTTGCACATCAAAACCGGCTTGTTCCATTTTATTAATCGTATTGCCGAGATCATCTAACTCACCGCCGGGAAAAATATATTTCTGCAGTGCTTTTTGCTCTGGACGTGAGGAGAACTTGGTTTGTTTTCTCTTACCCTTGCGGGTGATTCCATGGTTGAGAAAGATCCCCTCTGGCTTGAGAAGCGAGCGTACTTTTGAGAGATATTCAGGCACTTGTGCAATGCCTATGGCTTCATACATGCCGATGGATGAGATTTTATCGAACTGGCCTTCAAGATCGCGATAATCCTTGAGCTCGATTGTGATTTTATCCTCTAAGCCCTTCTCTTTTATAGCGTTTATTGCATAGTTATATTGCTCTGTGGCGAGCGTCACGCCATGGCCTTGCACGCCATAATGCTCAGCTGCGTGCATGAGCAGGCCGCCCCAGCCACAACCGATATCAAGCATGGTTTCGCCTTCTTTGAGACGCAGCTTTTTACAGATCATATCAAGCTTATCAAATTGAGCTTGGTCTATTGTGTTGTTCCAATCTGTAAAATAAGCGCAGGTATAAATCATGCGTTCATCGAGAAAGAGTTTGTAAAAATCGTTTGATACATCGTAATGAAATTCGATGAATTTCTTGGCGTCTTTTTTTGCAACCGTACTGCCAGATTCATCGCCTTCATAAGCTCTGCTGTCTTCTGGCTTAAGCGATGGGATAAGCAAAAACGGAGCGAGTTTTTTAAAGAGCGTGCCTTTGCTGATCTCTTTAATGCGCTTGCGAGATTTATTAAAGACAATCTGGTCGCCAATATCAAAGAGTGTCCCGCCTTCAAAGTCGAGGTTTTTATGAATGTAATGGCGGATGATTTTATCGAGGCTTGGGCCTTTTAAAAGAGAGGCAATAACACCGGGGTGCGCGATTTTTAGTTTGAGATCGCTTTTCACATTTGATCCAAGAGGCAACACTCTGCCGTCCCATAACTCCATGCTCATATCAACATCTAATTTTTGAGAAATCTCACCGATGAGTTCAGCGGCGATGTCAGCGAGTTCTTTATCAGACTTCTTTTTAAACATGATAGAGTAGACCTAATTAGTTGGTTTGGTTTTTTCAGGGCTTATTTTGATTTCTATTACAATAAGTTACCGCATGCTTCAGAGCGGATGGAAATGCAATGAAGTTTCATGAGTGGCTCGACGATAGTCACAACTGTTTCTATTGCAGATGTGAAAAACACAGCCAAAGGATTATAGCCAAGTAGCTGAGTGAAAAAAGGCATGAGCAGAAGAATGGCAATGATTATTAACATGCCATAACGCTCAAGCTCATAAATGACTTTTCCAATCGGCCTTGGTGCAATTGCCATGAGAATTTTAGAACCATCTAAGGGCGGAATTGGCAAGAGGTTAAAACAACCAAGGACTGTATTTATACCAATCGAGATAACCAGCATTTTGGCAAATGGTTCTTGTAGTGCATCAGGAATAACAGGCACGAAATTGAAGGCCAAAGCTGAGAGTACGATTAAAATACCATTGGCTAAGGGACCTGCAAAGGCAACTAAGGCGATGTCTCTTGGCAGCGTATTTAACCGGTTATATGAAACAGGCACCGGTTTTGCCCAACCAAATAGAAACGGTGCTTTCATGATAAAGAGAAGCGTGGGTATGAGTATAGTGCCGACCGGATCGATATGTTTGATCGGATTGAGGCTGACACGACCCTCATTATCAGCTGTTGGATCGCCTAATCTTTTAGCTGCATAAGCGTGCCCTGCTTCATGCAATGTGATCGCCAGGATCAAAGGGATGCCCCATTGCAAGATTGTAATCACGATCTCAGCTGCTGTCATTTCTGCAAAGTTCATTAAAGCTTCCACCAGTTTGCAATGATGTCCCAGCCCTCTTCAGCTGTTTCTGCAAATTTGAAAAGATCTAGATCATCTGGGCTGATTGTGCCTGCGTCTGCTAGAGCTTCAAAGTTAATAATGCTGCGCCAAAATTCTTCAGAGAAGAGGATAATCGGCATAGGGGCTACCCGTTTTGTCTGAATGAGAGTTAGCGTTTCAAATAATTCATCCATAGTACCATAGCCACCAGGGAAGGCCGTAATCGCTTTGGCGCGCATGAGAAAGTGCATTTTTCTTATGGCGAAATAGTGAAACTGAAAGCTTAATTCTGGGGTGACATAAATATTGGGTGCTTGCTCATGAGGGAGCACGATATTTAAACCAATAGACGGAGCCCCTACCTCTGAGGCGCCTTTGTTGGCGGCTTCCATGACACCAGGGCCACCGCCTGAGCAAATGACAAATTCTGAGTGATCTGTTGTTGCTGAATGCTCAGAGCACAAAATCGCAAATTCACGTGCGACATCATAAAATTTAGAATATTTTTTTAGATTTTTATTTTGGATTTCATTTTTCCCATTTGGTTCTTCACCAGGAGCTGGAATGCGCGCACCGCCAAATAAGACAACGGTTGACTCTATGCCTTCCTCTTGCATGAGCATTTCAGGTTTTAATAATTCCAATTGCATATTTCCCTGTAGCCGCAGGATCACCGGGACCGTTAG
>CAXIBI010000022.1:0-27384 GCA_964022305.1 uncultured Hyphomicrobiales bacterium | reverse complement strand
CGATATTTTAGCTCAATCAGACCCGCATGACGAGTAAGGTGAGAGGAGTTATGCACATTCTAATGTCATGGAAAGCTCCTGTCTGATAGCATCTGGCGGGGTAAGAGTTACACAATTGATAAAACACGCCCCTTAGGCTGGACTTTCCAATTCAAAAGGTGTAGATGCCCTTTATCTTTAATTTAAACAAAGTCTTTAAACGACTTGCCCACTTACCTGCACTGGTTTGCAGCGATTGAGAGGTATCAAAAATGGTTTCACTAACATTTCCAGATGGAGCAACACGCGACTATGATGATGGCATCACAGGCGCAGAACTCGCATTATCCATATCAAAATCATTATCTAAAAAAGCATTAGCAATCTCCCTTGATGGCGAGTTGCAAGATTTGGCTGATCCTATTGAAAAAGATGGACAAATCGCCATTATCACCCGTGACAATGAAGAAGCATTGGAGCTGATCCGTCATGATGCCGCCCACGTGATGGCAGAGGCGGTGCAATCTTTGTGGCCAGAGACACAAGTCACCATCGGCCCCGTGATTGAAGATGGCTTCTTTTATGATTTTGCAAGAGATGAGCCTTTCAGCCTTGATGATTTAGAAAAAATCGAGGCGAAGATGCATGAAATCATCAAGAAAAATGAGCCGTTCACCAAAGAATATTGGAGCCGCGAGCAAGCTATTGAGCATTTCAAAGCCAAAGGTGAGAATTTTAAGGTTGAGCTTGTAGATGCCATTCCTGAAGGCGAAGACCTTAAAATCTATAAACAAGGCGAATGGATGGATTTATGCCGCGGGCCGCACATGGTCTCAACAGGGCAAATCGGAACCGGCTTTAAACTCTTAAAATTAGCTGGTGCCTATTGGCGCGGCGATTCGAACAATCCAATGCTACAACGTATCTACGGCACAGCATGGAGTTCAGATAAAGAACTGAAGGCTTACCTGAACCGTCTAGAGGAAGCTGAAAAGCGCGATCATCGCCGCTTGGGCCGCGAGATGGACCTGTTCCACTTTCAGGAAGAAGCACCCGGATCTGTCTTTTGGCATGATAAGGGCTGGAGATTATTCCAAACTTTGATTGCTTATATGCGCCGCCGCCAGGAAGATAATGATTATAAAGAAGTTAACAGTCCTGACATGATGGACAAGGGGCTTTGGGAAAAGTCAGGCCACTGGGAAAAATTTGGTGAGCACATGTTCACCACAGAAACACCAGATGAGCGCGTTTATTGCTGTAAGCCAATGAACTGCCCAGGCCATGTGCAAATTTTCAAAAATGGTTTGAAGTCCTATCGTGATTTGCCATACCGCGTGGCCGAGTTTGGTAAAGTGCACCGTTATGAGCCATCAGGTGCTCTGCATGGCATGATGCGTGTTCGTCACTTCACACAAGATGATGCGCATGTGTTCTGTACAGAAGAGCAAATTACCGAGGAATGCGTACATCTGAATAAGATGATCTTGTCCATCTATAAAGACTTTGGTTTTGAAGATGTGATCATCAAATTCTCAGACCGCCCAGAAAAACGCGTTGGCTCTGATGAAGTCTGGGATAAATCTGAAGCGGCTCTTAAAACGGCTGTTGAAAAAGCAGGCATGACGTATGAGCTTAATCCAGGCGAAGGCGCGTTCTATGGGCCAAAGCTTGAATATGTGCTCAGAGATGCCATTGGTCGTGATTGGCAGTGCGGTACCGTTCAAGTTGACCTGAACTTACCTGGTCGGTTAGGCGCTTTCTTTATCGGGTCT
Organism: uncultured Hyphomicrobiales bacterium; assembly: GCA_964022305.1. Lineage (GTDB taxonomy): Bacteria > Pseudomonadota > Alphaproteobacteria > Rhizobiales > HXMU1428-3 > HXMU1428-3. The sequence goes on along the minus strand of CAXIBI010000022.1, from coordinate 25,630 downwards.
GATGGTGAAAAAGCACACCCTGTGATGATCCACCGCGCGATGTTCGGCTCACTCGAGCGTTTCTGCGGTATTTTAATCGAGCATTATGCAGGCCGCTTCCCACTCTGGTTGGCACCGCAGCAAGTTGCAGTTTGTACTATTGTTTCTGAAGCAGAACCATTTGCTGAAGAGGTGATGGAAAAACTAAAAGCAGCTGGTCTAACAGCAACGCTTGATATCAGAAATGAGAAAATCAATTACAAAGTCCGCGAGCACTCACACGCCAAAGTGCCGGTGCTGTTTGTGATTGGTAAACGAGAAGCTGAAGAAGGCACAGTCTCAATCCGCCGCCTTGGCTCAAAAGACCAAGAAGTTGTGAAACTAGACGAAGCCATCACAGCTCTAGTGGAAGAAGCAACCCCACCAGACATGAGATAGGTGCTTTAAAATACAAACAAAAAGCCCGCTAGGTTTGAGATAAGCCTAGCGGGCTTTTTTATTGTTCATGACGTTTTAGAATTAAGAAGAAGGAGCATTGCCCGAAAAGGGCAAGGGGACATGGCGGAGCGCCAGCGTAGCCCGGTGCGAGCACCGCACAGTGTAGTTGCTGGTAGCAACCTGAAGCACATTAGAAATGGAGGCCCAAGCGCTTTCAGCGCTTGGAATAGCCGTGAGAGAAAACGAAATCTTCCAGGCACGAAGAAGGAGCATTGCCCGAAAAGGGCAAGGGGACATGGCGAAGCGCCAGCGTAGCCCGGCGCGTTGCGCCGCACAGTGTGGTTGCTGGTAGGCAACCTGAAGCACATTAGAAATGGAGGCCCAAGCGCGGTTAGCGCTTGGAATAGCCGTGAGAGAAAACTACTGTATAATCACTTCAACTTGTTTTGTATCGCCAGCGGTGACTGAAAAGTTATGGCTATATTTTTTAGCGCCGCGCTCGGCCAGAATTGTGTAATCACCAGCAGCGAGAATATGGGTCGGTAGAGCGCCCGCACTTTTCTTGATAAGCTCACCGCGCGGTGTCAGTAAACTCCACTTTGTGCCAGCTAAGGCCTCACCACCTTTTTGATAAACCAGCTTGAAGGTTACCTTCGCTGATAGGTGATTAATCGTTGCTTCGGTGAGTTTGCCAGCAACAAGAGAGATATCCGCTTGTGACCTTGCATTGGCATCACCATAAGTACTGATGATGTGATAAATGCCGGCATTCAGGCGAACAACAACACCAGGCCTGACTTTGCTAATGACTCTCAGTCGCTTACCAAACTGATCCCGCTCATCAGAAAATATATCAAAGGTAACTTTATTCTCTGAAATCGGGCTGCCATTGGCGAGGACCGAGCTGATACGTAATCCACCAGCATTGAGAATGAAGTGCTCGGTTTTATTCTTACCAGCTTCAATTTTTACTTTCTGCGTTAAGAAGGAGCGGCCATAAGCAGCGTTAATGAGATACGTGCCTTTCTCTAAGGACATAACAGGCGCAGCAGTTCTATGGGCGCTAATAAGTTTGTGCTTGCCAGTTGTTTTGTCTGGCTTTTCGTCATAGACCCGCCAGACAAGTCCTGACTTTATTTCAGAACCACCATCATTCAGGTGCGCTACAAGCGCAAGGCCTCCATGAGTGTCATTCACTTTTAGGTTGTTCTGATCAAACTTATTTTTCGAGATAACTTTGCCATCTTTTTCAACAGCACCAGTTGCTTGTTTCTTAATCGGGTCAACGATAATCTCTGTCGCACCAGCCCATGCATTTTCATCAGCCTTTCCGGGCTGTTTTGCAACGTTGAGCTGAGGTTTTGCTTTTTTAGCCCGCTCAATGCTGGCGGCTAAGGCGCGGCTAATTTCTTCTTCAGTGCTAGCAAAGGTCAATTTGCCATTTGAGGGTGAGATAATACAAGAAAGAGCATTGATCTTTGGCGTATTAGCTTTACCAATACCAACCACATCAATAGTGATATTCGGATTAACACCATTTAGACTGAGCGCCGTTTCGCATGGATTAAGAGGACATTTTCCAGCTCCTTCACTAACAAGTCCATCACTCATGAGAATGATACGTAAAGGTTTAGTTTTATCTTTGCCAAGTTGAGCGGCATCTAGCAGAGATTGCCCAATTGGTGCAGCACCGCGCGGACGAAGCGGATTAATAGCCGGCACCACAGCAGAAGCTTTCAAGCGCTCAAGAGGTTTTACCACCTGAGCAGAATTACATCCCTTGCTGGCTATATGCCCATAGGCTAGGAGACCAAAGTCGATTTGCTTATCGTAAGATTTAAGAACATTAGCTAGGCTCTTTTGCGCAAGTGAAACTTTGATCTGGCCATCGAGCTTTGCCCACATGCTTTTCGCCAAACCATAGACAACCACAACGGAAGGGGATTGTTTTTGTTCTTCTTGTGCGTGTAAGGGGCTAATAATAAGGCTCAATAAGGCACTTGCTATTACCAGCACCATTGAGTGGTGAAGGTTAGAAAGGCAATGTATTTTCTTTTTAAGAGACATAAAGATTCTCGTTTAGTTGTTTACCTATAAACTACTCAATAACAAAAATATGATCAAATAAGTTCACGATGTGTAAAAATGATTTACCCATGATTTTTTAAAATGAAATTTTATACGTTTTTTCGCAAATAAAGAGGCGTGAAAAAAGAAATCTCGTCATTAATTCAGAGATTTAGTTAATTTTCTTGTCAGATAAGTCAAACGTCTTAGGTGTGCGCCCTTTTATTCGGATCTTTGATTGAAAACGATCGCTCCCAATTTCTGCAATAACTCTATAGGTTCCATTAGAAAGATATACCCGTGGCTCTGCTTCAGAGCTCTGCCACATCATTCGCCCCTTTTTATCAAAGAGCTGCCAAAAGATTTGATGACGAGAGAGCGCATCACTCTTTTTAGAGACCAAAAAAGTCACTTCACTCAGGCGCGGCCGAAGTGAAAGGGTTTTCGTCTTGCCACTTTTTATAACGATATCTTGAAGTGAGGCACGAGCCGTTTGAGAAACCCTAAAATTCAAGCGGTATTGCCCAGGGCTTAACTTAATAATTTCACTAAAATCAGACAATTCAGCGATAAATTTAGAACCGCTGACTTTATCTATTTTCATGATTTCCAAACTGCTTGGATCGTCTGGGTTTTTCTTCTCATAATTGACTTTTAAAAACCCTTGATTGAGAGAAAGCACTTCTTCCAAAACGGTACCAGTTTGAATGGAAAAACTAAAACGTGCTTCAGAGTATCCATCTTTAAGATGAGCAAGATATTTTCCTGGCTCTAGATCAAATTGGGGTGACCCGGCAAATGAGCGGGCAACTTCAACAAGTTGATCTTGCCTAAGGTCTGTTCGATAGAGTTTGAGTAAGGCAGCTGAAAGAGGAGCACCATTATCAGCGCGCTGGAGCTTGAAGCGAATGCGTCCTGTTTTTTTCCAAACAGGGATGGCAATAGCTTTGCCAGGCTCTGCGTGAATAAACCAGTTTTGCATCTTACCATTATCAATAGCAGAGATTTTATAAGCACCAGAGGGGATTAATTTGGACTGAGCTTGAGGGCTAAGATCGAGAAGGATCTCCTCGCGTTTCTCTTTAGAGTTCTCAGATTGCTTTTCAAGTAATAACTTCCCAAAACCAGAGCGACTGTCAGGCAACCCCCACCCAGCAGGTAAGTTTAAGTGGCTTAAATTAAAAACAAACTGAGCCGCATCACGTTGGTTTTTCTTTATCTCAATATCACGAATGACCTGATACTCATCAAAGTCTGAAACGATGCGATAGAGCCCGGGAGATAAATCAAATTCAGTCTTTGCCGTGGAACTTGTCCAGGGGGGGAGGTCCTTCTCAACGGTTGTTTTATTGAGGAGCTTTTCAACCTTCCAGGAAACACCTTTGGTTAAGGGGGGACTATTAGCCCCAAGATGAGCCGTGAGTTGCACCCCAGGTTTCACAACCACCTTTTTTGGTTTCGGTGTTTTAAGAGCGACCTTGCGAACTGCACCTCCTTGCAAGCTGGCTTTAAACGCTGCGCTGAGAGCTGTCTCTAAACTCTTTTCATCATTAGGGGTGTGAAACTCGCCACCAGAATTCTGAGCTAAGCATTTAAGGGAGCGCGCATCCTTCGGTAACATCGAAAAAGCGATGACATGAACTTTGAGTTTATTTTGTAGAGCAAACTCGCGTGAAATTAACTGACAAGGATCTTTGCGGCAATTCTCTGGTCCATCTGCAAGCAAAATAATAGAGCCACCAGATTTTCCCTTCTTTAAAGTTGTAGCCGCTTTATTTAAAGCAGATGTAATTGGTGTTTTGCCAATGGGTTTAATCTGCTTTACGAGCCTTGAATATTGTAGTGGGTTCAAGGGGGCTGGTCGCTGAAGAACCTGAATATCAAGACAAGCCGCCCGTTTGCGATGACCAAAAGACATCAGCCCTAGATTTAACTTTCCCTCAAACGGACGTGTAGCTTGAGCAATAGCGCGTCTCGAGACAAGAATCTTATGCCCACCTTTTATTTTCCCCCACATGGAACCGGAACCATCGAGTATGAGCAGTGCGTTCGGAGCACCAGATGAAGGTTTATCGACAGCTTGAGCGTGAGAAGAAGAGACGGCAAGTGCAGAGCTAAAAAAGATAAAGGTAAGGGCAAGTCTAAAAAGCGCTTTAGTCATTATAAAACTCATATCAATAAGCGTCTCAAAAAAAAGAAAGTTTAATCAATTGTTTCAGTATCAATGTTAGCAGGTCTCAAAGAGTGTGAAAAGAACACTAAAGCCAAGAAACTCTATGACGTTTATCTGTCTTTCATACCCATAAAATAAGCCAAATTTTTGAAAAAGCGCCAAATATAAGCGGGATTTTGTGGGCCGGGTCATCACTGAAAACGTTAACAGGGCGTTAAGAAAGCTCGGTTAACATAAAAGTGATGAGATTTTTCAATCTAAGTTTTTCTTTGTAGTGCGTATTTATGACAGGACCCTTGAGAACATGGCCGTTGGTTCACCTACGCAAATGCCTATTAAAATTGAAACTGCACTGAGAAAAGCAGCGGCAGTCACAGGTGTTGATTTTCAATATCTAGTTGATACGGCAAAACGTGAAAGTGGCTTTAGAGCAAGCGTAAAAGCACCAACCTCTAGTGCCTCTGGACTGTTTCAGTTTATCGAAAGCACCTGGCTTCAAATGGTCAAAGAAAAAGGGCCTGAGTTAGGGCTGAAAGAGATGGCCGCGCAAATTACAAAAACCAGTTCTGGGAAATACCGTGTTGAAGATTCTGAAACACGAAAAGAAATTCTAGAACTGAGAAATAAACCAGAAGTAGCAGCACTAATGGCGGGCGCGTTTACAAAGCTCAATGCTGATGCGATTGAAAGTAAAATTGGCCGCAAGCCAACAGCGGGTGAACTTTATATCGCACATTTTCTCGGCGCCCATAATGGCGGCAAGCTTATCCATGCCAGCAATGTAAAGCCAGAAATGAAAGCAGCTGATCTTTTCCCACAAGCGGCCAGATCAAATCGTACTTTATTTTATAAAGGCGGCAACCCGGTGAGCGTAAAAGGTCTCTATCAAAATTTAGTCCGCCGCCACTCAGTACAACAAATCGATGTTGCTCAAACCAAAACACAAGCAAAAATTACAGAACTTGCCTCAGTCGAAAAGCCGATTATTTTACAAGGTTCAATTGACTATAAGAATAAAAATACAATAGACCCAATTGCGTCGGTGGATCCTGCCGCACAAAATGGCCAGATCTTTCATCATGGTTTGGAAGGCGGCTTATTTAAAAGTCAACAGATCGCCAGTTTAGAAAATACAGTAGACCCAAATCTAGACAGTAATACTACAAATAAAGAGCAACCAATCAATGCTGATATAAAAGAGGGACAAGGTCAAATTGGTGTTTGGGCAAATTTAACACCAATGAATTTTGAAGGCCTGAAATCACCCAAAGGTGAGCAATTCGTAGCTGAAGCAACGAAACAAAAACCTATTTTAGATTTAAATGAAAGCAGCAATTCTAAAGCCGGTGGGCTTTTTAGAAAAGGCGGGCTCGGTTAAAAGCTAACAACAATGAAATGATGAAAATCAAATAGGCTGGAAAATAAGATGTTATTTTTCAGCCTCATTTTTGTCTGCACGTTCAAATTCATGTTTTAGAATTTTCATAACCATTTGACGAAGGCCTGCTGAAATCGCATTGGCTTTTGGGTCATCAGAATGTTTTGTGCATTCTTGAACAATGGTTTGAATTGAGCGCACATGAAGCTCAGCAATCTTAGGGCTGATGCGAGAGACATCAGGTGTCTTCTCTAATAAATTACAAAGTGTATCGCAAATCTCAGAAACAACCGGATAGCCCAAGGTCGTCGCTTGTCCCTTTAGGTCATGTATAATTGTGTGGAGTTCTTCACCAGCTTCGCTTTTAAGACCATCTTCATGCACACGTGGTAATTTCTCAAGCAACTCATCAACGGCTGAATTCATCCAACCATCAAACTCAACACTGAGTTCTTCGATTGCATTTTCAGCGGCTTTAATAGCTTTTCTACAAGCAATACTTGGATTCCCAGGCTTAAGAACGCGATCTTTCAAATCCGTTTGAGGTGGGATGACCAGCATTTCATCATCTTTAACTTTTGGTATTTCAGCTGACATATATAAAATCTCTACTGATTAAAATGATTTAAAGAGAAACCTGCTCACCAACCATAAAGGCATTGGAATCTGTCTTACGGCGTTCTTCACCATTAAAGTTCGGGTCAGCACTACGCCGTCTGTCAGGGCCAAAATAAGTGCTAACTTTAATAAAGGGGCGAGGGTTCTCAATCACATTTTGAACACGCTTATAAAGCGCATTCGCCGAAACAGGCTTACATAAAAATTCAGTTGCTCCAGCATCTCTGGCCTGCAAAACGCGTTTGCGCTCAGAATAAGCTGAAAGGATGATAATAGGTAAATAAGGATGCTTTGATCCATCCGGATTTCTGATCATTTGAGTGAGCTCGATACCATCAAAGATCGGCATTTTAATATCAGTGATCAAAATATCAGGAAGGAAGTTCTCAACAGCTTCAAGCGCAGAAGCGCCATCTTCAGCTTCACAAATCTCACGAGACCCAAAGGCTCTAAGTAAAGTTCGCACAATGCGGCGCATATGCGCATTATCATCCGCAACGACGAATCTTAGTTTTTCAAATTCAATTTTTGCCATGGTTCAAACGGGTCCAGATACAAAAGGTACAAAATTCCATTCCCTAAAATTTTAAGGATGTTATTATCTATAACGAAGATACCTTAGCTTAGAACCATTTAAGAAAGATTTGACAAAAACAAAAATAATACGGCTAATTTGTGTGCCGATAAAGCAAGATTAGCAAAAAAAACTCAAAAATCTTATCAAGAGTAAAAGAACTGTTCATTTATGATACGCTCATCAAGGGCGTGGCCGGGATCAAACAAAAGCCTGAGTGAAATAGATTGATCCTCTTCAATCTCAACTCGGCGAATATCTTTAAACTCATGGTGATCAGCAACAGCATTAATGGGGCGCTTAATGGGCTCTAAAGCTTCAATTTCAACCATCGCATGATTTTTGAGCAAAGCTCCTCTCCAACGACGTGGCCGAAACGGGCTAATCGGCGTTAATGCCAATAATTGCGCTCCAACCGGTAAAATAGGGCCGTGGGCTGAGAAATTATACGCAGTTGAGCCTGCTGGCGTTGCCACCATCACACCATCACAAATCAATTCATCAAGCCGTTGACGCCCATCTACAGAGATCCTTAATTTTGCCGCCTGGTGCGATTGGCGAAATAAAGAAACCTCATTGATTGCCAAGGCTTTTAAAGCGTCTCCCGCTCCATTATAAGCCTTCAATTTTAAGGGATGAATGATATTTTCTTCGGAAAGCTCTAGCCGCTCCAAGAGGCCATCCAAGCTATATTCATTCATCAAAAACCCTATGGAGCCAAAGTGCATACCATAGATAGGGCGAGGATTTTCAATGGTTTGATGCAAAGTTTGCAGCATCACCCCGTCCCCCCCAAGGGCAACAATCACATCAGCTTCATCGATTGGTGTGTCCCCATAACGTGACTTAAGCTCTTTAACGGCAGCATCAGCATCAGCAGTCCCACCGGTTACAAAAGCAATTTTAGAAAATTTAGTCAGTGTCATTTTAAAGGGTCACATTCAGAAAAGTTGAAAATTAAGAGCGCATGCTTCACCGTTAAATATATTACAAAAGCGGTCAAGGGGCCTTTTTTGATATCACATAGTTAACAGGTCTTTGTGTCACCCTGAGGGTAAAACTTAGATAGTGATTTTATCTAAAGAAAACAACCTCGCTGAGTAAGTCTCTGCTGTTGAAAGTGGGGCTTCATACCATTTCGTTAAATAAAGGCGATGCCCCTTAGGCCAACTCAAATCCTAGAAAAAGACATCCCCTAAAAAAACAGTCAAAAATTTTACCTTGCAAATCTACCTAACGTTAGGTAGGTTGATTTCGTTAAATCCATCGAACATATGACGGAGCCTATTATGAAAACAGAACTTTATTGGCTAGCACTAACAGTCCTAATGACCGCTCTTTTTTGGCTGCCTTATATTCTCAATCGCCTTATCGAAATGGGAATAGGACAAGCAGTTTTCAATCCAAACTCAGACCCATCCCCAAAAGCATTATGGGCAAAACGAATGATGAGCGCCCATCAAAACGCCGTTGAAAATCTAGTCATCTTTGCCCCCCTTGTAATCGTCCTACATTTAACCGGAACTTCAACAACCCTAACAGCGACCGCTGCGATGATTTATTTCTTCGCTCGGTTGGCGCACTACCTTGTCTACACTTTTGGCATTCCCGGCATGAGAACCATCACATTCGCCATTGCGTTCACTTGCCAACTCATTATCGGCCTCACCGCAATCGGCAGTCTTTAAAAATAGGAGAGAAGAATGAAACTTTATGAATTTAATCCATTTCCCAATCCACGTAGAGTACGTATGTTTCTGGCTGAAAAAGGCATCAAAGATATTGAGATGATACAAATAGATGTCCCAGCTGGTGAGCATCGATCAGAAGAGTTCATCAAGAAAAACCCATCCGCTGTGGTTCCAGTACTTGAGCTGGATGATGGCACATGCATCAGCGAAAGTTCTGCAATCAGTCGCTTCTTTGAAGATGCTTACCCTGAGCCAAAATTAATGGGGACCACCCCGAAAGAGAGCTCAGTTATAGACATGTGGCAGAAACGCGTAGAACAATCACTCATGGAATGCACCAGTACATATTTCCATCACGCTACAGCAGGCTTAGGGGCATTAGAGCTTTATCAAAATAAAGAATGGGGTGAAAAAAATAGAGAGATGGCCCGCGCCGGCTTTAAGCAATTAAATGAACAGCTAGCTACAAATAAATATGTAGCCGGCAATGAATTCTCAATCGCAGATATTACAGCTCTTTGTTCGATCGATTTTGCATTACATATAAAAATCGAAAATTTAGAGGACTATCCAAATATCAAACGCTGGTATCAAGAGGTCTCCAGTCGTCCAAGCGCAGCGGCTTAAAGAGTGATATAGTGAAAGAATAAGAGTGGGCTTGCAGGTCAAAACGAAATTGACCTGCAGTCACTTAACTTGAGGTTTTTAAAATGAGTGATACAAATATTAATTTAGATTTTTCAAAAAGCCTTATCATTGAAACGGAATTGATGGACTGGAGCCCATCGCCTCTTAAGGGTGTTGAGAGACGCAGATTAGAGCGCGAAGAAGCCGAAGCTGGCCGTGCAACATCAATTGTCCGTTACGCACCAGGCTCTTCTTTTTCCAGTCATATTCATGGTGGTGGCGAAGAATATTTAGTTCTGGAAGGTACATTTTCAGACCAATCCGGTGATTATGGCGAAGGCTACTATGTGAGGAACCCACCCGGTAGCAGTCACGCTCCTCATAGTGAAAAGGGATGCACAATCTTCGTTAAATTATGTCAGATGCAAGAGACAGGTGAACCTCAGCTAAACATCGATACAAATCAAACCGATTGGATAGCGGGGGAGAGCAAAGGCCATAGTCTCATGCCCCTCTTTGAAAATGAGAGAGAAGTGGTGCAACTAGATAAGTTAGTACCGGGCAGTGAACTAGAATTGGAAACAAATGACAAACGCATTGAAATACTGATGCTAGATGGTGAAGCAGAACTCGACGGTAAGAGTTTGGGCAAATCAACCTGGATCCGTTTGCCCATTGCAAGCAAAGCAGTTATGAAGACAAAGAGCGAATGTCGCTTTTGGAGCAAAAGGGGCAATATCTAGGCTCAGGACCTATTAATTTCATGAGTTTCTGTTGCTCAAAAGCGGTTTAGATACTAGAAAAACAAGTACAAGTGGGGCCTTTCCCCCAGTAAGCTTGTTTTTTGCAGTAGATGAACCGCTTTTGAGCAACCCTTTATAGCATGTCTCCCAAAAGTGGCTTTCGGTTTTGGGATAAAAGACACGCTTCAAGAAACAAAGGGCGCGGCTCTTTTTTGCGCCTGTTTGCAAAACGCACTTGACCATAGCTCAAGCTATGCTCTGCGTGGGTTTCACAAACATTCATCAAAAAAGCGACACGCGCAAAAACCATGAAATTAATAGGTCCTGAGCCTAGGGAGCTTTAACTTTAGTGATTGAAAAAGCCGAGAAAAGTACAAGAGATAAATTACTTGATATCAGCCAGGAGCTCATTCAAAAACGCGGCTTTAACGCCATCAGTTTTCAAGATATTGCTGAGCTGGTTGGCATCAAAAAACCAAGTATCACTCATCACTTTGCCAGCAAAGAAGCGCTGGGCATCGCTGTCGTCCAGCGCTATAGAGAGACGTTTTCAATCGCTATGGATCGCTTAACAAATGATGAAACGGTCTCAGCTCTAGACGCGCTTAAATTTTATTTCACCCCCTACCAAGACTTAGGCGAAAGCGGTGATAAAATCTGTTTATGCGCTTCACTTGCCGGTGAGTTGATGGCGCTTCCTCAAGAGATGCAAAAAGAAGTGGCCCTCTTTTTCAATGATCACATCAAATGGCTTGAAGGCATTTTAAAGAAAGGCAAACAAACAGGCGAATTTTCTTACACTGAAGAGCCAAGAGATTTAGCCTGTTTATTCATCGACGCACTCCAAGGAGCTCTGATTGTTCAAAGAGCTATAAAAAATAAAGCTCAACTTGAGAGAACAATCCTAACCTTAACAAACAGATTGCAGAAATAAGCTCTGGCTCTATGCATCAAGGATGTTGTGGTCTCAATCTCTAAAAAATCGAGAAAGAGACCTACAAGTAGTCTAATGCTTTGTCTTGCTTGCCTTGGCAAAGGCAGCGGCAAATGGGTTTGAGCTATCAATCTCATCTGATGATTTCTTTTTGTTGTTCGAACCCTTAGATGAGTAATTCTGCTGGCCAGTTCCCCGATTGCTCACAACATCACGTTCAGCTTTTCGAGTGGCATCCATTCCATCGGGCGATTTCATAGAAAGCCCAATCCGTTTGCGTGCAACATCCACTTCGGTCACACGCACCTTAACAATCGCTCCAGCTTTTACGATTTCACGCGGGTCAGAGACAAACTTATCAGCCATTTGTGAGATGTGGACCAAGCCATCCTGGTGCACACCAATATCAACAAAGGCACCAAAGTTGGTCACATTGGTCACAACACCTTCAAGCTGCATACCTTCTTTAAGGTCAGTGATTTTCTCAACGCCGTCTGCAAATTGCGCCACTTCAAATGTTGGGCGCGGGTCACGGCCAGGTTTGTCAAGCTCTGAGAGAATGTCATTTATGGTCGGCACACCAAATTGTTCATCAGCAAAACGCCCCGCATCCAAGCTTTTTAAAAACGGGCTATCACCCATGAGTTGCTCAATCGCTTTGCCAGTAGCTTCGGCAATTTTTTTCACAACAGAATAAGCTTCCGGGTGCACAGCAGATTGATCAAGCGGGTTTTTGCCGCCGCGTATGCGCAAAAAGCCAGCCGCTTGTTCAAACGCTTTGGGGCCTAACCGAGCCACTTTTTTGAGTTCACTACGTGATTTGAACGCACCGTTCTCATTTCTGTAGTCCACTATATTAGCTGCCAAAGCTTGGTTTAAACCAGAAATATGCGAGAGCAATTCAGCTGAAGCCATGTTCAAATCAACACCAACAGAGTTCACGCAATCTTCCACTGCTGCATCAAGAGAGCGCTGCAATGCAGCTTGATCAACATCATGTTGATACTGTCCAACACCAATGGCTTTAGCTTCAATCTTCACAAGTTCAGCAAGCGGGTCTTGCAAACGCCGTGCAATCGAAACCGCCCCGCGTATTGAGACGTCAAGATCAGGAAACTCTTTCGAAGCCAATGCAGAAGCTGAATAAACTGAAGCGCCTGCTTCAGAGACAACAATCTTAATCAGCTTGTGGCCCGTACAACGCTTAATCAGTTCGGCCGCCAACCTGTCTGTCTCTCGCGATGCTGTCCCGTTACCAATGCTGAGTATCTCAACATTATGCTTTTTAACAAGCGCAGCTAAAGTCGCGAGCGACCCTTCAATATCATTGCGCGGTTCATTAGGGTAAATGGTTGTATGGTCAACAAGCTTACCTGTTTTATCAACAACAGCCACCTTCACACCTGTACGATAGCCTGGGTCTAACCCAATAGTTGCCCGAGGACCTGCAGGAGCTGCAAGCATCAAATCTTTCAAATTTTGAGAAAACACACGGATGGCTTCAGTCTCAGCCTTTTCGCGTAAATCTTGGATCAGGTCACCAGAGATTTTCTTATGCAGCTTGCTTTTCCATGTTTTGTGAACAGTGTCTTTCAACCATTCATTGCGGGCTTGAGATCCACCATTAAATTGAAACTCAGAAGAAATCTTACGCTCGCAAGGATGCAAGTCCGTTTTCTCAGCCTCAATATCAAGGCCTAATGAGATCACGCCCTCTCGCTCAGCGCGCAAAAGAGCAAGCGCACGGTGCGGTGGTATGTCTTTGAAATCTTGCTCGAAAGAGAAATAATCTGCAAATTTTGCGCCTTCCTCTTCCTTCCCCTTCTTGAGCTTTGTCTTAACGCGGCCCGCCTCCCGCATTGTCCCACGAAGCGAACCTAAAAGATCAGCCTTTTCAGTCAGTCCCTCAATAACAATATCAGAGGCTCCCTCTAAAACAGCCTCAATAGTCTCTACACCTTTATCTTTTGAGACATACTCTTCAGCCAATTTAAAAGGATCCATATTCGGACTAGCCACTAAGTTCTGAGCCAAGGGCTCAAGACCAGCTTCAATTGCAATTTGCGCCTTGGTTCTGCGTTTTGGTTTAAAGGGCAGATAAAGGTCTTCTAACTCAGAGCGTGTCATAACTGCATTGAGTTTAGCAAGGAGACTGGCTTCCAACTTACCTTGCCCCTCAATTGTTTTAATAATGCTAGCCCGGCGTTGCTCTAGCTCTCTTAAATAGGTGAGGCGCTCTTCAATTTTGCGCAATTGATCATCATCAAGCCCGCCGGTCCGCTCTTTTCTATAGCGTGCGATAAACGGCACGGTCGCGCCTTCATCAATCAAAGTCACAGCAACCTCAACCTGATTTGGACGAGCATTAATTTCAGAAGCTATAAGCGTCTCGATCTGAGCCATAGTGGAAAGTCTCTTTAAAATAATTAAGGGTTTACAAAGAAGGGATCTAAATTCTTTTAAATTTAGAGGAGATCTCCCTCAAGGGAAGAATCAATATATCAAATTTAACTCCTAACTGAGGAGAAAAAAAGAAAGATCAACAAATCTATAAAAAATAGAATCGAAGAGACCAAAACAAAGCAAAAAACGAGAGAAATACGGAAAAAAACGAGGGCAGCACGGCCTTGAAAACCTGGCCAAAACATGTGCCCTTGCATAAGAAAAAGGCAAAACAATTCTTTAGTATTGTTTTTTCTAAATTTTTTTGACTAAAGATTGTGCAGGGCACTGCCTATTTTATAAGCTATTGAAAAATATGAGGTTTTTTGAAGAAAAAACACGGATTCGATTTGCATCTTTTAAATTTTCTCTCTATCTTTTTCATCAAGTTAGAGAAATCTATCATTGTTTTATTTTTCTACCGGGGGTAACCGAAAATGAAAATTAACCGTAATTCACTCGGCAAGTTAGCGTTTGTATCTGCGCTATTGGCGGCGCCACATAGCGCTAGTGCCGGTGAAGCTCTCTTTGACGCACTCAAATCTGGAAAGCTTTGGATCGACGAGAGATACAGATATGAATATGTGGAACAAGATGGCATTGCTGAAGAAGCAAATGCCTCAACACTAAGAAGCCGGATTGGTTGGAAATCTGGTAGCTTTTATGGCTTAACTCTTGGTGTTGAATTTGAAGCTGTCACCAATGTTGGTGGCGATGAGTTTAACAACACCATCAATGGTCAAACTCAATTTCCAGTCGTAGCTGATGTGAAATCACATGAACTTAACCAGCTCTATATGCAATATGCAGGCATTCCTGGCACTGTTGTTAAAGTTGGTCGTCAGGTGATCGTTATGGATAACCATCGTTTTGTTGGACACGTTGGTTGGCGTCAAAACAATCAAACATTTGATGCAGCCATGGTGAAAAACACATCAATCCCAGGTCTAACCTTAACATATGGTTACATTGATAAAGTGAACCGTATTTTTGGTAATGATTCACCAAATGGTGACTGGGATAGTGAAAGTCACATCCTCCACGCCGCTTACAAAATTAAAGGTATCGGTGTCATAAAGGGTTATGGTTATTTACTTGATTTTGATCAAGATGCTCCTGCTAACTCAAGCGCGTCTTATGGTGTCTTATTAAGTGGTAAAAGAGACTATGCCGGTTATGGCCTGCATTACTATGCTGAATATGCTCATCAAGAAGATTATGGCAGCAACACATTAGATTATGATGCTGACTATTATCATCTTGCATTAGGTGTATCTAAATCAGGACTAAAAGCAACTGTTGGTTATGAAGTCCTAGGCGCTGATGATGACACTGCAGGTCGCTTCAGAACACCTCTAGCAACATTGCATAAATTCAATGGCTTTGCTGATAAGTTCTTGGTAACTCCAGTGAATGGCCTAGAAGATTTCTACATTGATGTGACCTACAAGGTGAAAAATGCACCTGGTCAATTATCAATTTTCAATGGTCTGCTTTTGAAAGCTCAATATCATGAGTTCAAATCTGAAGAAGGCTCAATTGATTATGGTACTGAATTTGATTTCTACGCCAAAATGCCTTTGAGAAGAGGTATTTACGTAGAAGCAAAATATGCAAACTATGATGCAGATCAGTTTGCGACAGACACTGAAAAGTTCACTTTAGGTGTCGGCTGGAAATATTAATTTCCAAATACAAAAATCAAAGAAGTCATTTGCCTTTTATGACTTCTTTTCTTGATCATTATACTCTCCTATCTAAGAAACCTGCTGATTGTTCCCCAACCAGCAGGTTTTTTTATATAAGAGTTTCGTTTGTAAAGTGATTTAAGAAGAGAAAGAGGTTATGCACTTAGAACTTTTTCAGCCAAAACGCATTTTAAAATGCCATAGCTATAACGTCCTTCAAGTGCTTCATAGCTTGGTTTGAGAAGACCGGTCTCTAAAATATTCTGTTCATCAAAAATCTGACCGATCTCTTCAATCACCACATCATCGATCTCGCTCAGGTCTTTAATGTCAAGCACACCCGCTTCAATCGCATCAGCAAAATGATCATAAATGGTGGAGAGACTAATCTCTCTTCGCTCCGATATAACTTCAGGGCTATGTCCCTCAATATGCAGCAGCAAAGTTTGGTTCACAGTGTCTGAAAGTGTGTTTTGTAAGGTCTCAATAGGCGGGTAAGCGGCAATAACTCTTAAAAAATCATCGCCGTAACGCTTGATCTTGCTCTCTCCCAGCCCAGTGATGTGATAAAGCCCAGCTTTAGAATTTGGCCGCAGAGTGGCCAATTCTTCAAATGTGCGGTTATGGCAAATCACGTAAGGGGCGACCTTTTGTGCAGCTGCCAGTTCAGTCCGAAGCGCCACCAAAGCATCCCACAAGGGTTTGTTAGCAGCAGATATTTTTGTAACCGATGTGCGGGCGCGTTTAGCCTTTTTGACAGTGCGTACCCGCCTGAGTTGAAAAGATCCTTCCCCCTTTAAAAGAGGGCGGCAAGTTTCATTTAAGCGAAGGCCGCCATATTGCTCGTGATCAGAAAGAAGAAACCCGCGAGCAATCAATTGGCGAAACACACTACGCCATTCTTTATCACTCACATCACTCCCAATTCCAAAAGTTGAGACTTGATCATGATGGTTTTGAATAATGCGCTCATCAGTTGAGCCAAGTAAAATTTTGATGAGGTAAGAAACTCCAAAACGTTGCCCTGTCCGGTAAACAGTAGAAAGCGCTTTTTGAGCAAGCTCCATTCCCTCAAAGGTTTCTGGCGGGTTAAGACAGTTATCGCAATTCCCACAACTCTGATCGCTGTCTTGTCCAAAATAGCCAATCAAGTGATACCGCCTGCATGTTGTCGTCTCGCAAAGTCCAAGCAAGGCTTCAAGCTTTTGTCTCTCAACTTGCTTTTGGAAATCTCCTGCATCCGACCCTTCAATCCATTGTTGATAGGTGATCACATCATTCAGGCCATAAGCCATCCAGCTATTAGCAGGCTCCCCATCCCGGCCCGCGCGTCCTGTTTCCTGATAATATGATTCAATCGATTTTGGTAAATTCAAGTGAGCGACAAAGCGAACATCAGGTTTGTCGATCCCCATACCAAAAGCAACCGTTGCTACCATAATCAGGCCATCTTCGCGTAAAAAACGTGTTTGGGCTTCCTGGCGCGCATGTGCCTCCATACCGGCATGATAAGCAAGAGCAGGGCGGCCCTTTTTACTGAGCCATTCAGCTGTTTCCTCAACCCGCTTGCGCGACAAGCAATAAATGATGCCCGCATCATCCTGATGCTCATTTTCAATAAAGCGCCACAACTGCTCTCGGTTCCCGCCGCCTTCTGCAATCGTATAGCGAATATTGGGGCGATCAAAACTGGCAACAAACTGTTTGGCATGAGAGAGCCGAAGCTGCTCGACAATCTCATCTCTTGTGCGCATGTCAGCCGTTGCCGTCAACGCAATCCGCGGCACATGCGGGAATAGATCAGCCAAGGTAGAAAGTTGGCGATATTCTGGCCTAAAATCATGCCCCCATTGCGATACACAATGGGCTTCATCAATGGCAAAAAGAGAAAGGTCTGCACTGGCAAGCAATTCTAGTGTGCGTTGGGCAAGTAAGCGTTCTGGCGCTATGTAAAGTCGATCAAGTGTTCCATTTAAAAGTTGGTCTTGGACATCACGTTGTTCGCTTGCTGTCTGCGTCGAATTTAAAAAAGCTGCGCGTACCCCAAGTTGAATAAGAGCATCAACCTGATCTTGCATCAAAGCAATAAGCGGAGAGACAACAACACCAGTGCCGGGGCGCACCAGCGCTGGGATCTGATAACAAAGTGATTTACCACCACCCGTTGGCATAAGGGTAAGGCAATCTCCACCCTCAATCAGTGTTTTAATCACTGAGGCTTGATGACTGCGAAAATCATCAAATCCGAATGTTTTTTTAAGAATTTCCCGTGCCCGTTCCATAGCTTAGAGATATCACAAGCGAAAAACAATTTCGATAAGTGACAGAGGCTTGCACACAAAAGAAATGAGAGAGAAGAAATCCTAGAGTAAGCTATATTTTATAAAATCATAAAATATATATTTGTAATTTGCATTACGAAGAAGGGAGTGCTCTTTTTAGAGCACGGACATGGCAGCGCGAGCTGCCCGGGGCGAGCCCCGCCCGTCGGAGGGCCTGCTGCTTCAGCAGCAGAATAGCCCGTGAGACAAAAAAACAACGTACTTTAAGAAGAACTAATTTCTAATTCAGTTAAAAACATGTTTTTAAGGTTCTTCTCATTTAAGACTGCATCTTCAAGATTATATTGCTTAAAAACATTGATAAAAGCGGCAATCGCTTCATGCATAATGGTCTGGGCACCGCAATTACCAATAATTTTACAATTATTCTTTTCAGGGTCCAGGCATGAAACCAGATAAAAATCAGCTTCCATCCGCTCTATTACATCACCAAGATTAATCTCAGCAGGCGGGCGTGCCAAGCGAAGTCCGCCATGGCGCCCACGTTCACTAACAACAAAGCCTTGATGCACCAATTCTTGCGCAACTTTCATCATATGATTCTTGGAAATCTGATATTGTTCAGAAATATCACTGATGGTCGCCAGCTTATCTTCTCGCACAGCAAGGTAAATAAGAGTTCGGATGGCATAATCTGTGTGAACGGTTAAGCGCATGGACGCTCCTGCAAATTGTAAGGTTAGTTCTTAAATAGTTTAATCAAGACTGTATTAAAATCCAGAGAATTCTCTAGTTTAAATATCATAAAGTTAAACATATCAGTGATTTATCAGTCTTTAATCTATATTAAAAACTCTATATATAAAAATGAGTGAGGGAAAATAAGAGGTTAGTTGACATTTAGCTGTGCCTATGTCATTAAACTCCCAAGAAAAGGCCAGTTTTATAGCTGGCCTCTGTTTTTTGTGCGATTGTTCGTTTTTTAACGCCTAATCGTAAATCATACAGACTTTACCCCTCAAAAAAGAGGGAAATTACAGTGAAATCACTGTAAGAGAGCCAGATAACTTTACGATATTCGGATTTAGAACAATGAAGATCAGAAATTCACTTAAGTCGCTAGCAAAGCGCCATCGGGATAACCGCGTAGTACGCCGTCGTGGTCGTCTTTATGTAATCAACAAAACAAACCCAAGATTTAAAGCTCGCCAAGGTTAATTAGGCAATTTAAACTTTAAGTCTTTTGGTATACGCGGTTGCTCGTGCCGGTTGCTTGTAGGCAACCTGAAGGCACAACCCAAAAATAAGCAACTGAAGCGCATAATGAAAAAACCCGTTTTGCAAATTTTGCAAAACGGGTTTTTTATTAAAATATCAGAATTTACCTATACGAAGAAGGAGTACTGCCCTTTTTCAGGGCAGTAGGACATGACAGCGAGAGCTGTCCGGCGCGTTGCGCCGCGCCTCGCAGGCTCAAACGCGATAGCGTTTGAAATAGCCGTGAGAGAAAATAATGCGGATGCTATTGTGGGCATCTGAAGCACAGAAAACACTTATTAATCTTTATCATCATCACTACTGAGATGACCCTGCTTATCTTTATAATGCCCCTTGAGATCATCACGCACAGTCCCACTCCAAGGATCAATGCCAGCAACATAAGCAGCTCGCGCCAACAGATGAGCTGAAATCGGTGCGGTTAACAAGAAGAACGCCACACCAGCTAGGGCACGAGAGGCAATATTAATCTCACCTGCGTGGATAGCGATGGTGACAAGCATCAAGCCAGAGCCAAAAGTGCCTGCTTTACTAGCTGCGTGCATACGAGTGTACACGTCAGGCAAACGAAGCAACCCAATCGCTGCAATCAAATTAAAAATAGCAGCAACAATCAAAAGAGAACCTAGGAAATAATAAAACATTAGTTTACTCCTCCGCTCGGATTGGAAATAGCCTCATCAGCCTCATCTTCAATATCTTCTAGTTTGTCACCAGCTGGCGTATCATTTGTCTCTCCGCGGTGCATGAGCAAACGAGCAAAAGCAACTGTCGCCAAAAAGCCAACAAGCCCAAGGGCAATCGCCATATCGAGATAGGCATAGAAGCCGGTATAAAGCGTGAAGATCGCAATAAAGCCAATGCCCAATGTCACCAGCATATCAAGAGATAAAATCCGATCTGCCAATGTTGTTCCTAAAATCAAACGAATGATCGTGAAGATGAAGGCCACAATACTCAGGCCAAAAGAAATTAAAATTGCGAGATCAAAAAATTGTTCAGGCGTCATTGTAGGGCCTCCAAAATCTTGCGCTCAAAGCCTTCAGCAATATCTTTGCGCAGCGCCTCCACATCATCCACATCAATACAATGGATATAGAGCGTTTTATTATCATCAGAAACATCAACACTTAGCGTTCCAGGTGTGAGGGTGATCAGGTTGGCAAGAATTGTAATCTCATGCGGCTCTTTCACGGTCAGCGGGAAAGAAATGAAACTCGGTCGATAATTTTGCCCAGGCTTCAACACAAGCCACGCCACTCGTAGAACAGATAAGAACAGCTCTTTTAAGAAGAGAAAGATCAAACCAATAATCAACGAGGTCCGGTTAAAGTATTTAGATGTTCCAAATTGCTCTCTGATGAGCCAAAGTGCGGCGCTTGAAATAAGAAAACCAAAGAGAAGATTTACAAAAGTAAAAGTCCCCTGAACGGCACACCAGGTAAAAGCCAGCAAGACATTGATGAGAAAAATCTTGTTCATGAAGCACCTCCAAAAACAGCGGCAATATATGCACTGGTATCAACAAGCCCTTTAGCCCCGAGTGCGGATAGGTCAAACAACAAGCCAGGCATTAAGCCAACAGCTGTGACCAAAGCCATCAATAACAACACAGGCACATATTGTAATTTTGAATAAAGGCTCAGATCTTTTTGAGCTAAAGCGACTTGATCCTCACCCTCAGTTGTAAGCGGACGCCAGAACCCAAAGGCAAAGGCACGACCAAGGGAAATGATCGAGAGAAAACTGCTAAAGATAATCGCAAAAGTTCCTAAATAAGCTTCAACCTTAACAGTCTCGGAAATGAGAACCAGTTTTGGCCAAAATCCGGAAAATGGTGGAAAGCCCATGGCAACAAACCCAAGCCCGAGGAACAACAGACTAAGTAGAGGCAAGTCTTTGTTGATGCCAGAAAGGTGGCGCAAATCCAGGCTACCGCGGTGCTCATAAATAACGCCCGCGATAAGGAAGAGGGCCGTCATGATCAGTACTGAGTGGACCATATAGAATATCGTCGCTGAAAAGGCTGTCTCGGTACCAACAGAAATGCCAATGAGCATAAAGCCAATAGAGGCCACTAGCAGGAAGCTAAAGAGCCGGCGCAAGTCTGTTTGAGCAACGGCGCCTAGCGCACCAACAATGGCCGTACCAACACCCATATAGAACATCACATCCATCAACCAGCTGTCACCGGCAACGGGGAGAACGATTGTAAAGGTGCGCAATAGCGCATAAGCGCCGACCTTAGTTAACAAGCCTGCAAACAAAGCAGAAACCGCAATCTTAGGAGTGTGATAAGAAGCCGGCAGCCAGAAATAAAGCGGGAAGGCTGCAGCTTTCATAGAAAACGCCATAAGATAAAGTGTAGAGACAACAACAAGCGGCCCTTCAAATGGGAGCGGCGCGATTATCTTGCTAAGATCAGCCATGTTCAATGTACCGTAAAGACCATAAAGATAACCGGTTGCAATCAAAAAGAGCGTCGTTGCAATCAAACTTAAAAAGCAATATTTCACCGCGCCATCAAGCTGTTTGCGCGTGCCACCAAGAACGATCAAACCAAATGAAGAGATAACAAAAACTTCAAACCAAACATAAAGGTTGAAAATATCTCCGGTTAGAAATGAGCCATTAACCCCGACCAGCAAAGCAAGGATCAGTGGATAAAACCCAAAGCGCCGCTCACGAGATGAGGCATCCCCCATGCCATAAAGAGCCACACAAAACACAGCCAAAGATGAGGTGAGCGTTAAGATCGCACCAAGATAATCAGCTGTAAAACTTATACCAAAAGGAGGCAGCCAATTGCCCATCGTCATGGCAATGGGACCATCAGCACGCACCTTCATCAAAAGCTCAAAACTGGCATAAATATTAGCGCCAAGTGCCAAGAGGGCAATGTAAGGGTGCAACCCAACGCCGCGCCGCATCATAATTAAAATAGCAGCTGTCACAAGCGGGATCACAACAGGCGCTAAAATAAACCAGTCGACTGCAGCGGTTGCAGTTTGCAGCATAGCCCCTTCTGTTGATATGGTTTTCATAAATTAATACCCTTTTGGCAAGTGAGACGGTTCAACAGGTTCAGCAAGGCGCATCTTGGCAGTGTCATCAGTGCCAATTTCCTGATACGCCCGATAAGAAAGCACAAGCACAAATGCAAACAGTGCAAATGAGATCACAATGGCCGTTAGAATGAGTGCTTGAGGCAAGGGGTTGGCAATCGTGGCTTCAGCCATTTTCGCTCCCTTTTCAATAATAGGCGGCACACCGCGTGTAATACGGCCAGATGTGAAAATCAGCAAATTCACACCATTCCCCAAGAGAGCAATACCAATTAAAATGCGCACCAAGCTTTGCGACATTAAAAGATAGACACTGCCCGCAAAATAAAGCCCAACTAAGAGTGATAGATAAGTTTCCATAGGCGCTACTCCTTCTCTTCCAAAGCAAGCGCGATGCTAACAAGTGAGCCAACAACAACCAGCCAAACACCAATGTCAAACATCAAAGGGGTTGAAAGGGGCAGCTCGACACCCTTTGCAATTTCCGGAAACCACCAGAGGCCTGTGAGGTAAGGCACCTCTTTATAAAATGAAATAAACCCACTTGCAGCAGCCAGAAACATTCCAAAGGCTGAGATCGTAATCGGGTGGAAAAAAAGAGCTCGTCGCACAGGGGCCACACCGCAGGCAATGCCGTAAAGCGCAAATGCGGATGCCGCGATCAAACCGCCAATAAACCCACCGCCTGGATCATTGTGCCCAGCCAATAAAACAACGATTGAATAGATCACCATCAAGCTTGTGAGAAGCGGAACAATGGTTCTTAAAATCAGAGTATTCATGCAGCCTCCTTGGCGCTGACAGCATCAGTCTTAGCTGTTTTCTTCTTTGGCTCTGGCGCCGCTTTCACGCGAATAAGCGCAAGTGCTGCAACGCCAGTAATAAGCACAACAGTAATCTCACCAAGCGTATCAATCGCTCTAAAATCCACTAGGATCACATTCACAATATTGCGGCCATGGGCAATTGATGCTGAATAGGTCGAGAAAAATTCTGATAGTCGAAGATCAAGAGGCGCTTGAGTGATGTTCATCAACAACGCCCCCATACCAACACCTACAGCAATGGCAACACTGCCATCAAACAGCAGGGCAAGTGTGCTGCGTCTGTCTTGTTTCATCAATTGCAAGCGTGTGAGCACCAAGGCAATAATCACAACAGATAAAGTCTCAACCATAAACTGGGTGAATGACAGGTCAGGCGCACCAAAGAGCATAAAGATGAGGGCTACAGAAAAGCCTTGAATACCAAGAGAGATAATCGCTGTAAGCCGAGTGGTTGCAAAAACCACTTGAATGATACCTGTCGCTAATATCACAAACACACCAATTTCCCATAAGCGCAATTCAGGGAAGTTGGGCCATTGAGGCCAAATACCCAGTTTGAACATCGGTATGAGCAACGCAAGTGCAGCCACAAGGAACGTAACCCGCATATAGGTGCGAATTTGCCCTGTTTGTAGCAGACGAGTGAAATGTCCTGCAAACCAACTGAGGAAAGAAATGAACTGATCAAACCCTTTATCTGGTCCCCAATTGATGAAGTTTAACACCTGGTCAAATGACTTTTTGAGTTGTTTGGTAAAGGCAAAAACAGCAATCCCAAGCCCAACTGTGATGACACTGAGGATCAGCGCAGGGTTAATGCCGTGCCAGAGATGCAAATCAATCTCAACATCTTTGCCAGCAACCGCATTGATCATTGGGCCAAAGAAATGAGCTTGCATAAATTGAAGCGCAAAAACAGCGGTCACCAAACCAGTGATAGAAAGTATCAATGGGCCTAAAAACAGCATCAAAGAGCCTTCATGCACAGCCTTGGGTGGGTCGATCCATTTGCCCATAAAGGGACGAATAGCAATGCTGGCGGCAACACCAAACATCAAGGCATTACCAACAATGGCAACGATCGCAATCACCCATTCATGCAAACCGCCATGGGTAAGAGAGTGATAGATTGATTCTTTGGCTAAAAATCCAATAAAGGGCGGTAAACCACACATAGAAAGCGCCGCTAACCCAGCGGCCAAGGCCGTGATTGGCATAGCACTTCTAAGGCCACTGAGCTTATCAATTTGCCGCGTACCAGCTTCATGATCCACAGTGCCAACCACCATAAACAACGCGCCTTTAAAGAAAGAGTGCGCAATCAGATAAAGCACGGCCCCCTCAATAGCCCGCTCACCACCAACACCAAGCATCAAAACAAGGAGCCCAAGCGAGGCAACCGTTGTGTAAGCCAGCATCAACTTCATGTCGGTATCACGCACAGCTAGAACCGTACCGACAAGCAAGGTCGCGCCACCAAACAGCGGCAATACGGTTTCCCAAAGCTCGGTCTCGCCTAGCATCGGATATGTGCGCATAAGCAAAAACACACCCGCTTTCACCATAGTCGCAGAGTGCAGATAGGCTGAAACTGGCGTCGGTGCTTCCATCGCATTAGGAAGCCAAGAGTGAAATGGGAATTGCGCTGATTTTGTAAAGGCGCCAGCCATAACCAGCCAAAACATCAAGCTATAAAGCCCATGTTCTTTAAGTGTGTCACCTTTGGTGAGAAGTTCAGAGAGCTCAAACGTCCCGCCAACAATGCCAATAAGAGCAAAGCCAGCCAGCATCACCAAACCACCTAGGCCCGTGATGATCAAAGCTTGCAGAGCGGCGCGGCGAGAGGCTTCGCGCTCATTATCAAACCCGATAAGGAGGAATGAGGTAATTGAGGTGAGCTCCCAAAACACAAATAAAGTGATGAGATTATCAGACACCACAAGGCCAAGCATTGAACCCATGAAGGCAAGTAAAACAGCCAGAAAACGTCCAAGTTGGGGATGCCCTTTTAAATAGCCACCTGCATAGATAACAATGAAAAAGCCAATGCCTAAGATTAAGAAGGCAAAAGTCAGGCTAAGCCCATCAATCATAAAGGAATAATTAATCCCAAACCCAGAGAGCCATTCATGTGACTGCAGGACGGTTTCTCCCTTAGCCACAGCCGGAACAAATTCGAGAAAGCGATAAAATAAATATCCAGGAACGAGAGCTAAAATCCAGCTCGCTCGATGCCCGAGCAATTGCACAAGAACTGGCGCAAGAAGTGCAGCCAAAAAGGGAGTGAGAACCAAATAGCCAATCACAAGAAGCCTCTTTATTTCAGGTTAATCACCAGCAATGTAAGCGAGAACAAATCGAACGACCGGTAAGATCAAAAAAGTTTGAGCAAACAATCAATATTTTGAAAATGGATTTCAAATATTGAAATTGATTCTAAATATTAAAGTCTGTGCAGTTTTGTACAAATGTCGGCTAAAGCAGATCTAAAGTCATAAGGCTAGAAAGAGTTTATTGTTAAGCGCTCCAACTTGAGCCCATTTCACACGAAATATGTGAAAAGACATAAACTCTTTGCCAATCATTCCTGTAAGACAAAGTGATAAAACACCACTAATCTTATAGAAAATTTGACAATGAAACCGCACTTCCCAAACTACACAAACCAAACAATAGCAGTGATTTTTTTTAAATTTCAAGCGATTGATCCAAGAGAATTGGGGTTATCCCAAACTAAACAAAGTGAATTCATCTAAAACCAAAAAAAGTGAGAAATCAGCAGTTAAATCAGCTGGCGGCAAATAATGAAGAGTGATAAAAACAAGA
>CAXIBI010000021.1:0-27406 GCA_964022305.1 uncultured Hyphomicrobiales bacterium | reverse complement strand
ATTTGGTCGTCTATAGCGTCGCAAAGCTTAGAAAATAAACCATATTTCCTTCAGCCTTGCTCCTAATACACAACCAAATTGGCTCTTACCAAAAGAAGTTAATTTATGAGTCTACGGCCTAGTATGTGTCTTAGTCCCTTGATATAGTCATCTATTCAATAAGAAGCAAATTTTCAAATGAAATAAAGCTTTAATTCATAAAGAACTTAGCCAAGTTGCAAATATCCAGACCGATTTAAATTAACACAAATTATGCACCCCTCGAAAAGAAGTATCTTCGAGCAACAACTAAAAAGTAAAGCTACAAACGGTCTCATAAATGCGCCCCACGATCCTACAACCCTTATTTGCAGATGTAGACACATTAAAAGGCATCGGCCCGCGCTTAAAGACCCTTCTGACCAAATTGCTAGACCGTCCTGGTGAAGTAAAAACACCGCGTAAAATAGACCTCTTGTGGCATTTTCCTACCGGCGTTGTTGATCGGCGCAACCGCCCCAAAATCAAAGATTTAAAATCTGGCGAACTTGCAACCTTCGATGCAACGGTTTTAAAACACAAAGGCCCCAAATTTAAAGGCAAGGGCCGCTTCTCTAAAGCCCCTTACCGCATCACGATGGAAGATAGTACAGGTCAAATTGATCTCGTCTTTTTCCGCATTGATCCTAAATATCTCGATCGCCAAATGCCCATAGGAGAAATCAGATACATCTCAGGCAGGCCTGAGCTTTATGCAGATCATCTCCAAATCCCTCACCCGGATCATATGCTCACCAAGGAAGAGTTTGAGGCATTCCCCAATCTCGAGCCTGTCTACCCTTTAACGCAAGGCTTAACCAGCAAAGTATTGAATAAAGCCATGAGCCAACTCATCCCCGCTATTCCTGAGTTAGAGGAATGGCAAGAGCCCGAATGGATCAAGAAAAACCAATGGCCACCCTTTCACCAAGCCCTGACCTCACTTCACAGACCTGAAGAACTCGAAGACATCAAAGCAGATGGGAAAGCAAGGCAAAGACTGGCCTATGATGAGCTCTTGGCCAAACAACTCTCACTCGCATTAGTCAGACGCCAACTTCAAGCAAAAAAGGGCCGCTCAATAAAAGGCAATGGCTCTATTCGTAATAAAATCATTGAAGCCCTCCCCTTTGCCCTCACTGGCTCACAGCAAATGGCCTTAGGCGAAATCTTTGCTGACATGGCCAGCGATAATAGAATGCTCCGCTTGCTACAAGGTGATGTCGGCTCAGGTAAAACCATCGTCGCCCTCATGACAGCAGCTGCAGCCATTGAGGAAGGTCACCAAGTCGCCCTTATGGCACCAACAGAAGTCCTTGCCCGCCAACATTTGGAAAGCTTAGAAGAACTCGCAAGCAAGTCCGGCATACGTTTAGGGCTACTGACAGGGCGAGAAAAGGGGCGCGTAAGAAAACAAATCTTACTTGCGTTGGAAGAAGGGCTCATCGATTGCTTAATCGGTACCCACGCCCTCTTCCAGTCAGATGTTCACTTTAAAAACTTAGCCTTTGCCATCATTGACGAACAACACCGCTTCGGTGTTGAACAACGCCTTGCCTTACAAGCCAAAGCAGGCCCCAAAGGCGCTGAACTCTTGGTTATGACAGCCACCCCCATCCCACGCACACTCTTGATGACAAACTATGGCGACATGGATGTCTCTAAACTCACTGAAAAACCCGCCGGCCGTAAACCTGTCACTAGCCGCGTGATCCCTATAAATCGCTTAGAAGAAGTCATGAAAGGCCTGAAACGCGCCATCCAGGAAGGCGCACAAGCCTATTGGGTCTGCCCGCTCGTTGAAACATCAGATAAAATCGAACTCGCCGCCGCTGAAGAAAGACACGCCCACCTCAAACAACATTTCGGCGATAAAATCGGTCTTGTACATGGTCAAATGAAAGGCGAAGAAAAAGACAAAGTCATGGCTCAATTTGCCAGTGGTACCCTTCCCATTCTTGTGGCTACCACTGTGATTGAAGTAGGCGTAAATGTGCCCAATGCCAGCATCATGGTCATCGAACATTCAGAGCGTTTCGGTCTCTCCCAATTACATCAGCTACGTGGACGTGTTGGTAGGGGTGAGCGCCAATCGTCGTGTATTTTTCTCTATACATCTCCCTTAGGTGCAACGGCCAAAGCCCGCCTTCAAATCATGCGAGAAACAGAAGACGGTTTCGTTATCGCAGAAGAAGATTTGAAATTACGCGGCGGCGGGGAAATGCTCGGCCGTAGGCAAAGCGGGGAACGAGACTTTAGGGTCGCCAATGTACCCAACCAGAAAGATCTCATCGAAGCCGCCAATGATGACGTCAAACTCATCCTTAATAATGACCCCGAACTCACCAGTGAACGCGGCAAAGCTTTGAGGAAACTCATTTATCTATTCGAATGTGATGAAGCGATTAAACTATTTAGAGCAGGTTAATCAGTGAACCTTAAGCTCAGGGGCCTAAGTGTGCTCTTCAACCAACTCAGCAGCCTTTTGCTCAGGCACAACAAGTCCGGCGGAAATAACAAGCTTCGCCCCTTCTTCAACAGACATATCAAGTATGGTCACATCTTTCGATGGTACAAATAACAAATACCCTGATGTTGGGTTAGGGGTTGTTGGTAAAAACACACTCAGCATAGGCTGATCATTTGCACACTTATCCGCAATCTCGCCTGTTGTGTCAGTTGAGATAAAGACAATCGCATAAAGGCCTTGCCTTGGATATTCAATCAATCCCACTTTTTGAAAACTATTTCCTTCTTGAGAGAGAACTGTTTCAAAAATCTGTTTAATGGCACGATATAAATTACGCACCACTGGCATACGATCCAATACACTCTCGCCATAACTAACAAGCGAGCGGCCAAACAAATTCGCTGTCGTCGCTCCAATCACCATAATGATGAAAATAGCAAAGATCAGTCCAAGCCCAGGTATTGAAAAGGGAAGATACGTCTCTGGATTATATTGATCAGGAATATATTGGCGAAGCCATGGGAAAGCGTAAGGTTTTACCCATGAATCAATAAAATTGACAAAGGTATAAACCACATAGACCGTGATCCCAATCGGGCCAACAATCAACAAACCTGTTAAAAAGGAATTACGTAACTGCGCACCAAGGCTTAGCTTGCCGGTTTTTCCATCTTCTTGATTTTGAGTAAGTTGCGCAAGGCGGTTGGCTGAAGCCTCATCACCGTCATGTTTGGATTGATCTTTTGTTTTGTCACTATTCTTCTTCGTCATCATCCCAAACACATAAAGTAAAAGTTTCCAATCACATAGACTTAAGCGTTAAATTAATCTGTGCACTTTAATTATGTGTGTATTTTTCTCTATAATTCAAGCAATCAATTATAGATTTTTATTCTACAATAGAACAACCCATTCCCAAACGTTCTAAAACTTTACAAGTTTTATTGCTCTCACCTCGGCTCCGATAAGGACCAAGATAAACCCGATATTGACGCCGTTGCTGACCTAAATCAGTTTCAACAACCATAGCTGATTTATTACCCAGTAAAGATTTATACTTACCATTCAATCGATTAACAAACTTATCCGCCGCACCGGCCTCACCAAATGCACCTAGTTGCACATGATAAAACTGACGTTGCTTAGGCTCCGCCACCTTTTTTGAAACCGCAGCAACTTGCGTACGCTTTACCGGTTTCTTCTTTGGAGGTGCCTTTTTGACAACCCTTTTCTTAGGTTGAGGTGCGACAATTTTCTTCTGCGGTTTCTTTAAATTTTGTGCTGTTTGCACCTGTGTTGCAACCTGCTCTGCAACAATCACATCATCACCAGGATTAACAGGCGGCGCTTCTTGCTTATTAGCCCCACCTCCAAACAAATTATTGAAAAAATTTCCAACCACATTCGTTTGGCCTTGGTTAGCCTTCTTAGGTTGCAGTTGCACAGGAGATCCAGTTGTTAAAGCATCTGTGCTTTTAATCTGGTTTTGTTGTACTTGATTTTGTCGAACCGCATTCTGCCGAGCTTTCGTGTTTGCCTTAATCTCATCGGCTCGTTTAGCCGCCCACGCACTGTTCGAGGGCACACCATTTTGAGCGGTAACTTCACTTGCCTTTTTCTCTGGTGGCAAATCAATATTTTTTAATTTCTGAGCATTTTTCTTAGCTTCTTGAGAATCAAGTGTTGGAATTTCCCTAAAACCATCACCCGCCACAACTCCAGCACCATTTTGCGCAGCTGGTTTTTTGATAACAATTTTTTGCTCTTGTTTTTGATTGTTGTTAAAACCAAAAAGGTTCTGCAACCCACCAAATAATTCTTGTGTCGTTGATTTAGAAGCTTCAACAGACGCTTGCTTTACAGCATTATTAGAGAGACTAATCCCATTCTTAGTTGATGCTCTTTGAGCCAACGCAATATTATTAGAACCAGCCAATTGGCGATCTTTTGCTGCTAAATTCTTCTGACCAACAGCATCATAAGCAAGCGCTCTCTCTGCATAGAGACGTCTTAAATCTGAGCCCTTTAATTTTCGAACCCATTCAGCATTAGAAAAATCTGCAATAGCCTGCGCTAACTTCCCCTGATTACGATAAGCAATACCACGATATAAAAGAGCTTTTGCAACAACATCAGCACTTGCCTTGCTCGTGATAATCTTCCCAGTTGAGTTCACAACGCTCTTGTAATTTCCTTGAGCAAGTGCAGAAGCAACCTGATTAAGGGCTTCGTTCGCGCGCGCAGCAATACTCCCGTAGCACATCAGTTGAGCAACTACGGTGAAAAGGAGAAAAACCATTTTCACATTTTTAAAGACCATTCCCAATCCCAAAATTTTCTTTTATTTTTTAGGGTGAACTTTACTATAGTCCATTTCATTGGGCAAAACTATGATCCACAAGAACATATTGTGAACATATTTGAAATAACCACAATTAAAGTAAACAGGATTTAGAATAAAACACGTTCTTCGCTATCACACACAAAGCTTTGTAATTATTAAACTTTTATGAGAAAGCCCCAAAAGCTTATTCCAAATTCATGTGAAATAAAGCTGTGTTTTGGTCAAATTTTAGATCTTAAAATAAATGTTGATGCTTTTTTACAACGCAAGCCATAAGCCATTTAAATAAAATCAATCAAACGGCTTGGCATACAATAAGGAGCGTCTTTTTATTCAACAGTCACTGATTTAGCTAAATTACGTGGTTGATCAACATCCGTTCCCATATGAACGGCCGTATAATAAGCAAGCAATTGCACAGGGATAGCTGAGATCAACGCAGAAACAAATTCATGGCATTGCGGCAAGTGAATATGATGGATCACATCACAACCCGCTTTTTCAGTCTCAGAGTCACTTATGTAAATGATCTGCCCCCCACGCGCCGCAACTTCTTGCATATTAGAAACCGTTTTATCAAACAATCTATCTTCCGGCGCCACAACAATCACGGGCATATTTTCATCAATCAGAGCAATTGGCCCATGTTTTAACTCACCTGCCGCATAAGCCTCAGCATGAATATATGAAATCTCTTTAAGTTTTAGCGCACCTTCCATAGCAATAGGAAAGCTCACACCGCGCCCAAGATAAAGCACATCCCTCGCCTGTGACAAAGCATGAGAAATACGATCAATCTCTTCTTCTTGAGAGAGCACTTCAGAAATAAGCCGCGGCACTTCAACAAGAGAGCGCACAAGCTCAATTTCTTTTGCGTCATCAATCACGCCGCGTTGCTTACCTATATGAATGGCAAGCGCTGCCAGAACTGTGAGCTGACAAGTAAACGCTTTTGTTGAAGCAACCCCAATTTCAGGCCCAGCTAATGTTGGCAGCACTTCATCGCTTTCTCTTGCAATAGAACTTTCACTCACATTCACAATAGAGAGAATCTTTTGCCCCTTATCTTTGCAATATTTCAAACTAGCCAAACTATCCGCCGTCTCACCAGATTGAGAGATAAAGAGCGCAGCCCCACCCTCACTTAACAAAGGCTCGCGATAACGGAACTCAGAGGCAATATCAATATCAACAGGCAAGCCCCCCCATTGTTCGATCAAATATTTCCCGACAACACCAGCATAATAAGCTGTGCCACAAGCTGTGATAGAAAGGCGGGACAAATTTTTAAAATCAATATCTAATGATGAAAAATCAACCTGCTCTTTCCCCAGATCAA
This sequence comes from uncultured Hyphomicrobiales bacterium, assembly GCA_964022305.1. Lineage (GTDB taxonomy): Bacteria > Pseudomonadota > Alphaproteobacteria > Rhizobiales > HXMU1428-3 > HXMU1428-3. Next base: position 21,235 of record CAXIBI010000021.1, on the reverse strand, counting down.
TATAATGAGAAAGGGTACGAGAAATCACATCAGGCTGTTCGTGAATTTCTTTCGCCATAAAGTGACGATGATTACCCTTATCAACTACAAGTGCTTGTGCCATCGAAGTTGAAATCGGACGATCTATAACTTCATTAGCCTCATTATAAATGGTAGCCCCTGCCCCGGTAAGAACGACCCAATCCCCATCCTCTAAATAAGCAACACGGCTCGTAAATGGCGCAAGCGCAATCGCATCAGAGCCTATATACATGCCCGGATTTTCGTCATCTCCATAACCAATAGCAAACGGGCTCCCTCTGCGGGCACCAATCATCAAATCATCATGGCCTTCAAAAATCACAGCCAAGGCAAATGCCCCTTCAAGCAGCCCCAAACAATCACGTACCGCCTCTTGCGGCGTTTTATTTTGCTTTAATTCACGCGCAATTAAGTGAGCAATAACTTCAGTATCCGTCTCTGTTTCAAAGACAAAACCATCTTGTTCTAGCTCAGCACGCAATGTTTTAAAATTTTCAATAATGCCATTGTGAACAACAGATACACCGGTTGAGATATGCGGGTGTGCGTTAACTTCTGTTGGTTTGCCGTGCGTTGCCCAGCGCGTATGACCAATCCCAATATGGCCTGGCAACGGTTCATCTTTTAAACGATTTTCAAGAGCCTTTAATTTGCCCTTCGCCCGCCTGCGATCCAACTTACCCCCAGAAAGAGTGGCAATACCGGCTGAATCATAGCCCCGATATTCCAATCGTTTTAATGCATCAACAAGAGGCTCCGCCACAGGAAACGTCCCGATAATACCAACAATCCCACACATTCAATTGGCTCCAATCTCAAAATAATACACTCCACCAGCCGAAAAAGGCTGTGGATGACTAACGCTTAGCTAAGTTCGTTGAAAGGTTCAAATCACGTGCCATTTCAAAATATTTAAATGATTTAGCCTGACACATAACCTTTAAGGTTAATTATTTGCTTCTTTTGCCTGTTTTGAAGCTTTACGCCGTTCCTGGCTTTTTCTAAAACGAGCAGCCCACCGTTCATAAACCTTTTTGTCTGCCCGTGTGACCGCCAAAGCATCATCTGGCACATTTTCAGAGATAACACTACCAGAGCCAATATAGGCTCCATCCCCAAGTGTAACCGGCGCAATTAAAGAACTATTAGATCCAACAAAACACCGCGCCCCAATTTTGGTGAGGTTCTTATTATACCCATCATAGTTACAAGTAATCGTCCCAGCGCCAATATTGGCCTCCTCGCCTACCTCAGCATCACCAATATAAGTCAGATGATTAATTTTAGCGCCCTTACCAACTTGCGCCTTTTTAACCTCAACAAAGTTCCCAACTTTGCTCCCCTCACCCAACTCAGCACCAGGCCTCAAACGCGCAAACGGCCCAATAGTTGCCTTAGCTTCAATATGTGCCCCTTCAAAATGACAATGACTATGAATATGCACATCATCACCAACAGTTACATTGGGCCCAAAGACAACAAAGGGATCAATAATAACATCTTTGCCAATCACAGTATCTGCTGCAAAATAGACTGTATCTGGCGCAACCAATGTTGCCCCATTACGTTGTGCTTCTTCTCTTTTTCTGTTTTGGAAAATTTTCTCAGCTTCTGAAAGCTGAACACGGTCATTGACCCCAAGCACATCCTGATCTGAGCAGAGAGTTGCAACAGCCTTCAAATCACGCTGACGAGCAATCTCAATAACATCGGTGAGATAATATTCACCATTCGCATTATCATTGCCAACTTCATCTAACATCGAGAGCATGCTTGTACTTCGAAAGCCCATCACACCCGAATTACAAAACTTAACCGCAAGCTCGCCTGAACTTGCATCTTTTTGCTCACGTATCGCTGTTAAGTTACCTTCACTATCTACAAGCAATCTCCCATACCCTGTCGGGTCATCTGCCTCAAATCCAAGCACACCAACATCCGCACCTGACTTTAATTCATCCAAAAGACCATTTAGCGCGTCTTGAGTTAACAAGGGCGTATCCCCATAAAGCACAAGCACATACCCCTCATGCCCTTCAAGTATCTCTCTGGCAGAAAGGACAGCATGCGCAGTACCTAAACGATCGGTTTGAGTGTAAATTTTAGCCCCATCAAAATGAACCTGCGCGACATCTGCCACCTGGTCCATATCAGGCCCAACGACAACAGCACATTTCTCAGCCCCAAGAGATGCCCCAAGGTCAAGCACATGTCCAACCATAGGCTTAGAACCGATCTTATGCATAACTTTAGGATGTTTTGATTTCATCCGTGTACCCATACCAGCTGCAAGAACCAGGATCATCAAAGAGCTATCAGTCATAAAACACCATTCATTATATTGATTGCTGCCCCTTTTCTGAGGGGCTTAAAGTGAAGAAAATATATTAACAACTGTAAATTACAGACAATTGCTAACAATAAACCATAAAGAAAAAAAGAGAATTATTATTTAATTTTGTTAGCTATTTAGATTTTTTAAAGCCTCAAGCCTTTCAAAGATATGAAACATCTTTACCACAGGCCCTCACTAACTTGGCTTTATCTCCCCCCCTGCAATATTGACCTAATCTTGCGACTCTGACTTAGGTAATCATCAAAGCAAGAGAATGAAATTACGGAAGCTAGTTTATCGTAAAATCCAAATCAAAGTTAGAGACGCCTTAAATGAACAAACAAGTAAATACAAACCCAAAAGGATCAAGTTTCAGTTCGTTCATTTATATGTCACTTTGGTTCATTGGGGCTATTGGCGCGATAGCCTACATGGCCTTTTTGATGGATAGCACGGACTTAAATTTAAGGCCTTTAGCCAAAACCGTGGAGGCCAATAAAACACCGGCAAAAACAGAAAAACTCTTAACCGACATAAGAGACGGGATTGGCCAAACCAATCATGCATTAAAACAATTAAACGTGAAATATTATGGCCTTGATGATCAAGTCGCAAATTTGAGAAAAAACATCGATGTTTTAAATAATAAACAGTCAACTCTATCTAAAAGAGTGAGCCAGGTAGAGCAACTTACCTCTTCTAAGACAAGCCAAAAACAACAAAGCAAAAAATCAATTGCGAGCAATCAGTTGGAAAAAATCGACGTCACAGGCTCTGTCATCCCTTTAAGCAAAACCAAAACCATTGCCAAGGGGCAAAAAAAGAAAACAGCATCAATAGTGCGCCCAGTCATTAAACAAAAATTAGAAAAATCAGATAAACTTAATAAGAGCACTCAAATCACACAAACTCAATTTGCGATTTCTCTCGGAAATTTCCAAAACATCAAGCAACTGAAACGCGCGTGGGCCAAACTAAACAAAAAATACAAATCTGCCCTCACACAATTAAAGCCGCGCTACGTTACCATTGTTGTAAACAACAGGCCTCAATATAAACTCGTGTCTGGTCCTTTAAAGAATGCATTAGATGCCGCAAAAATTTGCTTCCATTTACAACAAGCAAAAACCTACTGCAAACAAACCATCTACCAAGGCAGCGACATTTAAATAAAAAATCACCAAAAGAAAAAAGCCCTTAAGGAAGTTTCTTCCTTAAGGGCTTTTTTATAAGAACACTCGTGTTTTAAAGGCTGCTTGCATTAAATGTGTCACAAGATCTCATATTGCCTGTGTCATACCCTCGTTGAAACCATCTCATCCGCTGCTCAGATGTTCCATGAGTAAAGGCCTCAGGCACAATGCGCCCCTGTGTTTGTCGTTGGATATTATCATCACCGATTTTAGACGCCGCCCGCAAAGCTTCTTCCAAATCACCTTCTTCTAAAATCTGGTTCGCGGCATCAGCATGACGCGCCCAAAGACCGGCAAAGCAGTCCGCTTGTAATTCCATTTTCACTTGCAATGCATTAGCTTGAGTTTTAGACATCCGCCGTTTTGCAGATTGAACCTTGTGAGCAATGCCAAGCAAAGTCTGTACATGATGCCCAACTTCATGCGCAATCACATAAGCTTGAGCAAAATCACCAGGGGCCCCAAATTTCTGTTTTAACTCTTTATAAAAAATCAGGTCGATATAAACCTTCTTATCAAGCGGACAATAAAATGGTCCCATAGCACTCAAACCCTGCCCACAAGCTGATTGAGTAGCTTGATTAAACATACGCAATTTCGGTTCTTCATAACGGCGGCCAATTTGCTTAAAGATCTTATGCCACACAAGCTCTGTCTCTCGCAAAACCACAGAGGTAAACTGGGCTAGATCATCCTTTTTGGCTTTAGGTAGATTTGAGCTCGGCTGTTTATTGGATTGCGATTGATTAAATTCACCGCCCGTATCAGGTAACGGTTCCACATCAAACTTTGGTTGTTCTTGGCGTTGTATTTGCGGGAACTGACCTTGCCCCTTGGTAAGCTCACGCAAGATTAAATTAGGGTCGCATTTCCCAGTGAAATACATAAAGGCAAGTAAAATGAGTATGGTCCAAATACTAATACCACCGCCACGGCGCCCTGGCATTCTTATAGTGCGCCCTCTTCCACCAGGAAGCGGAATTCCAAAACGTCCCCCACCTCTGCGTCCACGATGATCTTCTATATTCTTACTGCCCTCACGGCCTCTCCAACGCATATTCCCTGCCTCACTAATTAATGATGACCACAACAAAACCCGTTTCTATTGACGGAAACAAATCTCATATTAATGATCTTTTTCTCCAAATACCACTGTTCAATACTTATAGATTTTATACGGTATAAGTTAGCCTTTTAAACTCAAAATTTTTGCCTAAATAACTTTAAGTTAATGTCTAAAATCATTGTATACAATAGATTTTTCAAGATAAAGAAAAAGGCGAACTTAAAAACGATCTCCCTTTAATGAGCAACTTCATTCTACTACTCCACAAATTAAACACCGTAAAATATTACAGATTATTAATTTGTATATCCCCTACATCTCCCCTAACAATAAAGCACATAACTTATTTCAATGACTTTTATTTTTGTCAGAGCTTAAAAATTATTCTTATATTCAAAGGGGTTGAAAATGAAACATCTTATACTGTCACTCTCACTAATACTCATGACAAGCTTTGCTCTTATTGCCTCCCCCTCAACTGCGGAAGCGAAAAATAAATTCGGAGCAATTGCCATCTCACCTTCATCTAAAGCAATGGGCTGGTCTTATAATTACAATTCAAAATGGAAAGCCAATCAGGTCGCCTTAAATAAATGCTACAAATACGCATCAGATTGTAAAATTGCAGTTTGGTTCCGTAATGCTTGTGGGGCAGTAGCAGTTGGTGCCAATGGTGGTTGGGGCGCACATTGGGGACATTCAGTGAAAAATGCGAAATGGAAAGCAAAGAAAACCTGCCGCAAATATGACAGTTATTGTCAAGTCAAACGCTGGGTTTGTACTGACCGCTAAACTTTAAATTAAAATAAAACTAGAACACTTGAAAACACTTCTCATCAATCCCTTCCTCCTCCCCAATAGAAAATGATGAGAAGTGTTTTATTCATTCAACCAATCAGAAATCATTTTGATTTGAGATGGAATATTTAACGTAGGCGCATGCCCAGCGCCAGGAATTTCAATCAAAGTCGCCTTTGGCCCTGTCTCCTGCATTCTCTCTGCAATTGAGGGCGTTAGTAATTTTGAATTCTCCCCCCGAAATACCAATACGGGGCAATCAATCATCTCCCACAAACCCCATAAATTCACATCAATCCCTGTGAGCCCTGCCCGCACAGGGTCACCAATACCCGGGTCATAATTAAGAGCAAGCTTCCCATTATCCAGCTCTCGAACACCAAATCGTGTCATCTCCTTCCAATCATCATCAGTCATGGGAACAAATTCTTGATGAATATGACGCAAATAATCTTCAGCCTCATTCAAATCTTCAAACTCAGGAGAGCGACCAACATAATCCCCTATTTTAGACAAAGCAGCATAGGGAATATAAGGTCCAACATCATTCAAAATGAGCTTACGTATGGGGCTATTGGCACTTGCAGCTAGCATCATCCCAATCAGCCCACCCATTGATGTGCCAAGCCAATCAATCTGAGGAGAATTAACACGCGAAATAAGCGCATTCATATCCGCATTATATTGTAGATACTCATAAAGAGCACTGTTCGCGATCCAATCACTTTGGCCGCGCCCAACAATATCAGGACAAACAACCCGCCTGTTAGCACTTAAATGAAAAGCAATTTTATCAAAGTCATGAGAATTCCGTGTCAGCCCATGCACGCAAATCAAAGGCAAATGTTTATCCCGCGTGAAAAGAGAAGAACTTCTATTCTCCCAATCTTGATAAGACACTTTATGAAAACCAGAAATCCCCAAACCTTGGTACTCAGATCTTTTTGAATAAGTATGATCAGCCAAAGACAGGCTATTTTGATCTTTACCTGTTTTCTGAGCGTTCTGTTTTGGTTTCGGATAAAAACTTTTAAATAAATGAATGAACCCATTCATAGTTAGACGATCCATCAATCAACCCCGCAAATATTTTTACCTATGCTGCTATATCTCTCGATTGATGTAAATCAACCAACAAGTCGAATAAAAAAATTATGCTCTTAAATATCAAAAAAGCAGTTCGTAAAAACTTAGATGCATTAACTGACTACATTATCTCAATTCAGAAATAAGCAATGACTCATTTAGCAAAATTTTCTTTTAGACGGCATAACTCAAGGATCAACAATTATGAAACAACCGGCCAACAGCTTACTAAGATTTAAATATCAATTTAGCTTCGCCCTGTTCTTCATAAGCCTAATCATTACTCCTTCCATCTCACAATCTGAAAAAACAAATGACACTATCAAAGAGGGACGAAAATTAGCCGAAAAGCTGTGTGCGAACTGCCATGCAATTGATAAATCAGATGAAAGCAACAATAGAGAAGCTCCCCCCTTTAGAACATTTAGTCAAAAATGGCCGTTAGAAAATTTAGAAGAAGCCCTGGCTGAAGGCATCGTTGTTGGTCATGATGATATGCCTGAGTTCAAATTCACCCCAAACCAAATAACAAATTTCATCGCTTATCTCGAATATCTTCAACCGAGAGATAAAGAATAAATACATCCAACTCATATAAAAATTCTACATTCTCATGAATTGGCACACCAATTGCCTAGAAAACAAACTTAAATCAAGTAATAACAACAAATAAATCACATTTACTTGGTAATTTGTAGTAATAATAGGCGCAACAATAAATGTACAATATAATTTTCAAAACAATCGCAATCGGTGCAATTTGCTTTTCCATATATTCTTACTTGTCACCGAATAGTCCAAAATTATACTCCGAACAACAAATGGCAACTTATTATGTAAATAACAGCATCACTTTCACAACGGCAAACCTCATGTTTAAATCACATATGGACCAATGTAATTATGATTACGAACAAAGAAGTGCTGAATGGAAAATTTGTGTCAAATCTGGACTAGATCAGTTACGCAAAGACACATTGAAACAACTTAAAACACATCAGAACTAATAAAAATCCCAAATAGTTTCTCCACAACCAATCGATAGGTTTTGCTTATGATTGCTATAAGTAAATAATATTTTATCTTATAACAATGATCCGCTACATTTAAGCAATAAGCTCAAAATGCTGCGGATCATTGGCTTTTAATTATGCACTAAATACTTCAACACAAAATTCTCTTTGTTGAACCCAATATAATTTCCGCTCTTTTAGCTTTTCAAGGAGGCCAACCTCCAACCAGTTGAATTGACTTCATAGAACATTTTTAAAACTTAAATCAAAAAGGTCGGACCTAAAAATGAACGATATGACACACAACAGCGAAGGCAAATGCCCCGTTATGCATGGCGCTAGTGTAAATAAAGAATCAGGCAGTACAGCCAATCAAAATTGGTGGCCCAATCAATTAAATCTAAAAATCCTCCACCAAAATTCAGAACTTTCAGATCCGATGGATCCTAACTTCAACTATGCTGAAGAGTTTAAAAAGCTAGACCTACAAGCCCTTAAAAGCGACCTGGTTGCCCTTATGAAAGATAACCAAGCTTGGTGGCCAGCAGACTATGGTCATTACGGCCCCCTCTTTATTCGCATGGCATGGCACAGCGCAGGTACATACAGAACATTCGATGGCAGAGGCGGCGCCAGCACAGGCTCCCAGCGCTTTGCCCCTTTAAACAGCTGGCCTGATAACGGCAATCTAGATAAAGCTCGTGCCCTCCTTTGGCCGATAAAACAAAAATACGGCAATAAAATCTCTTGGGCTGACCTCATGATTTTAGCAGGCAACTGCGCACTTGAATCCATGGGCTTTAAGACCTTTGGTTTCGGCGGTGGCCGCGTTGATGTTTGGGAACCTGAAGAAGACATCTATTGGGGCCCCGAAGCAACTTGGCTTGGCGATGAACGCTACAGTGGTGAGCGCGACTTAGCTAACCCACTCGCGGCCGTTCAAATGGGTCTTATTTACGTCAACCCAGAAGGCCCTAACGGCACCCCAGACCCACTCGCTTCAGCAATAGATATCAGAGACACCTTTGCCCGCATGGCTATGAATGATGAAGAAACAGTAGCACTTGTTGCTGGCGGTCACACATTCGGTAAAGCTCACGGCGCTGGTGATCCTGGTCAATATGTTGGCCCAGAGCCAGAAGGCGGATCTATAGAAGAGCAAGGCTTTGGCTGGAAAAACACAATGGGTTCAGGCATGGGTGATGACACAATCACCAGTGGCATTGAAGGCGCCTGGACACCAAACCCAATTCAATGGGACAATGGGTATTTCGATGTTTTATTTGGCTATGATTGGGAACTAACAAAAAGCCCTGCTGGTGCAAATCAATGGACACCAGCTGCAAGTTCAAATGCTGATCAAGCACCACAAGCGCATGATCCATCTAAGACACAACCTCTCATGATGACAACAGCAGATATGGCTTTAAAGCTCGACCCTATTTATGAGCCTATCTCTCGCAGGTTCCATGAAAACCCAGACGAATTCGCAGAGGCTTTTGCAAGAGCTTGGTTTAAACTCACCCACAGAGACATGGGACCAAAATCAAGATATCTTGGCTCTGAAGTGCCAAGTGAAGAACTAATCTGGCAAGACCCAGTACCAGCCTCAACGAATGAGCCAATTAACGCCGCTCAAACAGAAGATCTAAAAAATAAGCTTCTCTCAAGCGGCCTTTCTATTGCAGATCTTGTCTCAACAGCCTGGGCCTCAGCATCCACTTACCGTGGCAGTGATATGCGCGGCGGGGCTAATGGTGCACGTATTCGCTTAAGCCCTCAAAATGAGTGGGAAGTTAATAACCCCGCTAAATTAGCATCAGCTCTTAAAACTTATGAAGACATCCAAGCTGAATTTAATAAAGACGGCAACCAAGTCTCAATAGCTGATCTCATCGTCCTTGGCGGTTCAGCTGCCATTGAAGTGGCTGCGAAAAATGCGGGCGTTAATATCTCAGTGCCGTTCACACCAGGTAGAACAGATGCAACAGCAGAGCAAACAGACACTGAAAGCTTTGACGTGTTAGAACCTTTTGCTGATGGCTTTAGAAACTATGTAAAGGCAAACAAAAACATCGCATCTGAAGAACTGCTTGTTGATCGCGCGCAGCTTCTAACCTTAACAGCACCAGAAATGACAGCATTAGTCGGCGGCCTTCGCGTCCTAGACACAAATGCTGATGGTCCAAAACATGGTGTCTTCACAGAAAAATCTGAAACCCTCTATCATGATTTCTTCGTCAACCATCTAGACAGAAATACAAAATGGGAACCAGCCTCAGAGGAAGGCACATTTGAAGGCAAAGACATCTCATCTGGCGATGTTAAATGGACAGGCACACGCGTTGACCTCGTCTTTGGCTCGAACTCCCAATTAAGAGCCATCGCAGAAGTCTATGCTCAAGATGACAGTAAAACCACATTCATAAATGACTTCGCTGCCGCATGGGCAAAGGTCATGAATGCAGATCGTTTTGATCTAGCTTAAAACCTAGTCTTATTGGATAGACAAATAATAAGGGGTGGATTAAATTTTTAATCCACCCCTTTTTTTATAAAACAAGTGATCTAAAACAGGGCGCAAAAATGGCCAAACAATATCCAAGCTTAAATAACGATTTATCCGATTTTATTACACGCCAAAACATCTTCTTCACAGCTTCCGCCACGAAGGACAGCCATATAAACCTCTCTCCTAGAAGCACCGAATGTTTTAGAATTATTGACGAAAACACAGTTGTTTATCATGATAAAACAGGCAGCAGCAATGAAACAGCAGCACATATAAAAGCTGATGGCAGATTAACAATCATGTTCTGTTCTTTTGAAAAAGCCCCTAAAATTCTACGGCTGTACGGCGAGGGACAAGTCATCCACCGCAATAGTGATGAATACAAAAATCTCATCAAAACTAGTTTTAATGATCAAACTTATGCAGGAGCGAGACAAATCATCAAATTAAACATTGATTTAGTCCAAACCTCTTGCGGATTTGGTGTCCCTCTATTTACCTATCAAGCAGATAGAGACAATCTGGACCGTTGGGCAGAAACGCAAGGTCCTGAAGGTATTCATGATTATTGGCAAAATAAAAACCTTAACAGCATGGACGGTCTCCCTACCGGTATCTTTGATGAGTAATCAATAGCTTAAATGCCACTAGAGCAATTCGCTTTTTATTAATTCAATGGAATGCTCTAGTTATTTGTTTTAACGTTCCTTTTATTTGCTTCAGATGCCCACAAAGCATCCGCAACCCCTAAAACCGGTATCCACTTTTAGCCGGAACGCTCTAGCCATAATGCTCAACAGGCACACCCGCAATTGCAGCGATATTCAATAAGCCCCGCACGGTAATCGAAGGCGTTACAATATGCGCCTTGTTGCCCATTCCCATCAAAATCGGTCCAACCTCTAAACCGCTGACCGATGTTTTTAAAATATTACGAACCGCCCCAGCGCTATCGGTGTTAGAGAACACAAGCCCATTAGCGCGCCCTTTGAAACGAACATCAGATAAAAACATCTTCCGCATTTTATAATCTAACGCCGCCTCAACATTCATCTCACCATCATATAAAAAATCTGGATTGATCTGATCAAGTATTGCCATCGCAGCGCGCATCTTTCGCCCTGACTCTGTATCTTGATTACCAAAGAGAGATTGCGAACAAAGTGAAATTTTCGGCTCTTGACCAAAACGGCGAATATGCCGCGCCATTCCAATCACACTCAGAGCCACTTGCTCAGGTGTTGGATTATGATGAACTTGCGTATCAGCAACAAAAAGCGGCCCACTCTCTAAGATCATAAGAGAGAGCGCCCCGGTTGGCCGCTGCCCATCATCTAAGGGTCCCTCATCTCTATGTGGGAGTACCTGATGATGACTAAGCACTTGGTCAATATATTTAAGATGCCAAGCATATTGCCCAAACGTTCCAGCGATAAGACAATCCGCATCCCCTTCTTTAACAGCCATTGCTCCAATAGCTGTTGTATTGGTGCGCATTATTGTCTTCGCTAAATCTGGCGTCACACCTCTCCTGGCCAAATGACTGTGATACCCTTCCCAATAACGCCGATAGCGCGGATCATCTTCAGGATCGATCACTTCAAAATCATCACCAATTTTGAGATCTAGTCCGGCCCGCTCAATACGCTGCGCAATAATATCATTCCGTCCAATCAGAATAACTTTTTCAGACATCTCTTCTATAATGGCTTTTGTCGCCCGAAGAACCCGTTCATCTTCCCCTTCTGCAAAAATAAGCTTTCTGCTGACACTACGAGCAGCTTCATAAAGCGGTCTCATAATAAGCGAAGATTTAATAACCGAGTTATTGAGTTGTTCTTTATAAGCCTCTATGTCAACGATCGGTCTTGTAGCAACACCAGTTCTCATAGCTGCCTCAGCAACAGCACTAGCTACAACCGACATCAAACGTGAATCAAAAGGTTTTGGGATCAAATAATCCGCCCCAAAAGTCAGGCGTTCTTTCTTATAAACTTCAGCCGCTTCAGCACTTGAAGTTAAACGCGCCAGTTCAGCAATCCCATTCACACACGCAATTTGCATTTCATCATTAATCTCAGTGGCACCAACATCAAGTGCGCCTCTAAAGATAAACGGAAAGCATAAAACATTATTCACTTGGTTCGGATAATCACTGCGCCCTGTCGCAATAATCGCATCTGGGACAACCTCTCGAACATCCTCAGGCAAAATCTCCGGTGTTGGATTAGCAAGCGCGAGAATAATCGGCTTTTTCGCCATTTTCTTAACATGAGTTTGCGTCAACACACCCGGCCCAGATAACCCAAGGAACAAATCAGCCCCCTCAATCACATCATCTAACGATCGCAATTTGCTCTTTTGCGCATAATCAGTCTTTTGTGGCGTCATCTCTGTTTTGCGACCTTCATAGACAAGCCCATCAATATCACAAAGCCAAACATTCTCACGTTTCACCCCAAGCTTTAACAGCATATTGAGGCACGCAATCCCAGCAGCCCCTCCGCCCGTGGACACAACTTTAATTTTAGAGAGTTTTTTCTTTGCGATCTGGCAGGCATTCGTCACAGCGGCGCCAACAACAATCGCCGTCCCATGCTGGTCATCATGAAACACCGGAATGTTCATCCGCTCACGGCAGAGCTTCTCAACTATAAAACAATCCGGCGCTTTAATATCTTCTAAGTTAATCGCACCAAAAGTCGGCTCTAGGGCAGCAACCACATCAACTAATTTTTCAGGGTCGGTCTCATTCACCTCAATATCAAAACAATCAATATTAGCAAATTTTTTAAAAAGAACGGCCTTGCCTTCCATCACAGGTTTTGACGCTAACGGACCAATATTACCAAGTCCCAAAACTGCAGATCCATTAGAGACCACAGCCACTAAGTTAGAACGAGCTGTAAAGCGAGCCGCATTATTGGGGTCTTCTTTTATCTCCAAGCAAGCTTCAGCAACACCAGGGGAATAAGCCCGTGCTAAATCACGTTGACTGGTCATAGGGGTAGTTGGGCGAATTTCTAATTTCCCCGGCTTTGGAAATTCATGATAATCAAGCGCTGCCTGGCGAACGCTATCATCTTTCTTTGATTGATCAGTCAATACAAAGCCCCCTTAAAAAACGAATCTATTTTATAGTATATAGCAATCGCTATTTTATCTGTTATTTCAAGGAATGATAACCTCAAGAGTGAACCCAATTCACACATATAAATTAAGGGAACTGAGACTATTTTTCATTCCGCAAGAAAATCAAAATCATGTTAAATTCATGAAGAATGAATTTATAAAGACCAATGAATTGAGCCTTAACAATGCGTCAGTTTATCCCACCAACCATAGAGCCCCCCTTAAAACCACTTGGGATTATTGGCAGTCTACGCGCTATTCGAAAAAACGCATTGAATGTCATCCCAGCCATCGCCTACACACAGCCCATAGTCACCGGCACAACCGGATATTCAAAATGGCACATGATCCAAGGGCCAGAAGCGATGAAAACCATCTTTCTTGACCATGTCGACAATTATCCCAAATCAGAAGTTGTCATAAGAATGCTCCGCCCAGCAGTTGGAGAGAGCCTCTTCACATCAGAGGGCAAAAACTGGCGCTGGCAAAGACGCGCCATATCTCCCGTTTTCACAGCCAAAAATGTAACAGCCCTTTCCCCCTTAATGACCAAAACAGCCGAACATGCCGTAAGCCGTATAAAGGCTAATCAGGGAAAGAGCGAGATGGTGAAGGAAATGCTCTCAGCCACCTTCGATGTCATTTGCGAGGTTGCCCTCTCAGGCAGAGATCATTTTGACGCAGATAAATATGCTGAAGCCGTTACGAAATATTTCCTCACAGTCGGACGCGCCTCATTACTCGATTTTTTAGATGTCCCCTATTGGGTCCCGCGCCCTGGTGAACTCTTTGGCAGAAACGCCGTTAAAACAATGCATCAAATGGTCGCCTCAGCCATAGAGGCAAGACGAAAAGAAACAGAGCAGAGCCCACATGAGTTTGATGATCTCCTTGATCATATGATCAAGGCAAGTGATGTTGAGACAGGGCGTAAAATGTCACCAAAAGACCTCTTACATAATCGGCATTTCGTCATCGTCGCGGGGCACAAAACAAACGCCCTGCCCTTAGCCTGGGCCCTTTACCTCATCGCGAATGATAAAGGGGTGCAAGCGAAAGCCAGGAAAGAAGCCACTTCAATTTTAGGAAAAGGTGAACAAGCTAGAGCCGCCACTGCAAATGATATTAACCAAGCCCCTTATATCGAACAAATCCTGCAAGAGACCATGCGCCTCTACCCACCCGTTGGCTTTCTCGCCCGCAAGGCAAAACAAAAAGACATCTTTTACGATAGAAAAATCTCACCCGGTGACACAGTTTTTCTAAATATCTACGCCCTCCATCGTCATGAAGACTTATGGGAGGAGCCCAATCTCTTTAACCCAGATAATTTCACACCAGATAAAATCGAGGCCAGAGATAAATACCAACACATCCCCTTCGGTGCTGGGCCAAGAATATGTGTCGGCGCACAATTTGCGATGATGCAGGCCCAAATTATTCTGATGTCAATCTTAGCTCAATTTGAAATCAAACCCTTAGGCCCAGCCCCAACCCCTGTCATGCAAATGACAATAAGACCAGAGCCCAATGTACTTTTGCAAAGCACACCTCTATAACTCGCAAAACTCATGTTCCAAACAAATCTTTTGAACATCCACTTGACTAAGTCTCTCCCCCGTTAAACCACAACGAAACAGTCCTTTATCTAGCGAGGTGTTATGTTTACAACCCTTACATTGTCCAAAACCTTTGAAAGAATTTACATTCTGCCAATCCTGTAAAATCTTTTTAAGAGCATCAACAGTCTCTTCTGAAGGGGCGAGTTCAGGTAAAAACTTTTTATTACATTTTTGAATGCAATCGATCCCTGCCTTGGTGAGATACAATCGAATAACGCGCCCATCTTTTTCACAAGGGCGCCGCTCTATATGGCCAGCCTCTTCAATAAGTTTCAGACTTTGAGAAATACTTCCCTTTGTCTGGCCAAGGTAGTCACTCAAACATTGCGCCGTATTTGAATATTTATTTGCGATCGATAAAAATCTTAAAATTTCAAAATGAACAAGCTGTATCCCAACTTCATTCGCGACCACACGCATTTGCTGACGGTGCAAAGATGACAGCCGTTCAATCCATATATTTATATCTTTCTCCATAACCAATTAGTATAGCATCTAAACTATATTGACAAGTCCCACCTCATAAGATATGCCTAAATTAATTAGTTTAGTTTCTAAACTATTATTTGAATTCTAACGAATGAGAAAAACGATGAACATTGATGTCTATGACACCTATGCACAATCAGAAAACGGACAACTCATCCACTTTGATGTCTTCGTAAAAAAAGGAACCTCAAAAGAACTCGCCTCTGAATATGCACAAAACTTTCTAAAAACGATCGGATCAACTGATCAATCCCTCACACTAACTCATTGTAATTTCTGCCATGTTGAACAGGCCTCTCAAAAAGTCCAACAAGCCATAAATGACAATGATCACTACATCCTTCAGTTAGAAGGTTGCCCAACACCAGAACTATAATCCCTTGAAAGGAATTCCCAAATGAAACTAAAAATCATATTAGCGACGTTAAGCACTTATACGATACTAGCATTATCTTCAGCCCCACCTTTAATGGCCCACGAAATAAAAGCAAAAGCTGGAAATTCAAAAAAAGTAGAGTTTGATATCGTCCATGCAAAAATCACAGCAAGCGATAACTGGTTAACATTCCATATGCATGTCAGCGGAAAAGCAGGCAAAAGCACCCCAACTCCTACAGGCAAATTAGAAGGCAGCAAGGTCTTTTCTTATGTTTGGCCAACAAAATTAGACACATCAACAGTCGGCTTTGGGAAAAGTGAAGGCATACTAGCCATGGCCATCACATCTCACCCAGACTTCGATGACACACCTCTTTTTGATGAAAATGGGGATGGAAATCTATCTAACGATGGCACCATTTGGCACTCTCACTGGGTCGTACTCGTACCAGATGATGCCTGTGGTAAAGGTTCACTAAAAGTAAAAGACATTGCAAAAGGCTCAAACTCAACATTACCTGTCACCTGGCCAGGGCTGCCATTGTTAATTGATAGCCCCGGATATTCTCCTATTATAAATAACCATTCTGTTGAAGTGAGAGTCCCCTTCAAAAATGCAAAATCCTTAAAAGGCATTGCATTTGATGCTGTCACATCAGGCTTGAGGGTAAATGAAAGTGCTCACGCACCCTTATTATGTGTGGTCAATGTTTTTGATGTCGCCTCAGGTGATTTGTCCCTACCTGGTAAGGTAAAATAACCCCAACAATCACCTGATAGCTAGAGTGAAGTGCCTCCCCTCCCGATCGCACTTCACTCTTTTTTACATCTTATTCTTAACAAGAAACAATTAGGCCTTTTTATCAACTACGCCAAAAATTTGATGATATATAGCGGCGCTAATATGCACTGCAAATAAAGGATAAATCAAAATAGAAACAAGGCTATGAAGCCATTTTGCTAATTCGCTCAAGCCCAGTGTTTGCTTAAATCCCTTACCAATCTCAAAATCAAAAAAAGAGACAACTTCCCCCGAACAGAAAAGCATAAGAAAGCCCAACACACATTGAAAAATTAGAATGATATAAATCAAGCGATGCAAATAAATCGCAGCATATTTTTGCCATCCAGCAATATCATATGAAAGCACAGGATTTAAATTAACCTGCCGCCAATAAAACCGCATCATAACAAGCAAGAAAAAAACGATACCAAATGAAGAATGCAGTTGTATCAACTCTCTCTTCTCGTCGCTCTCAGCCAAATCTTCAAATTGTCCAGAGACAATGATGAGCGTAACCAATAAAATCACACTCATCCAGTGCATCAAACGTGAGACTATTCCATAATCATATTTAGTGTTTTTAAAGAAGAGAAAAACACTCATCACTAAACCAGGCCCTAATTCTTCAATGTATAACGGAGCATTTTAATTGCGCCCAATCCATATCCAAAAGTGGTCAAAACAAAAGAGAGTACAACAAGCCCCATAATAACTGGGTCCTTGGAGTTACCAATAACAGCAGCCACCAGAAACAACCCCGGATTGGTAACTGACCCTATAGCCATGGGCCATTGCACAAATTTTGGTAACGGAATTTTACTGGCATAAATTCCAAACAAAAGCATAGCCATCATTAAAAAATCTAAGTGAGAAGCTAAGAGATACTCACTATGTTGAAACACAGCGACCATAAACGGCACTTTAAGTAACTTCGTAAAAGTTAAAGCCCAAGCTAAAACCAAACCGATTATCAAAGTTAGGCAAGCTGTCCTAAGCAATAAAACATTCCCGCCATGCACAGTTCTTGACATACCATTCCCCTCATTTCTTACATTATTCTTAGATTGTTCTTGAAATGATTGGCCTATAAATTAATTAGAACCAAATCAGTTATTTAATGATCTTAAAGAGAAAAACTGGTGCAGGCTTGCATGAGAGGGAATAAACTCTTGCCTGAACAGGTCAAAGAAGGGGAATAAAAGTTGCAAACAAGTTTTAGTACAGACGATGTTCACCCACGCGATCGCATATCTTATATTAAGGACGTCGCCTGCAAAACTTACGTTGAGTTGGAGTTTCAAACAAAGAAAACAAATTATTCATCCAAAATCCGCGCTGCCGAAATATCTGACATAAGCCTATCACAAGTCACAACTGATCAATGTGAAGTCACAAGGACAAAAGAAAATATTAAATCATCAAAATCTGATGATCTTCTTTTAAGCATTCAGATAAAGGGAACAACAACCCTAAACCAAGATGACAGAACGGCTATTCTAAACCCTGGTGAGTTCGCTCTATATGATACCCAGCGCAATTATCATCTATCACTAACCGGAGACAACGAGCAGCTCGTCCTGAAAATCCCAAGGGCAAATTTAACAACCCAGCTCGGAGATACATCACTGTTCACAGCGCAGCTCATGAGCTCTAAAAACCCAATTAGCAAATGCGCCCTGGGTTATATCCTAACCCTCCCCTCACTATCTGAAACCCTTGAAACACAAAAAGCGGATATCATTTCAAATCAAGCGATAGATCTTCTCTCCAACGCTATCAGCCATGAATGCCCCAAAGCGAACCAAACACTGTCTCACTCAAAATTTGCAACACTGATGCGCTTAAAATCGGTGATAGAAACACATCTCTCTAACCCAGATTTCAAACCTAGCGAGGCCGCTGCCCGTGTCGGTATTAGCATTCGATATGCCAACAAGCTTTTAAGTTCAGAAGATACATCCCTAGAAAAATACATCTACACACAGCGTTTAAACCGCTCTAAAGAGAACCTAAACAACCCCAATTTCAAATCACGCTCAATCTCTGAAATCGCTCATCTAAACGGATTTACAAGCGCTTCACACTTCACGCGGCGCTTTAAAGAAACATATGAGATAACCCCAAAGGCCTATAGAAACAAAGATCGTTAACCTCCATCAAGAGATTGTTACCTCTAAATTGAGATTTATTTTGAATGAAGCTTTATAAAGAATTATAATAAATTTGCTTTTATGAACCGATGACACCATATATTTCATATGATGTTCATTCGATACTTTTAATAAGAGCCATAATCTTTTTAGGAGCCAAGATGGCAAAACTGCGCAAATCTTTCTTTAAAACCATTATGGTTTTTGTGGTGTTTTTCACCACGATTGCGCCTGTTTATGCCGCTGGTAACGCAAGTAGTCTTAGCCTACCCCAAAAAGACACTTCTAAAATTCAAGCACAAGACCGGGCTATGCCATGCCATAAGAGTGTCGCCCAAACTGTACCTAACTATACAAAACAGGCCGTTAATACTATCAGCACTGAAAAGCAAATTTCCTGCTTCAAACATTGTCTGAACTATTTAAATGAACCTTGGCTAGCCACAAAAAAAACTGAACTCAAACAAGAGTTAACTAAAAAATACAAAGCTGATGCTCAAATCACTCTAAACATCTCACTAACACCAGTTATGAAAGGCTCTTTACTCTCAAGAGCTCCCCCAATAGCAGCTGCATTCCAGCATACAAGTTTTTATACCCCCAAAAACAAAGGGCTCTCAAAGCTTCTTTTGATGACAGCGCGCCTGCGTGACTAATCCATAATTTGATCTCTCAATAAACTTTTGCTTTCTCAAGGCACCTTTAATCCAGTGCCGGCTAAGCAAACTTCAAGATCAATTATGGTTTAGAAAGACGCTGTCAAAATGACTGACATTTCAAAAAAAATATTTAGCAAACTTTGCTGGGCACTGATCCTATTAATTATCACACTAGCAAACTCAGCAAATGCACAACCCAGTTCTCAAAAATGGACATGCCCAATGCATCCTCATTACATAGCGGATGAATTCGGCTCATGCCCTATCTGCGGTATGGACTTGGTAAAACTCCAAACAATCGACCAAGATGAAGCTTCATCTCAAAACAATCAAAAACCAGTCATCTCCATCCCTTCTGAGACCATACAAAAAATGGGTGTGCGTATTGCTAAGGTCGAGCCATCTAAATTTGGCAAAAAAATCCGCAGCTTCGGCATCGTCAAAGAAAATGAAAGACTACAATCAGAACTCTCAGCCCGTGTTGAAGGCTGGATAGAAACACTAAAAATAACCGCTGTCGGTGATGAAGTAAAAGATGGTGATTTACTCTTTGAAATGTTCAGCCCAGAACTCATCGTATCTCAAAGAGATTTTCTCCTTGCTCAGAGACAATCAAAATCCTCTCAAAGCAATATCAAAAAAAGATTAGTCAGTTTCGGCGTGCAGCAAAAAGCGCTGGACCTCATCGCTAAAAAAAGAGAAGTCCAACAAAACGTACCCTTTTTCGCCACCCAGAACGGCACCATAGCCGAGATAAATGTAACCCCTGGCACCTATGTTAAAAAAGGCATGACAATTGCTAAAATCCAAGATTATACAACAGTTTGGATCATCGTCAATGTTTCCGAAAAAGACTTAGGCTTCATTAAAAAAGGAACAAAGGCAACGGTCCACTTCCCAAACCTACCTGGCAAAACCCTGACCTCAACTGTGGACTATATCTACCCCGATGTGAACGAAACCACTCGCACAGGACGTGTCAGGTTAATCATAGATAATAAAGATGGCTCACTGCGTCCGGGCACATATGCTGATATTGTTTTCGAAACAAAAATAGAAGAACGCATCAGCGTACCTTCTGAAGCCATCTTAAAAGATCAAACAGGCACTTATGTTGTCACCTCACTTGGCCAAGGAAAATTCCAATCTAAATCCGTGGAATTAGGGCTCGTGACAGGAGGCCGCTCTGAAATTAAATCCGGATTGAAAACTGGCGAGAAAATCGTCATCTCCTCGCAATTTTTAATCGATTCAGAAAGCACATTACGCGAGTCATTCAACAAATTAGAGCGTCTGCAAACACCCTTAAATCAGTTGAATTTAAGCAAAACAGACCAAGCCAAATTTGATCATATGATCGACGCCGCCCTTTATATCCATGAAGCCCTAACCCAAGACTTTGACATCGATGAAAAGTTTTTAACACCCGCTGTCTCAATAAAAAACCTCTTATGGGCAACATATAAAGACACAAAGCTTGAGCCAATTCTAACAAACGCACAATCAGCTCTTAAAAAAGCCCAAGCCGCCAAAACCAAGAGCGAATTAAGAACCTCTTTAAATTCACTAACTCAAGCCCTGGAGCCATGGCTCTTTAAAGCCAAACCAGACTACTACAAATCAAAAGGTTTAACTCACTTCAAAACAACCAACTCTAATCAGCGCTGGCTCCAATTAGGGCAAGCTCCTCTCAACCCCTACAATCTAGAAAAAACGCCCCCAACCGATTGGCCCAAGGTTATGAAAATAAAAGCTAAGAAAGATCAGAAACCATCCAAAGAAAACCAAGCCCCTCGCGGTAGCCATTCAATGAGAGGAAGCGGTCATGATCACTAATAACTCCTCGGCAAATGAACAATCCACTGTTGCAAAGGTAATCAGCTGGTCCATAAAAAATCAGCTTCTGGTGATTATAGGCACAATCGCGCTTACAGTCGCTGGATGGATGTCAGTCCAAAACACACCGCTTGATGCCATTCCAGATCTAACAGACACCC
>CAXIBI010000020.1:0-27675 GCA_964022305.1 uncultured Hyphomicrobiales bacterium | reverse complement strand
ACTTCATAAAAATTACTTATTAAGTACTGATTTAACACCCACTCAGATATCAGATAGTATAGTTATTGTGGAAACGGTGTCTTGTTGGGCATTACTTAGTTTTATTGAGATTGCAAGTAAGGCTGGCTTACCTGCAACACGTTATAAGATTCAGTATCAATTGTTACTTTCTAAGCCTTTTTTACTTGCAATCATGGTGTTAATTGCAGCAACCTGTTCATTGAGGACATTTCGCTTAGGACGCATTCAATCCATGATTATTTTGGGGATGTGTATTGGAATTGGATTTTTTATCTTTGCGGAAACGTCTCGACAATTTGGGCTTGCAGGCAAAGTTTCACCTGAAATAGCAACTTGGGTGCCGCTTTTTGCGTGGAGTTTTTTAGTTATTACGGTTTTATTGTTTCAAGAAGACGGATAAAGTCACTTTAAGACTAGAAAAAAGTCACTTTAGCCTTGAAAAAGTTGGTTTTTTCGCGTTATTTGGAACTGGGATGAATATTTAAGATAAGGGGGAAAATCAGACATTTTTAGCCAGTTTGGGGCTGGTTTGCCGTATTCTCGGTTGAAATGTGTGATTGTTTCTTAATATCAGGGGTTTGATGACTTTATTGAACAGATATATCGTAAGGGGTGGCATTTTTGCCATGGCTTTTGCTATTTCTAATCCCTTTAGCGGCGTCCTTACTGTTCCTGCTGTAAACGCTCAAGAATCAGACGATCCTACTGTCGAAAAACTCATTCCAAGTGTAGATCAGAACAAACCGATGCTTATTCAAGCGGATGATCTTATTTATGACAATAAGAACAACCGTGTGATTGCGCGTGGTAATGTTGAAATTTACTATAATAACTACACTCTTCTAGCTAATAACGTTATTTATGACCGAGGTACCAGCAAACTTGTTGCTGATGGTAATGTTCGCATTAAAGAACCTGATGGCGCTCTTGTTAAAGCTGAGAGAATTGTCCTCACGGATGATTTTAAAGAAGGTTTTATTCGCTCCCTACAAGTTGTCTCTCAAGATGAGACACGTATTGGTGCAGCGCAGGCTATTCGTAAGCCAGGTAATATTACTGAATTTAAAAATGGTGTTTTCACACCTTGTAAGACCTGTGAGAAGAAAAATGCTCCGCTTTGGCGTATTAAAGCCAAGCGAGTGATTCATAACAAAAATGAGAAAACCATTAGTTATGAAGATGCGACTTTTGATGTTTTTGGTACGCCAATCGCTTATTTGCCGTTTTTCAAACATCCTGATCAAACGGTAAAACGTCAAACTGGTTTCCTTGTGCCACGCCCTATTTATTCTAAAGAATTGGGTGGTGGTATTGAAACGCCATTTTATTTCAATCTTGCTCCTAATTATGATTTCACATTTAGCCCAAGTTATCTTTCAAAGCGTGGTTTTTTGCTCAAGGGCGAATGGCGCCATCGTTTGAAAAACGGTAGCTATAATATCAAGGTTGCTGGCATTTCTGAAACTGACCGTCCTGAAGACTCAGCTTCTGATGATAAATTTAGAGGATCAATTGTTTCTGAAGGTGATTTTAAAATTGCTAGCAATTGGGATTTTGGCTGGGATGTCACTTATGAAAGTGATGATACCTTCAGACGGTTCTATAAGTTAGATAATATTAAACGTGAAGATCGGGTTTCTAAGATCTATCTTGTTGGACAAAAGGATCGCAATTATTTCTCTGCGAATGCTTATCAGTTTGGTGGTTTGCTATCTGATGATACGAATGAGACAGAATCAATTGTTCACCCTGTTATTGATTATAACTATATCTATTCGGATCCTGTTCTTGGCGGTGAATTAAGCTTTAATACAAATGCTTTAAGCTTGTCTCGTGATGATAATGGGGTTGATAGCAATCGTTTAAGCGCGGATATTTCGTGGCGCCGTAAATTTGTTGATAGACTTG
This sequence comes from uncultured Hyphomicrobiales bacterium, assembly GCA_964022305.1. GTDB lineage: Bacteria > Pseudomonadota > Alphaproteobacteria > Rhizobiales > HXMU1428-3 > HXMU1428-3. The sequence continues at coordinate 25,746 of CAXIBI010000020.1, read as the reverse complement.
GTCAGGTGATTACACCTTTTGCTAAGTTGCGCGGTGATGTTTACACCTCAAATAATTACACTAATCCTCATACTGGCCTCAATGATGATGATACTGAGACCCGTGGTGTTGCCTCGGGTGGTTTGGAGTATCGCTTCCCATTTGTAGCTCATACACAAGGCGCATCTCATGTTATTGAGCCGATTGCTCAAATTGTGACACGCAGTGACTTAAGCCGTAAAGATCAGCTTTCAGTTTCTAATGAAGATGCTCAAAGTTTGGTTTTTGATGATACTTTGCTTTTCGATTTAGATAAGTTTTCTGGCTATGATCGTATTGAAACAGGTACGAGAGCGAATATTGGTGTTCAATATACTTTGCAGAATTACACTGGTGGTTATATGAGAGCTGTTATTGGTCAGAGTTATCATCTTGATGGTGACAATGCTTATGCTCTTGATCCAAACGCTCAAATTAATAATTCTGGTTTAGAGAGAGATGAATCAGACTTTGTTGGTGGACTTTATCTAAGACCAAATGAGAATTTAACTCTCGTCTCACAAAGCCGTTTCTCTGATAAAGATTTTGACCTTAGACGTCAGGATGTTTATGCAAGCTTTATTACTGGACCTCTAAGTGGTCAGCTGAACTATGCTTTTGTTAAAGGTGATCCTTCTAATTTAATTTCTGATGAGCAGGAAATTTTAGCGAACGCTCGTTTGAAACTTACTCAATATTGGTCTCTTATTGGTGGTATTCGGTATGACCTTGAAGATGACTTTAGAGTTTCTGATTATATTGGTTTAGAATATTCTGATGAATGTTTCTCATTATCGGTATCTTATAATGAATCATTTATTGATGATCGTGATATTGATCCGGATCGTTCTGTGAAAGTTTTCTTTACATTGAAGCATTTAGGTGAGTTTGGTACGCAAACACAAATTGGCCCGTCTTCAAAATCAGGTAATTCAAGTAACTAACTTAAAATTGATTTTTATCCAATTTGTCTTGCCACTGTAGTGACATGGTTTTGTAGATAAATTGTTTTATGTTGCTTAATTTGGCATCATATAATTTTAAGATCTTACTTCACGCTTTGGACAGATATGAGATATTTTAATTTCCTTCTTTTTTTACTTATTTGTACATCTATGATGCCTGCTTCATCTATTGCAGGCGGTTCTCACAAGATACGCGTTCTTGTTGAAGATAGTCCAATAACTGATTTCCACATTCGTCAGAGAATGAATTTTCATTTGATGTCATCACCAGAACTTGCAAAACGAATTAGAGCAAAATTAAAAGCGAAATCAACACAAGATCGTTGGCGTGCTTATATTCAAGAGGCTCGTCCAACGAGTAAGGAAGAAGTTGCTAAACTTCAAAAAAGATTTGTGAAACGCTTACAAAATGAAGCTCGTCGTGGACTGTCAGCGGGCTTGAAGAAAAAGGTGCTTGAAGAACTTATTAATGAGAGATTACAAATTAGTTTTGCTAAAAAACAGAATATTGTCATTAGTGATACTGTTTTAGATGGGCAAATTTCTAGGATAGCTCAGCGTAATAATAAAAAAGACAAACCGGCGGTTGCTAAGAAAAAATTCTATTCTATGTTAGCTTCGCGCGGTGTTGGAGCTTCTACTTTCAAAGAAAAAATAAGAGCTAGTATGGCGTGGCAACAATTGGTACGCAGAAAATTTGGCCGTGATGTTTCTTTTTCTGATAGGGATGTTGAGCAAAAGCTTGGCCTCAATGATGAGCAATTAAAAAATAAAAAGACGCAATTTAAATTAGTTCAAATTGTTTTATCAATAGCTAGTCAAAGAGATCAATCTCAAGTTGTTAAGCAATATGTTGAAGCTGATGCTATTCGCAAACGTTTTAGTGGTTGTTCGAATATGAAATCACTTCTTGCGCCTTATAAAAAGGCAACTTATGTAAATTTAGGTAAGAAGACCCTTGATGAGCTGCCCTCTCCTATCAATATTATTTTAAGTGATATGAAGGTTGGGCAAATTACTCCGCCTCAGCCGAGTAGCAAGGGGCTTGAGATGTATGCTGTTTGCGACCGACAACAAGTTAGCATCGATGATAAGCAACGCACTAAGGCGTTAGGTGAGATGCGTCAAAAGGCTTTTCAACTTCGGGCTAAACGGTATTTAAGTGATATACGTCAGGATGCGCATATTGAATATCGGAATTAGTTTTTGTTTGTTCTTCAAATGATACTCTTTTTTGATATTCTTATATTTGCTGCAAATATGAAATGAAAAATTCATATGTCTCAATTTCAAAATAAGCCTCTTGTTGTCTCAATAGGTGAGCCTGCGGGTATTGGTCCGGATGTTATTCTTAAGGCCTTTGAACAAAGGAATACTCTCAATCTTTCTCCTTTTTATGTGCAAGGGGACAAAGGAATATTAGAAGAGAGAGCCAAGCAGCTTAATTTGGAGATTTCATTTCAAGAAATTGATGAAACGCAAATTCATGAAGTTGCTTCGTTTTTTTCATCATCATTACCAGTTAGAAAATGTGGTGTTTCTGTCAGTGATGTTGAGGCGGGACAATTGAATGCTGACAATGCCTCATTTGTGATAGAAGTTATTCGTAGTTCTATAGAAGATATTCATAACGGCTTTGCATCAGGAATTGTGACGGCTCCTATTCATAAAGGTAATTTATATAGCGCTGGTTTTGAATTTCCTGGTCATACAGAATACTTGGCCTCATTATCTAAGGATATTTTTGGTTTTGAAAGACAGCCAGTTATGATGCTTGCTTCTGATGAATTGCGTGTTGTTCCGGTGACGATACATGTTCCCTTTGCTGATGTTCCCTCGCTATTGACGAAGGGTCTCATCAAAGAGACAACGCATATTTTAGCTAAGGATTTGGAGGAACGCTTTGGGATAAAGGCACCTCATATTATTGTTACTGGATTAAACCCTCATGCGGGTGAGGATGGAACGATAGGTCGCACTGAAATTGAGATAATTGAACCAGCTGTTCAAGACTTATGTGCTGATGGGTTAAATGTTACTGGCCCCTATTCTGCTGATACATGTTTTCACCCTAGAGCTCGTGCCAACTATGATGCTGCTGTTACGATGTATCATGACCAAGGTTTGATCCCTATTAAGACGCTTAGTTTTGATGATGGTGTTAATGTGACGCTTGGGCTCCCCTTTATACGGACCTCACCGGATCATGGTACGGCGCTTGATATTGCCGGGACCGGAGATGCGAAGCCTGATAGTTTTATAGCTGCTTTGAAAATGGCTGCGCAGATGAGGGATCATTCGGCGACTAATTTAGAGGCGAATTCATGAGCCCTTTGTTAAATGATTTGCCGCCTTTAAAAGACATTATTGAAGCCCACGGATTGCGGGCTAAAAAATCTCTTGGACAGAACTTTTTACTCGATTTGAATATCACTCGGAAAATTGCGCGCCTAGCTGAGGCGAGACCTGGTGTTCAGTTTGTTGAAATTGGCCCAGGTCCTGGGGGGTTAACACGCGGCCTTTTAATGGAGGGCGTTGACCGGTTGCTTGTGATTGAACGAGATGATCGGGTTTTACCGATACTGCATGACCTTGCTTCACAAGCTCATGGACATTTAGATATTCAAATGGGAGATGCTCTTCAAATTGATTGGACAGCCCTTGATCTAGGACTTTCGCTTGATCATTTTGAGCAGCCCTTTGAGCTGGTTTCTAATCTTCCTTATAATATTGGCACGGTTTTATTGACGAACTGGCTTGAACTTGATTGGCCTTTGCCGATTTCTTGTATGACTTTAATGTTTCAAGAAGAAGTAGCGGAACGTATTGTTGCCAAACCAGGCTCAAAGGCTTATGGGCGATTGAGTGTATTAGCAAATTGGCGCTGTGATACTGAGATTGTTTATCGGCTTCCTAAAGATGCTTTTACCCCGCCCCCTAAAATATCATCAGCGATTGTACAGTTGCGGCCTAAAGTTGAGCTGAAATATAACCCGTCGCCAGCAATGCTAAGTAAGGTTACAGCGGCCGCATTTGGACAAAGAAGAAAGATGTTACGAGCCAGCTTAAAATCACTTTCTAAGGATATTTTAAGTGTTTTATCTCACCTAGAAATTGACCCGACGGTACGCGCAGAAACTTTGGATTGGGAAGATTATTGTAGGCTTGCTCTTGCATTAGAAGAGATGAGCTAAATTATTGGTTTTGCTTAAAAAATAATCACTTTTTCCTGCGACTTTTGATCTGTTTAAGTTTGCAGATGTTGGTTGTATTTGTTCCCATTCTTAGCTAAGTAACTGCTGAAGTTTTTTCAATTTAAAAGGAAATTAAATTATGGTTATGGTGGGACGAAAATTCCCAGAAGTGAACACGCCTGCTGTTCTTTCTAATGGTGAAATTGTCGATCAATTTAATGTTCATGAGTATGGTGAAAAGTCACATACTGTTGTCTTTTTCTATCCGTTAGATTTTACTTTTGTTTGTCCAACAGAGATTGTGACATTCAATCATTTAATCCCTGAATTTGAAAAGCGTAATGTTAAAGTTATAGCGGCCTCAGTTGATAGTGCGCATTGTCATGCGGCTTGGCGTAGAACTGATATTAATGATGGTGGCATTGGTGAAGTTAAATTCCCTATGATTGCAGATATTAAACGTGAGCTTTCATCAGAGCTTGGTATTTTAGCTGATGCTGGTGTGACTTACCGTGCGAGCTATTTGCTTGACGCTGAAGGTATTGTTCGTCACATGGTTGTGAATGATTTGCCACTTGGCCGTAATGTTGAAGAAATGATCCGTATGGTGGATGCACTGCAATTTACGGAGCAACATGGTGAAGTTTGCCCTGCGAACTGGAAGCAAGGTCAAAAAGGCATGGAAGCAAATAGAGAATCTACAGCTGCTTATTTAAAAGAAACAGCTGCGTAAGATTTTAAAATCTAAAAAAGGCTCGCTAATTCAAATGAACTAGCGAGCCTTTTTTATTCCATTTTATTGGTCATATTGCGGACAAAGGCTGATAGGCCCACTCGCCGTTCTCTCTTTAAACGTTCGGCATTTAAGATGTTTTGCACTTCGCTTAAGCTTTCATCCAAATTTTCATTGATGATGACGTAATCATATTCGGCCCAATGACTGATCTGATTTGCGGCCTCTTTCATGCGTGCTTGCACTATATGGTCTTCATCTTGCCCCCGACGCTTTAGACGTTCTTCAAGAACATTCACTGAGGGTGGGAGGATGAATAACCGCACTAAATCGTTGCCAACTTTTTCGTGGAGTTGCTGTGTGCCTTGCCAATCTATATCAAAGAGAACATCTCGCCCTTCTTTTAATTGGTTCTCGACAGCTTCTCTTGGTGTTCCATAATAGTTACCAAAGACTTCGGCCCATTCTAAAAGCTGATTATCTTCTATGGCCTGATTAAACTCATCTTTTGAGACAAAGATGTAGTCTTTACCGTCTACTTCACCAGGGCGTGGTTTTCTGGTTGTCATGGAAATTGACATTGAAATATGTTCGTCCTGACTGATGAGTTTTGTGGCAATGGATGTTTTTCCAGCTCCTGAGGGAGAGGATAAAACATACATTAAGCCTCGGCGTTCGATATCTTTTGAATTGTTGAAGCTCTTATTCAATATTTTGTACCTGTTCGCGCAATTGATCTATTATGTTTTTTAATTCCAAACCAATATATGTCAATTTTTTTGCATTCGATTTAGAACAGATCGTGTTAGCTTCCCGGTTAAATTCCTGACATAAGAAGTCAAATCTGCGGCCTACTGGTTCATTTTTTATAAGAAGTTCTTCAGCTTGAGCAACGTGAGCTTTTAGTCGATCCAATTCTTCAGCTATATCTGCTCTTGTTGCAATGATCATGGCTTCTTGATGAAGGCGGTTTTCATCAAGCTCTTGATTTTCTTGGTCTAATAAGGTTTGCAATGATTGTTTTAGTCGCTCTTTAATTGCTTCAGGTTGTCTTTCTTCAAGTTTCTCTGCTGCATCTGTTAGGTGTTTGATGGACTTTAAACGCTCACTAATGACGTCTTTTAATTTTTGGCCTTCACTTTTGCGTGCGGATATGAGGTCTTGCAGAGCAGAGTTAAAACTCTTGGTGATATGAGTGTTTAACTCTTGGAGCTTTTCATCGGTTTCTTGTTTTTCAACATCCTTTAGAATATTGCGTGAGGTGAGTAAGGTGCCGAGCTCAGGCATGGGTAGGCCTGAGATATCAGAGGCTTGCCGTGCTGCTTTTAGTAAATCATTGAATGCAAGAGTATTTAATTCGGTTAGGCTTTCTGTCTGTGTTTTTTTGATATTAAAATTGACAGAGATATTTCCCCTCGAGAGTTTTTCTGAGATGGTTTTTCGAAACAGACTATCGAGAACTTCATAGCCATTTGGCAGACGCATTCTCATATCTAAACCGCGGCCATTTACAGATCGCAATTCAATGGTCCATTGAGTTTCTTCTAAGTTTCCCTCAGCTCTTGCAAAGCCTGTCATGCTGCTTAGCGACATTTTATACCCCTGCCCTCTTTTTTAAAAAGAGAGATTACAGGTGGTTAAGCTTATGTACAAGTTCTATTGAGAGTGGCAATGGTTTTGCTAAGAAAAGACTTTAATGGCTTCCCAGAGGGGTTGTTTTATTTTTTGAGAGGGAGAGGAATTCTGTTTGTTTCCGCCAGCTGTGTATTCACAGTTGCTGCCTCAACGGCTTCTTGCTTCTGAGGCTCTTTTTCAAGCTGTTCTGAATTGAAGCTAACGGCTTGTTCTTTGGTTTCTTCTAAGTTTGAAAAAATATCACCACTTGATTGCCCCGGAGATTTCTTTAGTTGCGATGATTTTTCATTTTTTTGCTCAGAAGCTTTGTTTTCAGCGTCTAATTCTTTGTTTAATTCTTCTTGTTTCTTTCTTTCCTCAGCTTCGGCTTTACGCTTCTTTTCAATTTGGCGCCAATTGCGGACATTTGCATTATGTTGTTTTAATGTTTTTGCAAATATATGGCCGCCTGTACCATCGGCTACGAAATAGATATCTTCTGTGGCTTTTGGATTAAGAACGGCTTTGATGGCTGCACGTCCCGGATTGGCAATTGGTGTGGGTGGTAGGCCGTCAATTTGATAAGTGTTATATGGTGTGTGACGGTCAATTTCTGAACGGCGAATACCGCGGCCTAATTTGCCAACACCGCCAACAAGGCCATAAATGATGGTTGGATCAGATTGCAGTCGTATACCTTTATTAAGGCGGTTCATGAACACGCCTGCGATGTGAGGACGCTCACCTGCTATACCAGTTTCTTTTTCAACAATAGAAGCCAGTGTAAGAGCTTCTGCTTTTGTTTTAATGGGTAAGTCTGGTTGTCTTTGATCCCATAGATTATCAATGAATTTTTCCTGGGCCGCTTGCATACGTTTAATGAGTTCTGTTCTGTCCATCCCTCTCGTGAAGCGATAGGTGTCAGGAAGCATGCTGCCTTCTGCTGGAATTTCAGTGATCTCACCAGACAGGGTTTCAATTGCATTCATGCGATCAACGAGTTGTTGACTTGTCATGCCTTCTGGGAATGGCAATGAATGAAGGATTGATTTTCCTTCAAGTAAGCGATCGATTACATTGCGCATTGATGCGCTTTTAGGGATCTCATATTCCCCAGCTTTGAGTTTATTTTGAACCCCGAAATACATAACGGCGGCTTTAAATAATCTTTTATCGATGATGATATTTTTGCGCTCTAATCTATTAGCGATTGCGCTCAGGCCCTCTCCCTTAGGAATAGCGATAATATCTGAGTGAGGGAGCGGTCCTGGTTTATCAAACAAATATTTTGCAAAGGCGAAAGCGGCTGCAACGGCGACGAACAAGAGCACTATGGTTGTGAGAGTGCCGCTCATGAAAACGAGAGTTTGGTGATATTCTCTTTTTTTACGGTAAATCACAGGAGGTTCTGATGCGCGCATTGGTTCTAAAGTTTCTGCTGGGCTGCGGGGCATGGTGCTATATCCACGACGTCCTTGTTTTCTGGTCGTGCCACGACCTTGGTTAGCACCTGAATTATCCCAATCAAAACCATTATTCACAGACATGGATCCACTCTTAAACTCTGTCATCGGTAAGGGGGGTGAAATTTACTTAAATAAGAAAATTTCAAATTTTGTTATCGACAATTAAACTGAATATCACAGATTACAATTAAAATGTAACACTGATGTGTTTGTGATTATTTTTTAAATTGCCCGAAACTTAAATATTATCCCATTTTGATAGTCAGACCTAAAATTAAGTCCTTTTTTCGACAATTATATCTAATGGTCTTTATTGAACATAATTTAGCGCTTAATCGGCTTGTTTGAAGATCAATGAGGCGTTTGTTCCGCCAAATCCAAATGAATTACTCAATGCAATGTTGATTTCTTTTTCAACCGCTTCGTGAGCACATAAATTAATATTGGTCTCAACGGATGGGTTATCCAAGTTCAATGTTGGTGGTGCGATATTTTTTTCAATCGCTTTCACGGAAAAGATGCTTTCAACTGCACCAGCAGCGCCAAGCAAGTGGCCAATGGCTGATTTGGTTGAAGACATATGTAAATTATCCGTTGCGCCGTCAAAGAGGCGTTCTACAGCACGCAATTCGATTTCATCACCCATTGGTGTTGAGGTGCCGTGAGCGTTTACATAATCTATTTCACTTGCATCGATACCGGAGCGTTTTAGAGCGGCTTCCATACATCTAAAGGCACCTGAGCCATCTTCTGATGGTGCTGTAATGTGATAAGCATCGCCAGAGAGGCCATAGCCGATGATTTCAGCATAAATCTTCGCGCCGCGTGCTTTAGCTTTTTCATATTCTTCAAGGACAACGATACCAGCGCCCTCACCCATCACAAATCCATCGCGATCTACATCATAAGGGCGTGAGGCTTTTTCTGGGCTATCGTTAAAGTTGGTTGAAAGAGCCTTACAAGAGGAAAATCCTGCGATCGCTAAGCGGCAAAGAGGTGACTCTGTGCCACCGGCAATCATCATATCAGCGTCGTCTAGGGCGATAAGCCTGGCTGCGTCACCAATGGCATGTGAGCCAGTTGAACAAGCCGTTACAACAGAGCTGTTAGGGCCTTTTAAATTATGACGAATTGAAACATGGCCAGATGCTAAATTAATCAAACGCCCTGGAATAAAGAAGGGGCTTAAGCGTCTTGGGCCTTTTTCTGCGAATAGATGCGAAGCTTGCTCAATACCTTGCAAGCCACCGATACCAGAGCCGATTAATGTTCCTGCTCTAAAGCTGTCTTCTTCTGTTTTTGCTTCCCAGCCCGCGTCTTTAATGGCTTCTTCAGCAGCAGCGATAGCATAGGTGATGAACTCATCTACTTTGCGTTGGTCTTTCGCTGATAAATATTTGTCTGGGTTATAAGTGCCGTTTTCACCATCGCCTCTTGGAATGGGGCAATAGATTTGACAGGCTAGATCTGAGGCATCGAATTGATCGATTTTTGTGGCGCTATTTTCGCCTTTGATTAGTCTATCCCAACAATGATCTACACCGACACCTAGTGGCGATACAATTCCTAGCCCTGTGACAACAACACGTCGCATGACTGCTCCCCTCCCATTGTTGAAGATTGACCTTATGTTTATTAGACAAGCTGAATGAGGATGTCAGTCCTCTTGTGCTAAGCCATTCTTTTAAAATGAGTGATCTGATTACTCAAGAATGAAAGCTGATGCAGCTGTATAATTTACGGTCTAAACTATTAAAATTTTTTAGTTCAATATGAAAAAGGCGCCAGGCTTTTCTTCAAATGCCCGGGCCTTTATCAAATCATATGCTTAGTAAATTAAGCAGAAGCTTGTTCTAGAAACTTAACAGCGTCACCAACAGTTTGGATTGTTTCAGCTGCATCATCTGGAATTTCACATCCAAATTCTTCTTCAAAAGCCATAACAAGCTCAACTGTATCCAAGCTATCAGCGCCAAGATCATCGATAAAGCTCGCATTTTCGACAACTTTGTCGTCTTCTACACCTAGGTGCTCGATGACGATTTTTTTGACGCGTCCTGCAATGTCACTCATATTTCTGCCTCATGATTATTTATTTAAGGTCTTTGTATTAAAAAACCAAATGAATGTCTGACTTAAGTTTTTTAAGTCTTATCACTCTTTTGATTTCGCTCAATTATTCAAAGTCTTTTTTGTCCAAACTTATGAAACTTTAAGTTTGGATACAGGCTTTGAGATATTCCGTTTATTAGGTCTATAAAGATTGACTACTTTATAGCCCCCCCAAAATCAATTTAAATAATTATTTTCACGGCTTTTCCGCTGTTTTAAGCAAAAAATTAAACTTAAGTTTGTGCCATTTTCTATTATTTAGGCAATATTTTGAGTTTTTTGTATCGTTTCAGGTCCTTTCGCTAGCACCATTTAAAATTTTGTGCAAGAGGGTGTTTGGTCTTAAACCATCACCATTCCCCCATTAATATGCAATGTTTGGCCTGTCATGTACTTTGCTTCATCTGAACTTAGGTAAAGAACAGCCGCTGCAATGTCATCTGGCTCACCAAATGTGCCCGATGGAATAGCTTGTGCAATTTGTTCAACTTGTTTTTCGTTTAACTCACCTGTCATAGGTGTTGTGATGAAGCCTGGAGCGATACAGTTAACAGTGATGCCACGCGGCGCAATTTCTCTCGCTAGTGATTTAGACATGCCAACAAGGCCTGCTTTACTTGCTGAATAGTTTGGCTGGCCAGGGTTGCCAATAACACCACTGATTGAGGCGATGTTAACGATGCGGCCAGAGCGGTTTTTCATCATGCCGCGAATGGCGCCGCGCATTAAGGTAAAGGCTGCTGTTAGGTTAACTGCGATCACATCATCCCATTCATCGTCTTTCATACGCATGAAAAGGTTATCTCTTGTGATGCCTGCGTTATTGACCAGGATATCAACCTTGCCCATAGCGTCTTCAGCTTGGCCAATGAGAGCATTTACAGCGTCTCTGTCGCTGAGGTTACATGGTGTTACGTGAACACGGTCAGAATTAAGCGAGCTTGCCACTTCTTCTAGTTTTTCACGGCGTGTACCTGAAATGGCGACTGTAGCACCTTGATCATGCAATGTTTTTGCAATGGCTTCACCGATGCCACCTGATGCACCTGTCACAAGGGCTGTTTTACCTGTTAGATCAAACATTTAATTCTCACTTTTCACTACTTAACTATTATATTTGATGATTTGTGTAACGATCATCTTACTTTTAAGTTCTTTGTATTTTAAAGGCTTTCAGAAGCACTCTTAATGTCTTCTGGTGACCCAATTGAATTGGCTTCTAAACTACGCTCAATACGGCGTGCTAGCCCTGTTAGGACACGGCCTGAGCCAACTTCATAAAGGGTTGTAATGCCATTTGCAGCCATAAATTCAACTGACTCTCTCCAGCGGACCTGGCCTGTTACCTGGTTTACAAGTCCTTCTCTGATTGCTTCTTTGTCCGTTACAGCACTGGCCAATGTGTTGGCAACGAGTGGAACAACTGGATCATTCATCTCTGTGTTTGAAAGAGCATCTTGCATCGCGTCTGCTGCCGGTTGCATGAGTGAGCAATGGAACGGTGCGCTTACATCGAGGAGAACTGCGCGTCTTGCACCAAATTCACTTGCTAGCTCGACTGCACGCTCTACAGCGCTTCTCTGGCCACTTAACACGACTTGGCCTGGGGCATTGTCATTGGCTGCTGTGCAGACTTCAGTGCCGCCTTCTTCATTTTGGCTAGCTTTTTCAGCGAGTTTGATTGCATCAGGCAAATCAAGTCCGAGAAGTGCTGCCATTGCGCCTTCATTGACGGGAACAGCTGCTTGCATTGATTTGCCGCGAATGGCTAAAAGTTGGGCTGTATCTTTTAAGGAAAAGGTTCCAGCTGCTGCTAGAGCTGAATATTCTCCCAAAGAGTGACCGGCGACATATTTCACCTTCGAGGCTAAATCAAAGCCAAATTCACTTTCCAAACACCGCATAACGGCAATAGAGACCGCCATTAGGGCTGGTTGAGCATTTTCTGTTAAGGTTAAGTCTTGCGCTGGGCCGTCCCACATAATTTTTGTAAGGCTTTTTCCCAAAGCTTCGTCAACTTCATTAAACACATCACGAGCGGCTTGATAGCTGTCAGCCAGATCTTTACCCATGCCAACTTGTTGGCTTCCTTGCCCTGGAAAAGTGAATGCTATGGACATATTCTTCCTTACCGTTTATTTGACAAAATTTAAGTTTGCTCTATTAATCGTCTCTAGATCTAAATTGCAAGTGCTTCTTGAGGGGCAATTCGTGAAATTCTCATAATTTTTGAGGTTTTGAGGGTAATTTTCCTTTGCATTTTGTGTTTTTTTCTCATATACAGCCTTTTTTGGACTGATTCAGTTGGAGGCTGAACTTTTAAGCTCGTTGCTTATTAGGTGTCTTCACTCAATACGAGTTAACTTTTTAGTTGTGCTTCAGTTGCCCACAAAGCAACCGCACTAAGGGCCTTTCACTAGGCTCGTTAAAGGCTTTGCATTGGGTTAGTTCAGTAACTTAAAATAGAAAGGCTCTGCCCATGCCACTTTATGAGCATGTGCTCCTTGGTCGTCAGGAGCTTTCAACAGCGCAAGTTGATGCGTTGATTGAAGAATTAAAGACGGTCCTAGAAAAAGGTAATGGTAAAATCCTCAAGAATGAATATTGGGGCATTAAACCAATTGCTTACAAGATTAAGAAAAACCGTAAAGCACACTACACACTTCTCAATATTGATGCTGAACCTGCTGCTATTGCAGAAATGGAGCGTCAGATGAGCATTTCTACTGATGTGCTACGTTTCATGACAATTCGTGTTGACGAACATGAGGAAGGTCCATCAGCTATGATGCGCAAGAGTGATCGTGATGATCGCCGTGGTGGCCGTGGTCGTGGAGACGATAGAGGTGATCGTGGTGGTGACCGCGATTCAAGAGGAAGGGATTAATCGATGCAGAATATAGCTCAATTACCAGTGCGTCGTCCGTTTCATCGTCGCCGTAAAACATGCCCATTTTCTGGAGATAATGCTCCGAAAATTGATTATAAAGATGTGAAACTTCTTCAGCGCTTTATTTCAGAGCGCGGTAAGATTGTTCCTTCTCGCATTACTGCAGTATCTGCTAAGAAACAACGTGAATTAGCAAAAGCCATCAAACGTGCTCGTTTCCTTGGTTTGCTTCCTTACGTGATTAGCTAATAGCTGATTTAAGTTTATGACCCAGCATAATCTGCTGGGTCATTTTAAAATACCAAAACTCTTTTAAGTGAAGAGTTTAGTTGGGCTAAAAATGAAATAACGTTTTTCTTTTGGCTCTAACCGCGAAAGCGGGACAGCGAATGATTTTAGATGGTAGATTTCACTGCCGCCTCATTCCCTTCTCCCTCTTTCTTAAGTTTTTAATTTTAACGCAGCGCATTTTTGCGCGTTTAAGAGAGATTTCCATGAAAGTTATTCTACTCGAGAGAATTCGTAAACTTGGCCAAATGGGCGAAACTGTAACTGTTAAAGATGGTTTTGCTCGTAACTTCCTTTTACCGCAAGGTAAAGCCCTTCGCGCCAATGATAAGAACCAAGCCCATTTTGATGCTCAAAAGGCTGAACTTGAAGCTCGTAATCTAGAGCTAAAAGGTGAAGCAAGTAAAGTTGGTGAGAAAATTTCTGGCGAAACATTTATTGCTATTCGTCAAGCTGGTGATACAGGCCAACTTTATGGCTCTGTTAGCTCACGCGATATTGCTGAAACTATTTGTGAAAATGGCATTCAAATTGATCGTAACCAAATTCTACTTAACCGCCCAATTAAAGTTTTGGGTGTGCATGAAGTGCTTGTGAGCCTTCACCCTGAAGTGGAAGTGAATGTTAACATCAATGTGGCTCGTACAGAAGAAGAAGCTGAGCGCCAAGCACGCGGTGAAGATGTGACACTTGATAAATTTGAAGATGAAGAAGAAGCTGTGGACGCTGAAGAGTTGTTTGAAGAAGGCGCTGGGCCATCTGAAGATGATGACAGTGAAGATGAAGCTGTAGAAGAAGCCTCTATAGAAGAAGCGGAAGCTGAAGTTCAGGAAGATAAAGAATAATCTTCATCTCTTTTTGGGTGAGTTATGAATTTATATTTTGATTTATAGCTCATTATTCAAATTGATTATAAAGAGGACATCCCTTTTTAGGGGTGTCCTTTTTTTATATTTTCATCAATATAGATTTATTCATTTGTGATTTTAGGGATTTGCTCAATGGCTAAGGATTTAATTAAGACGCGCTATACTCTAGATGATTTGATTGCCATCATGGCGCAATTGCGTAATCCACAAGGTGGCTGTCCTTGGGATTTAAAACAAGATTTTAAATCAATCTCCCCTTACACAATTGAAGAAGCTTATGAGGTGGTGGATGCCATTGATCGTGGTGATAAAAGTGATCTTTGTGAAGAGCTTGGAGATTTGTTGTTTCAGGTTGTGTATCACGCTCAGATGGCTTCTGAAGAAGAGGCTTTTGTTTTTGATGATGTTGTTCAAGCTATTTCTGAAAAACTTGTTCGCCGGCATCCGCATGTTTTTGGGGATGATGATTTTAAATCTGACCAAGAAATAAAGGTCATGTGGGACCGGATAAAAAGGCAAGAGAAATCAGCTAAGGAAAGGAGCGAACAAGCTAACGCTTCAATTTTAGATGATATTCCTGTTGGTCTGCCTGCATTAACACGTGCTGTTAAATTGCAGAACAAAGCTGCAAAAGTTGGTTTTGATTGGCCTGATGCGTCTTTTGTTTTTGATAAAATAGAAGAAGAGTTGCAGGAGGTTCGTGAGGCTTATAGCCACGCTCAACAAGAGCGGGAGGAGCAAGACGAAGAGAAAGAGCTTTCTGTTCGTTCACAAGCAAAGCTTACGGAAGAAATTGGTGATCTGATGTTTGTTATCACCAACTTGGCGCGCCATATGAAGATAGACCCTGAGCATGCTGCGCGTGCGGCGAATAATAAATTTTGTTCTCGTTTTTCTTATATTGAACAAGAGCTTCTAAATAGTGGGCGCTCTCTTGATGAGGCGTCATTAGAAGAGATGGATGCGCTTTGGGATGAAGCAAAAACAAAAGAGTGAAGGCTGTTGGGAGGTTTAAGTCTTTCTTGTCGAAAGTAGTTTTTCCAAGCGGCCTGCTAACCTTTTTGGCAAAGTGACTGTATAGTCAGTTTCACCTTGTTGGTTTGTTTCTCCTTGAGTAACCTGACCATTTTCATAGAGCCAGTTTACGATCATTCCTTCGTTCGCTTTCAATTTTAAATCTAAACTGATTTCATGTTCTTCTAGCTGTTTATCAAGTGCGTTTAGAAGTTGCTCTAGGCCCTCACCTGTTTTGGCGGAGATTAGAAAGGGTAAATTTTCCCCTGGCTGCTCTGTTTTGGTAGGAGCATCGCTTAGGTCAATTTCGCTACTATCTTCTTTGGGTAATTGATCAATTTTATTCCAAACTTCTAAAATCGGCGCACTGTCTTCTTCTTCTTTTATGCCGAGTTCTTTTAGAATTTTTATGACATCTATTTTTTGTTGGTCGCGGCTTGGGTTTGAGGCGTCTTGAACGTGCAAGATTATGTCAGCCTCAAGGACTTCTTCTAAGGTGGCTCTAAAGGCGGCGACCAATTGTGTTGGCAGGTTTGAGACAAAGCCCACAGTATCAGACATGATCACTTTCATGCCCGAAGGTAGCTCGATTGAGCGCATGGTCGGGTCTAGGGTTGCGAAAAGCTGGTCTTTGGCCATAACTTCAGCGCCTGTTAGGCGATTAAATAAAGTGGATTTGCCTGCATTGGTGTATCCAACCAAAGCTATGATAGGATAAGGAATTTGTTTGCGCTTTTTGCGGTGTAGCTCTCTGGTTTTTTTAACCTTTTCGAGTTCCTTACTCAGGCTTAGAATTCTGGTTTGGAGTTGGCGTTTATCTGCTTCTAATTGGGTTTCACCAGGGCCGCCCATGAAGCCTTGGCCACCTCTTTGGCGCTCTAGATGGGTCCATGATCTAACAAGGCGAGATTTTTGATAATTTAAGTGGGCGAGGTCAACTTGGAGGCGCCCTTCCCTTGTGGCTGCCCTTCGTCCGAATATCTCTAGGATTAAACCGGTTCTATCCAAGATCTTTACATTCCAGGCGCGTTCTAAATTACGTTGTTGACCCGGAGAGAGGCTATGATCGATTACGACTAGTTCTGAGTGATTGTCAGCTATAATTTCTTTTAGTTCTTCAACCTTGCCTTTGCCAAAAAGGGTGGAAGAGCGGATAGTCTCTAAAGGGACTTTGATAGAGGCGTTTACTTCTAGCTCAATGGCTTCAGCCAAGCCCAGCGCCTCTTCCATACGATCTTCTATGGGGCGTGCATCAAGGTCAGTTGTTTTATTTTTAGAACTTTTATTTTCAAAAGGGACAAGCAGAGTGGTTTGGACTGCGGGTTCTTCTTCGATTTGGAATTGAACCGTATTTTTGTTCGCAGTGTTTTTAGAGGATGAAAATTGGTCCTGGTTTGATTGTTTTGTTATTTTTCCACTCGCTTGAATAAAATTAATTTTAGATTGTTTCGTTGTTCACCAAAGTAATGCGGGTTTGTGAGATAAAGCACATCACTTATAAAATAAGTGTAAGACCGCTGATGTTTTAGTCAAATAAAAGCTAGATCCCAAAACATGATTTATACAAAATCTGTGATGGGAGATGGCTTTTTAAATTGTAAAAGAGACGCCCGTTTATTCTGTTGTCTCTTCAGCGACTGGCTCACCTTCAAACATAGAGACAGGTTGACCTGGCATTATGGTTGAAATCGCATGTTTGTAGACCAATTGTGAATGACCGTCTCTGCGTAATAAAACACAGAAATTATCAAACCACGTCACCACACCCTGAAGTTTTATCCCGTTGACTAAAAAAATAGTTAGTGGTGTTTTGCTTTTTCTCACATTGTTTAAGAATGCGTCCTGTAGATTTTGATTTTTATCGCTAGCCATATTATTTCCATTTATTTGTTGTGGCAATTTACTTTAGGAACACAGAATATTAAGTTGATTTAAATTTCTTTGTCCAGTTTTCTATTCAAATCATTCTTCAGTATCTCTCATGTTAGAGATAATCATAGCCCTCACAGAGATTTTTTCTGTGAATTGACATGCCTTAATGGGATATTTGGGCAAATTCATGGAATATTTCTCTTAATTTAAGGGAAATTAGACCAGATTTGCCATCATTCACAGGTTTTTCGTCTATTTGTGTCACTGGCATCACAAGATTAGTCGCAGCTGTAATAAATGCCTCTTTAGCTGTTTTGGCTTCCTCGATTGAAAAAGGGCGCTCTATAAAGGTCAGGTTTAGCTCTTTGGCGCATCTCATAACTCCTTCTCTAGTAATTCCTTTTAGAATGGCTTGGGTAGCAGGATGAGTGATGAGCTCGCCCTCATTGGTCACAATCCAAGCATTACTCGCCGCGCCTTCTGTTATTCGTTCTTCTTCATTATAGAGCCAGGCTTCTTCGGCTCCCTGCTCACTCGCTGTTTGTCTTGCGAGCACACTTGCTAAAAGACCAGTTGTTTTTATATCAGGGCGTTTCCATCTTAAATCTGGATGGGTAATGACTTTGATACCTGTTTTGGATTTTTGGTCTAATTTAAGTGGGTTTTTAGAGCGAGCGTATATTATTAATGTTGCAGGTGTCGTCTCACTTGGAAAAATAAAATCTCTTTTGGCCGCTCCTCTTGAGACTTGGATATATACAAATCCGTTTTTAACTCTGTTGCGCCTGATACTTTCTCTGATGATGAACGGAATGGTGTTGAGAGAAAAGTCGGTTTCTAATCTGATTTCTTTTAAAGATCGCTCTAATCTTTTTAAATGAGGGACTTGATCAACTTGCTTGCCATCTTTGACCTCAATGACTTCATAGACGGCATCTGCAAAAAGGGTCGCTCTATCTTCCACATGGAGCAAGGCATTATTATAGGTTTGATAACATCCATTTACGTAGATGGTTCTGCTCATTTTTCTATCTCACGGCTATTCTTTTGCTGAAAGCAAAAGGCCTCCGATGGGGCGGTGCCAACACCGGACGGTTCTTTTGTGCTTCAGATGCCCACACAGCATCCACTTTGCGTCATGTCCTTCAGCCCGAAAAGGGCTGAACTCCTTCTTCGTATAGTTCATTTTATAAGTGTTCAACGCTATTGTTAATTTATATCAATGCCTCCAGAAGGAGATATTGAAGAGGCTGATGATGATGAGTATTTCTAGTCTTCCGACAATCATTCCTATGATCATCGCTATTTTGGCTGGCTGAGCTAATTCGATAAGCGGTATTGTTTTATCGAGGTGTACATAGGCCATCTGTTGATAGCAAGCGCCGCAATTTGAGACCATTCCGGTTGCAGCGAAAAATGCTTCTTCTAGCCCCATGCCGTAATAAGACAATATGGCTGCTAAAGAGATAATAACCAGAATTGTTAAGCTGAAGATCACCCATACAGTAGAGATAAAGAGATGGTCTTTATTTTCGTTACTCAGATATAGCGGCCTGACTTCGTGGGGATAAATAAGTGAGCGTAATTCTCTGTTCGATTGGCGGAACATCATTATGATGCGTGTGAATTTGATGCCACCAGCTGTTGATAGAACGCCGCCGCCGATGATCATTAGAATAATGGCAATAGCAGGAGAGATATGTTCAAAGCTATTGGTGCTTGCGGCAAAGCCTGTTGTTGAGATAAGCGAGACCGCGTTGATAAGAGAGTGGGCTGTTTCTTTATAAAAACCAGAAAACTCCCGTCCCTCATCGAAGGTTAATTTGAGTATGATCATTATCAATGCAAGAAAAAGCATTGATCCGCCGACCCAAAGCGGTTCACTAAATTTCCTCAAATTCAGCCATTCTTGTTTGAATAGATAACTCACCCATAAGATGCTGACTGAGCTTAGAAACATCATTACACTCATAAACCAGAATATATGGATGTTGCCATATGTTGATAGGGTGCCATCTCTTGGCATGAACCCGCCTGTTGAGACAGTTGAAAGAGCTAAGCAGATGGCATCAAATATGGGAATGCTGCTTAGGAGTAAAAATAACAGCACAAGGATTGTTAGCCCTAAGTAAACCGGGATAATAAGTCTTAAGGTTGTAAAGAGATGGAGTAGTTCATCATTTATCGAGTTTGATGATTTATAGATCTCTTTGGTAACCCGTTCAGCCCCCATAAATCGAACAAGGGCATAGGTGATTGTAAAAAGAGTTATGAAGCCACCTACCCATTGTAGCTGGGCTCGCCAATAGATGATTGATTTGGGCAGGTTGGTGATTTGCTCTAAAATTGTGGCCCCTGTGGTGGTTAAACCTGAAGCGGCCTCAAAAATGGCGTTCAGACGACTTGGAATAGCATTTGATGCCTCAAAGGGAATGGCGCTGATTAAACAAAAAGTTACCCATAGAGCTAAAACTAAGACTATCTTTTCACGGCGGGAGACCTCGATACTTCTCCCCTTTAACGCGATGATGAGTGAACCACCCAAAAAGCCTGAAGCAATGCCTGTCACAAGGAATGCGGCCAAGGGAAGCCCTTCATTATTTGCAAGGGCAATGATGAGAGGCGGGATAACCGTAAGAGAGAACAGGGCTAACCCCCATCCATAAATATATCCTAGTGCATGGCCATTCATTTTTAATCAATCAGGTTCTTTTTTCGTGCTTCAGATGCTTCTTTTTTTATGGACCTTTAGGTTGCCCATTAACAACCGGCCTAAAGCATCCGCATATTTGTGCTTCAGATGCCTTTTTTAATGTGCTTTCAGTTTTCCACTTGAAACCGGCCTAGCAATCGTCGCACTTATAACCTGCCTTTATTGTCTTTTTTAAAAATATTCAAGACTCACACGGAAGAGATGTTCTACTTGGCGCACACTTTCAGTTAAAGCAAAAATGATAATTCTGTCATTGGCGATAATTTCAGTTTCACCATTGGGGATGATAACTTCGCCTTTCCTATGAATGCCGCCAATACGAATACCAGGTGGTAATTGTAATTCTTTTAAGGGCACTCCAATTAAGGGAGAAGTTTCTAACGCTTCAGCTTCGATGACTTCGCCAGAGCCATTGTGAACGGAATGAACACCTCTGATGCGACCGCGTCTTACATGCTGCAAAATACGAGACACCGTAATCGCTCTTGGATTGATACTGTCACCAATATTTAGTGAACGGACCAATGGCATGTAAGACATGTTGTTAACAAGACAGAGATTTCTCTCACACCCCAAACGCCGGGCCAGAACGGATGAAAGGATATTAACCTGATCATCATTAGTGACTGCGATCAATGTGTCGGATGAGGTGACATCGGCTTCTTTTAAGATCTCTTCGTTTAGAGCACTGCCATTGAGGACGACAGTTCGATCTAATTTTTCAGCGATTTCAATAGCGCGTTCTCGGTCAAGCTCGACAATTTTAGCGCGGCGGTTGCTAGCGCTTTCTTCTATTTTGTTACCAACATAGAGACCAATATTGCCGCCACCTGCAATGATCACACGTTGAGCGGTTTTTTCCTGATGGCCGAAGATTTTTAGAGTACGCTGTACTTCAGATGTTTTAGCAACAATGTAGACATCGTCACCAGGTAGTAAAGAATCATCGCTTTTGGGTACGAATAATGTGCCGTTTCTGGTGCCTGCAACAACAATTGCTTTTAGGTCAGGGAATAGCTCTGATAATTGTCTTAAAGGGGTGTTTACGATGGGGCAATCTTCATCACAGCTCACGCCAATGAATGTTACGTCACCTTCTGCAAAATTGACAGTTTCAAAAGCGCCCGGCAAGCCTAAGCGGCGCATCACCATTTCACCGACTTCGATTTCTGGTGAGATAATCACATCAATCGGCATATGGTCTCTTGTGAAGAGATCTTGCCAATGAGGCTCTAAGTAGGTTTGGGCACGAATACGGGCGATTTTAGTGGGAATGCCAAAAAGAGAATGGGCCACCTGACAGGCGACCATGTTCACTTCATCATACAATGTGACAGCTATGATCATGTCAGCGTCTTTCGCGCCTACCTCATCTAAGGTAACAGGATGCGCGCCATGACCTAAATACCCACGAACATCCAGGGTATCATTGACCCTTTGTACGAGTTCGGGAGAATTATCGATTACAGCGACATCGTTATTTTCAGCGGCCAAACGTTCCGCAATACCGTATCCGACCTGACCTGCGCCACATATTATAACTTTCATTTTGGTCCTGTTAGTTGGTTTCGGCTTTAGCGGTTTGTCTCTCTGAGGAATTGACCCCGAGAGCGCGTAATTTTCTATGTAAGGCCGAACGTTCCATACCTACAAATTCAGCGGTTCGGGAAATATTTCCACCAAACCTATTGATTTGCGCCATTAGATATTCTCTTTCAAATATTTCTCTTGCTTCTCTCAATGGAAGCGACATGAAATGTTCGCCATTATTTGCGCTGGTGGCAAAACCAGAAGAATTACTTGTTTCATCTGGAAGCATATCCGCGCTGATCACAGCATTTGAATCACCGTCAGAGAGGATCATAACACGCTCGACCATATTTCTTAATTGGCGAACATTGCCGGGCCATTCATTTGTTTGCAAAATGGCCATAGCGTCATCACCTATTCTTCGAACTGGTAGGCCAGATGAAATGGATATTTGCTGCATGAAAAACTCAACGAGGCCTGGGATGTCTTCTCTTCGCTCAGCAAGGCCAGGTACTTTGATCGGAACAACAGATAAGCGGTGATACAGATCTTCTCTGAAATTGCTTTCCTGCATTTCTTTATTCAGATCTTTACTGGTTGACGACATGATACGGACATCAACTTCAACTTTACGATCGCCGCGAAGACGCTGAAATTTTTGCTCAACTAATACACGCAGAATTTTACCTTGTGTTTCCATAGGCATGTCGGCCACTTCATCAATGAATAATGTGCCGCCATGTGCTTCTTCAAGCGCGCCGACTTTTCTGGCAAAACCTCCATCACCTTCAATGCCAAAGAGTTCCTCTTCCATACGATCAGGGGCCATGACAGCGGCGTTAATCACAACGAAGGGGCCTGTTGGCCTTAAGGACTTTTCATGCATCACGCGAGCGGCTAATTCTTTACCGCAGCCTGAAGGGCCGGTGAACATGACCCGACTATTTGTAGGGGCTACTTTATCAATTTTTTGTCTTAGAGATGTGATGGAAGCTGATTGGCCGACAAGCTCACTACTTTGAGGGTTTTTCTCTTTTAGTTCTTTATTTTCCCGGCGCAGTTTTGAAGCTTCTAGAGCGCGCGCTGTGATTAAAAGCAAGCGGTCTGCTTTAAATGGCTTTTCTACATAATCATAAGCCCCAAGCTTAATAGCTGTCACGGCGGTTTCTACATTTCCGTGTCCCGATATTATAACGATGGGGAGATCAGGATGCCGTTTGTTTACCTGGTTTAAAACTTCTAAACCATCCATCCGGCTCTCTTGTAACCATATGTCTAGTATCACCAGATGTGGTTTTCTTTCCTCGACAGCAGCGAGTGCTTCGTCACTGTTTTTAGCAAGACGTGTGCTGTGTCCCTCATCTTCTAAAATACCTGAGATCAGGTCTCGAATATCTGCTTCATCATCGACAATCAGAATGTCTGAAATCATGTCATAGCCCTATTAACTAAAGTCGTTTTGCGTTTATCTTACTATTATTGTTATGTTTTTTATAATTTAAGCAGCTGTTCCCGTTTTATCATTCGGGATTAATTCTTCCATTTTTTTTCCGTCAGATTTTTTCTGATCAGGATTTTTTAATGGAATGATTAAACTAATTTTCGCTCCGTGTTTTCTTTGCGAAGTTTCTGGGGCATCTGCTAAGCGCAAGGAGCCACCATGTTGTTCTGTTATTCTTTGTACAATTGCGAGACCAAGACCTGTGCCTTTGGCTCTTGTGGTCATATATGGTTCGGTTAATCTGTTGCGATTGTTTTTAGGTAAGCCACAGCCATTATCAATGACATTGATATAAACCGTATCATTTTTCATGCGGACATTTGTTTCAATTGCCCCTTTAAGATCTAAACCATTTTCTTTGGCTGTCTCAATAGCTTCACTGGCGTTTTTCACCAGGTTGGTCACGGCCTGATTAACAAGACGTCTGTCAAAGTATGTTATGATGGGGTCATCTGGTACGTCGACCTTAATATCAATGTCTAGTTCACTCACCTGGAAAAGAAATACAGCTTCTTTAACCACGTCTCGGATGTCTTGATATTCCATTGTTGGTGTTGGTAATCTTGCAAAAGAAGAGAACTCATCCACCATGCGGCCAATGTCTGCGACTTGTCTTATGATTGTATCGGTGCATTTGTCAAAAACGTCTCTATCATCTTCAATTTTATCACCATATTTCCGGCGAATGCGCTCTGCTGATAATTGAATTGGTGTGAGAGGGTTTTTAATTTCGTGAGCGATACGTCTTGCGATATCTGACCAGGCGCTATTTCTCTCAGCGCTTACGAGCTCGGTGATGTCATCAAATGTGATGACATAGCCATAGTCCTTGTCTTCAGAGCTTTCTTCCGTTACTCGGACCGCAAAGCTACGCTCGACGTCTCCGGCCATTAATGTGATTTGTTGCTCACATTTTGTTTTTTGCTCATCTTTTAAGTCACGCCAAATTTCATAAATTTCTGGTACAGCGTCTTTGAGGTTATTTCCAACAAGGTCTTCTTCTTTTTTGACAAGAAGTGTGCCAGCACTTTTATTGACGAGATTAATTTTGCCATCAAGATCAGCACCCATAATACCCGCGCTAACACTTGAAAGCACCGCTTCGATGAAGCGCCGTCTTTCATCGATGGTTATGTTGGCGTCCATGAGATTTGCACGTTGCTGGTGCAACTGTTTGGTCATGTCATTAAAGGTTTTTGAGAGATGACCAACATCGCCATCTCTTTTATGAACGGGCACTTGCGCGTCCAAATCGCCTTCTGAGACTTTTTGAGCTGCGCGGATAAGATCTCTGATGGGGGAAATAATACGGTTTGCAAGCCAGATACCTAACCAGACGGCTGCGAGCAAAAGAATTAAAGCTATGAGAACATACATCAGTCCAAAAGCGACTTGAATGCCGGCTCTGTTTTTCTGTAAGGCTTTGTAAGCGGCGATATGCTCTTTCGTGCGGTTTAGATGTTTAATGACATTCTGATTGACCTGACGATAGACATATAGATAGGCGCCTGGGATCTTTTCTAACTTTTTGACAGCCGTGAGTTCATTAGCTGATCCATTGATGGTTGAGCCTGGTGGGATAATGGCGACTTTATTGTTATTGATCGTTGCCATTACAACATTGTCAGGTTGAATAAAATAACGGTTTGGCTCTGTAGCTGCTTTGGCAATAACAACGCCATCAGCATCAAACACATATGACATTTGCAGCGAACGGAGTGCCGTTTGAGTTGTTAAAAGTTGATCAAATTTTTCTCTATTGTCTTTTATCTTCTCCCAGCTTTCGTCAAGATCTGTTGCCATTGCCACAATGTCTGAGCGAATAACCTGCCCATGCTCGTCTAGAAATGAACGTGCCACATCTCCGGATGTATCTATGATTGCTTCTATGCGTTTTGAAAACCAATAGTCTAATCTTTGATCGAGGGAGAAGCTTGCAAAAATTGCCAAGATAATGGCTGGAAGCATGGCGATCATACAAAAGAGACTAACGATGCGAATATGTAATTCAGCGCCCGCAGTTTGGCCTTTGCGATCTTGCCATAAAAGATAGATTTGCCAGAGCACTATGGTCACAAGTGCGAGAATTAAAGCGCAATTGATCAGCAGTACAGTAATCACAACATTATTTGAGGGAGCAATTGGAGTAAGCCCAGTTAATATGAGAAATGTTGTTACGGCTGATAAGAGGGCCATAACCACTGTTATGAGCCCTGCCTTAAAGAGCAGTGGTCTATCTATATTCGATACGATATGAGTGGCACGATTAGTAGCTTGGATAAATTTTTTAGCAGATTTTTTGACGGTTCTTTTCGCAAAGCGTGTTTTTAATGATCTTAGAGATTTATCTTTATTCTCTGAGCTTTTGCTCACTGAGATCGGGCCTTCTTCATTATTGGCCTCAGCTTCATTGGTTTTTATATTTGTTATCTGATCCGTCATTTTGATATAAAACCGAAACTCACTACCCATTTTTAGTGTGCCTTTAGGTTGCCCACTAGCAACCGGCACGTTTAATGTGCTTTCAGTTGCCCACTAGCAACCAGCACAATCGCAATTAGGATGCCCTGTTACGAGCCTCTTAAGTTTATAAAACTTGTGCGATTTTACTGCCCCACTGTGCTTAATAAGCACCACAAATCCCTGTTGCTTATGAGTGACAGTTTTTCTGATTAAACACAAGTTTTATTTGCATAAGATGATTAACAGAAACACTATGATGTTTACATGACACTAACTGAGATATTATGGCAACAAAAAGGGCAGTTGGCTAATTTTTTAACGAACCACCCTGATTTTTGTGCAAAAGCAATTTGTATTTGAAGTGTGTCTGTTTAGTGACGAATTGGCTGAAACTGTATATCAAGGTCTCTTATTTTTTTCCTCAAGGTATTTCGATTAATACCAAGTAGGTCAGAGGCTTTGATTTGATTACCGTTGGTAGCTGCGAGTGCGGCTAATATCAAA
>CAXIBI010000019.1:0-28186 GCA_964022305.1 uncultured Hyphomicrobiales bacterium | reverse complement strand
CCGCTGCCCTTACCAACCTAGGCCTGACATACAAAGATCAAGCCAATTACTCAAAAGCCGTACAAACCCAAATAGCCGCATTGCAGCTTTACAAAGAGCTTAACAACAAACAAGGCATCGCTAATAATTACAACAATCTTGGGCGCACCTATTTCCTTCAAGGCCACAACGACAAATCCATTGAAACTTTGCTCAAATCTTTGACCATCAATTTAGAATTAAAAAACCAAAACGGCATGGCCCATAATTTCGGCAATCTCGGTGAAGCTTACCGTGTTAAAGGCAGACTAGAAGAAGCTGAATATGCACAAACCAAATCACTAGAGATCAATACCAAACTCGCTAACAGGACAGCCATCATTGGCAATCAAATCAACCTAGGAATTATCTACGGACAACAAGGAAAATACTCAAAATCTGAAACTGCGTTTCTAAAAGCCTTAAGCGCAAACAAAACACTCAGAAACAAAAGAAACGAAGCCAAAATTTACTCAAACCTTGGTCATCTTTATCAACTCAACAAGCAGTATAAAAAAGCTGAAACCATCCAGCTGAAGTCAATCAAACTCAATGAGCAATTAGGCAACAAACGCAGTCTTGCAATCTCAACCTTTAATTTGGCTGTTGTTAAATTAAAAACCAACAAACTAGAAAATGCCTGCAAACATTTCAATGATGCCAAAACTCTTTTTGTCCAAATCTCTCAAAAACAATATTTAGCCAAAACCAACCAATATCTAAACAATCTCAGCTGTGATCTTCAGAACTAGGCCCAGGCCCTATTAGATGTTTGTTTGCTCTGCATCAAAGATACATCACTTGACAGAGGATGAAATTCACGGCATCAGCTAACTTCAAAGAGATCGCCGGAAAGAAACGTAACCAATGTCAGAAACAGCCACACCAGAGCCAACCGAAACAAAACAACAAGCTGATGAGCCCCAAAGTGCATTGGCTTCAAGCACAGCTCATCCTCTGTTTCAAAACACACCAAGCTCCGTTGAGTTCACAAAGTTACGCAAACGGCTTATCAAACAAATGCGCCAAGCAATCGATGATTTTGATATGCTTGGCCAAAATGCCAAACCAGTAGGTGGTATCAAACCAAAGCCTTCTAAAAAGTGGCTTGTTTGCGTCTCTGGCGGCAAAGACAGCTATGGCCTCATTAGCTTGCTGCATGATCTCAAATGGCGCGGCCTACTTCCCGTAGAGCTCATCGCCATGAACCTGGACCAAAAACAACCAGGCTTTCCAAGTCACATTCTGCCCGAGTTCTTCGAAAAATTCGACATCCCAAACCATATCGAGACACAAGATACTTACACCATCGTCACAGACAAAGTGCCAGAGAACAAAACTTACTGCTCTCTCTGCTCAAGGCTGCGCCGAGGTATTATCTATACAGTAGCTAAAAAACTCGACTGTGACACCGTCGTTCTCGGCCATCACAGAGAAGATATTTTAGAGACATTTCTCCTCAACCTTTTCTTTGGCGCAAAACTCTCTGCCATGCCCCCAAAGCTCTTAAATGAAGAAGGCACGCTCAATCTCATCCGCCCGTTAGCCTATGTGGCAGAAAGCGATTTGAGCAAATTTTCAAACTATATGGACTTCCCCATTATCCCCTGTGACCTCTGCGGCAGCCAAGATGGCCTACAGCGCCAGCAAATGAAAAAACTCTTGACATCTTGGGAAGAGCAAAGACCTGGCACAAAAGAAATGATGCTAAAATCCCTTGGCAATATCCGCCCTTCACAATTGCTCGATCAAAAATTATTTGATTTCTCAGACCTAAGTCCAAGCTTGCCAGAAAATTCTTAAATCAAAAAATTAGGTCATTTCAGCGCATTTCAGAGATTTAAACGCACTTTTTAGCTGTTTTTACCCATTTTCATGCAATTTTTAAGAAATGCCTCTTGCCCCACCAGAAAGCTTCACGTATACCCATCGTGAATTCAAACATATCATCTACTTTCCAAATAAAAGAGGTAATTTATGAGCAAAATTAAAGTTGCAAATCCTGTTGTCGAGCTTGATGGCGACGAAATGACGCGGATTATATGGCAGTTCATCAAAGACAAGCTCATCCACCCTTACCTTGATATTGACCTACATTATTATGATCTTGGCGTTGAAGAACGTGACAGAACAGATGACCAAATCACCATCGATTCAGCTGAAGCCATTAAGAAATATGGCGTTGGCGTAAAATGCGCGACCATCACTCCTGATGAAGACCGCGTTGAAGAATTTAAACTCAAACAAATGTGGCGTTCACCAAACGGTACAATCCGTAACATTCTTGGCGGTGTTGTTTTCCGTGAGCCAATCATCTGCCAAAACGTCCCTCGCCTTGTCCCAGGCTGGACAGACCCAATCGTTGTAGGCCGTCACGCATTTGGTGACCAATACCGCGCAACAGACTTCCTCGTGCCTGGCAAAGGCAAGCTGACTATGAAGTTTGAAGGTGAAGATGGACAAATCATCGAAAAAGAAATTTTCGAATTCCCAGATGCCGGCATTGCAATGGGCATGTACAATCTTGATGCCTCAATCCGCGATTTTGCCCGCGCTTGTATGAACTACGGCCTAAACCGCGAATGGCCTGTTTACTTGTCAACTAAGAACACAATCCTAAAAGCTTATGACGGCCGCTTTAAAGATCTATTCCAAGAAGTTTATGAAAATGAATTTGAAGCAAAATTCAAAGAACTTGGCATCACTTATGAGCACCGCCTAATCGATGACATGGTTGCTTGCGCCATGAAATGGTCTGGTAAATATGTCTGGGCTTGTAAAAACTATGATGGTGACGTGCAATCAGACACTGTTGCCCAAGGTTTTGGTTCATTAGGTCTTATGACATCAGTTCTAATGACACCAGATGGGAAAACAGTTGAAGCTGAAGCGGCTCACGGTACTGTGACACGCCACTACCGCCTCCATCAAGAAGGCAAAGAAACTTCAACAAACTCAATCGCATCAATCTTCGCATGGACACGTGGCCTCGCCCACCGCGCGAAACTTGATGATAATGCTGAGCTTGCAAAATTTGCAAACACATTAGAAAAAGTTTGTGTTGAAACTGTTGAATCTGGCCATATGACAAAAGACTTAGCTCTTCTTGTTGGACCAGATCAAAAATGGCTTTCTACAATTGGCTTCTTGGATCAAATCGATCAGAACCTACAAAAAGCAATGGCTTAACAGCAATTGTAAATGAAACAAACAAAAAAGGAGCCTTCTTCACGAGGGCTCCTTTTTTATTACAATAAAGCTAACATTACGAAAAAGGGAGTGCTCTACTTCAGAGCACGGACATGGCGCTAGCGCGGATGCTGGTGGGCAACCTGAAGCGCCACTAAAAAAGCAATAGCCGTGAGAGAGATAAAGCATGATTTCTTAATTCTCATCCACTCCCCATTCACCACTCATACGAGCGGTTGCAACCTCACGTATATGATGGTTCATATCTTTATTTTTGCGAAGCAAATATTCAAAATCATCACGGTCTAATTGAAGCAAGTGACAATTAGTGAGCGCCTTCGCCGTCACATTATACCCACCAGAAGAAAGCAATCCATCCTCACCAAAAAAAGCGCCAGACTCAATCACGACAGTCTCTTTCCCATTAAAGAGCTCCACATTACCAGAGACAATAAAATACATCCCAGTTGCTTCTCTGCCCTTATCAAAAATCACAATATCTTTTGGAAAACGCTGCGAATGAAGAAGCCCCATAATCTCAGCCACTTGCGACGCCTCTAACCGATTAAACAGCGGCACCCGTGCCACCATGTTCCAATTAATGACAAATTCGCGGCGGTTAATCTCTTGCGCAAATCCAGTTGAAATAATTCCTATCGGCAAAGCAAACATGCCAAGCCCAAAAATCATAAACAAACCACTCCACAATTTACCAAGCGTCGTCACCGGCACCGCGTCACCATAGCCAACTGTCGTCAAAGTCGCGAGCGCCCACCACATAGCAGAGGGAATATCACCAAACGTCTCTGGCTGCACTTCCCCTTCAATATAATGCATCCCTGTCGATGCAAACAAAAGCAGCGCTAACATAATCATCAATGATGCGAAAAGCGCCCGACCCTCTTTATAGAACACCTTAGCAATCACCTGCATAGCTGGCGAATAACGAATGATTTTTAAAAAACGGAATAATCTTAGAACACGAAGTAAGCGTAAATCCGCTCCAACCAACGAGCCAAGATAGAACGGCAACACAGCAACGAGATCAATAATTTGTAACGGGTGCAAAGCAAATTTCAAACGAGCTTTCCAAGCAGGAAATTCACGCAAAGGCGGGTGCTCAACACACGCCCAAATTCGCAAGAGATATTCTATGGTGAAAAATATGATGGAGAAAAGCTCAAACCCATCTAGAAATGAACCATATTCGTCATAAATCGTTGTCACTGATCCCAGCAAAAATGCAATAACATTCAGCAAGATCATCACAACAATAACAACATCACAGACCACACTCGGCATATCATCAGATGTGCCTGTCTCTAATATTTGATGAAGCCGATGCCGCGAAACTACTTTAGGGGTATCGATCATCAAAACATCCAATCTGTGAATTATCTTATTTAAGCGGGCCCTATAGTGCCTGTTTTATTTGCTTCAATGCATCCTCTGCCTTGCCCGCATCAGGTCCACCAGCTTGCGCCATATCAGCACGGCCACCGCCTCCCTTGCCACCAAGCGCAGCCGAGCCAATCCGCACCAAATCAACAGCACTGAAC
Source organism: uncultured Hyphomicrobiales bacterium (assembly GCA_964022305.1). GTDB lineage: Bacteria > Pseudomonadota > Alphaproteobacteria > Rhizobiales > HXMU1428-3 > HXMU1428-3. Next base: position 23,420 of record CAXIBI010000019.1, on the reverse strand, counting down.
TTATCAGTTAAATCATCCGTCACACCAACCGAAATACCAGCTTTTCCGTCCGATTTCCCAATGATCACAACAATCCCAGATTTAACCGTTTGCTTACCTTGGTCAACTAATGAGCGCAATTCTTTTGCTGGCAAATCATCAATCACCTTGCCCATAAAGGAAACCCCAGAGATCTCTTCTACCTGCTCAGCTTCACCACCAGAGCCACCCATAGCGAGCTGCTTCTTCAACTCGGAAACTTGTGTCTCAAGCTTGCGGCGCTCAGCTACCAAGCCCTCCAAACGCTCCACCAATTTAACTGACGGCACTTTTAAAGTCGCTGCAGCATCTTTCACAAGTTGTTCTTGCGAGGCTAGATGCACCCGCGCGGCTTCCCCTGTCAGCGCCTCAATCCGGCGCACACCAGAAGCCACAGCACTTTCATTCACCACATGAACAAGGCCAATATCACCCGTGCGGTTCACATGGGTACCACCACAAAGCTCAAGTGAATAAACCTTACCTGCCTTTTCACCATGCAAAGCCGTGCCCATAGAAACAACGCGAACTTCTTCACCATATTTCTCACCAAACAGCGCCATAGCCCCAGCTTCAATCGCATCATCAACTGCCATTAAACGGGTTTCAACTGGCGCGTTTTGAATAACAATCTCATTAGCAAGATTTTCAACTTTTCGGATCTCTTCTTCGTCCATAGGCTTGGTATGAGAGAAATCAAACCGCAAACGACCATCATCAACCAATGATCCTTTTTGCGCTACATGATCACCTAAGGTCTCACGAAGAGCTTCATGTAAAAGATGCGTTGCTGAGTGGTTCGAGCGAATAGCTGTTCGCCGTGTATTATCAACAGAGAGCACTGCCGATTGACCAACCTTAATCGAACCTTTTTCAAGCTTGCCCATGTGAACAAAAAGATTGCCAAGTTTTTTGAGCGTATCAGTGACAACAAACTCACCGCCATCAGCAAAAGTAATGCGTCCCTTATCTCCAACCTGACCACCTGACTCAGCATAAAACGGCGTTTGATTGAAAAGCAAACTCGCCTCTTCCCCTTTTTTCAAAGAGGAGACAACTTCGCCATCCTTAACGATTGCAACAAGGCCGCCCTCACCTTCTTCATGTTTGTAGCCAAGAAATTCAGTGCCACCAACTTCATCTTGCAAACCAAACCAAACGCTTTCATCGGCCGTATCGCCAGAGCCTTTCCAGTTTTTCTTAGCCTCAGCTTTTTGCTGAGCCATCGCCTCATCAAAGCCAGCGCGCTCAACCGTAATCCCACGCGCCTTCAAAGCATCTTCTGTTAAATCCAGCGGGAAGCCATAAGTGTCATAAAGTTTAAAGGCAATCCCACCATCAAACTCATCACCGGATTTAAGCTCAGCACTTTCTTCATCCAAAAGTTTCAAACCACGCTCAAGCGTTTTGCGGAAACGAGTTTCTTCTAAGTGCAAAGTCTCGCTAATCAAACTTTCACCGCGCACAAGGTCAGGATAGGCTTGGCCCATCTCACGAATAAGCGCTGGTAGCAATTTATACATAAGCGGCTCTTTCGCACCCAAAAGCTCAGCATGGCGCATCGCCCGTCGCATAATTCGGCGAAGCACATACCCCCGCCCTTCATTTGAAGGCAGCACACCATCAGCAATAAGAAAACTACTCGCCCGCAAATGATCCGCAATCACCCGGTGCGAAGCTTTGCGTGGCCCCTCATCATCACACCCTAAAATATCAACAGATGCTGCAATGAGGTTTTTAAAAAGATCCGTTTCATAATTATCATGCGTACCTTGGAGCACCGCTGCAATCCGCTCTAACCCCATGCCCGTGTCAATCGATGGACGAGGTAAATCAAGACGCTCTTTTTCCGTTTGTTCATATTGCATAAACACCAGGTTCCAGATCTCGATAAAGCGATCCCCATCTTCATCCGGAGACCCTGGAGGGCCACCAGGAATATGATCCCCATGGTCAAAGAAAATTTCAGAACACGGTCCACACGGTCCTGTGTCTCCCATCGACCAAAAATTATCTGATGTAGAAATTCGGATGATCTTCTCATCACTCAGCCCAGCAATCTTTTTCCAAAGTTCAGCCGCTTCTTCATCCTCAGAATAAACGGTGACAAGCAACTTCTTCTTATCAAGAGCGAAGTCTTTGGTAATTAATTCCCAAGCATTGCTAATGGCTTCTTCTTTAAAATAATCTCCAAAAGAGAAATTACCCAGCATCTTACCACCAGCACGAACACACTTCTGACTGGAAGTCGCACGCTTATAATCACGCTTTTCAACACCTGTGAAAACATTTTTAAATGGCACCATGCCCGCATTGGTGAACATCAATGTCGGATCATTTAAGGGCACCAAAGAGCTTGAAGGCACAATTTCATGGCCTTTGCCTTCAAAAAACTCAAGGAACGTTTTTCTTATGTCGTTAACACCAGTCATTTTATTCACACCAGCCTACGGTAAATTTGTTTTCATTATTATTTTAAAAGAGAGCCGCCAAAAAAGCGACGCTCTAAAGCCTTTTATCAGGGCTTTAGAGAGAACTCTAGCTTTTCTAAACGAAAGTTGCGCAATTCTTGTTTTATCATCGATTAAAGTGAATTAAGAGCATAAATTCACGTCTCCAATCAATAATCAAAAGCTAAAAGACAGCATACGAGGATTAGGCCGTAAACTAATAAAAAATTCAATATCTCAGCCCTTAATCAAAGAAAGAAAAAGCCCAGCATAAAAGCCAGGCTTAAATCTCATATTAATTGTAAAAAGCTCAAATCAGAGCCTATTGAAGCCCACAGTCTTTAAACACAGCCTCTTTAAACATCAGGTTCTTTATCTTCTTCTTCATCATTTTCAGGCTCACCTTCAAGAATTTGCTCTGCAATCAAACCTGCATTGGCGCGAATGGCTTTATCAATCTTTTCATATGTCTCAGGGTTTTCAGCGAGGAATTTTTTCGCATTTTCCCGGCCCTGACCAATTTTTTCACCTTTATAGGCATACCAAGCACCAGCTTTATCAACAATCCCAGCCTTCACTCCAAGATCAACCAACTCACCTGTTTGCGAAATACCTTGCCCATACATAATATCAAACTCAACCTGACGGAACGGCGGCGCCACTTTGTTTTTAACAACCTTCACACGGGTTTGGTTACCAACAACCTCATCTTGCGCCTTAATTTGCCCAATCCGGCGAATATCCAAACGAACAGAAGCATAAAATTTAAGGGCATTACCACCTGTTGTTGTCTCAGGTGAACCAAACATAACACCAATCTTATGACGGATTTGGTTGATAAAAATCACCATTGTTTTGGATTTAGAAATAGAACCAGTGAGCTTTCTAAGCGCCTGGCTCATCAATCTAGCTTGAAGACCAGGAAGACTATCACCCATCTCACCTTCAAGTTCAGCGCGTGGTGTCAGCGCAGCCACACTATCAACCACCAAAACATCAATCGCTCCAGAGCGAACAAGGGTATCAGTAATCTCTAATGCTTGTTCACCTGTATCAGGTTGAGAAATAAGAAGATCATCAATATTAACGCCAAGCTTGCGGGCATAAACAGGATCAACAGCATGTTCAGCATCCACAAAAGCACAAACGCCACCCTGCTTTTGAGCTTCAGCAACCACATGCAAAGCTAAGGTGGTTTTACCTGAACTCTCTGGTCCATAAACCTCAATGATCCGCCCACGTGGCAAACCACCAATCCCGAGCGCAATATCAAGCCCTAACGAGCCCGTTGGAACCGCATCAACATCCACATGAAAAGATTCAGTTCCAAGTTTCATGATGGAACCTTTACCAAAATTCTTTTCAATCTGAGATAGCGCGGACTGCAGCGCTTTATCCTTATCCATCATATCCCCTTCGATAACCTGTAAACCTGCGTTTGCCATAACTAATATCCCTTATTCCATCATTCCGAAAAACATTCAATCTAGAATAAATGTACCACATTTGTTCTCATTTTGGCAATAGCATATAAGGTATTGATACATATAAACAATTAAAACAATGTTCCAAATTCGTTCTCAAAAGAGAATCGAAAGTTACATGTGGATAATTCTCTGCTCCTGTGAACCAGACAACACTCAGTAACGACGAACAAAATAAGCAGTCAAAGCTGCTTGTAATTCCAAAACAGTGTTTAAAAAGGAAACTCTTATGAAACCAAACCACATTCTGGCAGGAACTTTAAAAGCTCTCGTGCTCATTTCAGCCATTGCCCTCACTGTCTCGAGCGCTAACGCACGAAGTTTAAAGTCCAATGTCAAAGACAAACCCTGGCTTGGCTGTTGTAAACATTGTAGTAGCATTCAATGTTCTGGATGTAGTGAAACAACCCCACTCGAAGCAGGTGGCTGTAATTTCATTGCCAACTGCACAACCAAAAATGATGAAACAAAATGTAAACCAAGTTCATCATCTCTTAAAAAACTACGCAAACTAAAAGCCAGGTAAAATAAAAAAGATGGCCAAAGGGGTTGAGCCCTTTGGCCATCTTCAAAGAAAACCAACAAATTACAAGGTAAAGACTAGCCTGCTGCTGCCAACACATCTTTCACTGTGGCCGCTAACTGTTTTAATGAAAATGGCTTTGGCAAAAATGTAAACGTCTCGCCTTCACCTAAATTCTTCTCAAATGCATCTTCAGCATAGCCTGAAATAAAGATAACTTTCACATTCGGCAAACTGGTCCGTAAATGAGTGAGCATAGTCGGCCCATCCATCTCCGGCATCATCACATCAGAGATCACCAAATCAATCCCGCCATCATGAGCTGCAACCACTTCTAGAGCATCCGTGCCTGATGTAGCTTCTAAAACATTATAGCCCCGCATAGAAAGCGCACGCGCCGCAAAGCTCCGTACAGCCTCTTCATCTTCAACAAGCAGCAAAGTTTCAGAACCTGTAAGATCTTTTGGCTTATCTTCAATTTGTGGCGGTAAATCTTTTTGAACTTCAGCCTCATCGGCAACATGTCGCGGCAGATAGATTTTAAAAGTCGTACCTTCACCCTCAACAGAATCGACAAAAATATACCCATCCGTCTGCTTCACGATACCGTAAACCATAGAAAGCCCAAGCCCAGTTCCTTTACCAATATCTTTTGTTGTAAAGAAAGGCTCAAAAATCTTATCAATGGTTTCTTGCGGCATACCACAACCGGTGTCCGTTACTTCAAGCAACACATATTCACCAGGTTTCAAACCGCGTTTCTCATCTGCCAGCGAGCGGTGCTCAGCAATATTCTCAGTACGCAGTGTTAAAGTACCGCCTGTCACAGCCCCATCACTCACACCATTAGCTTTCATAGCATCAAGCATGGCATCACGCGCATTAACAGCAAGGTTAATAATCACCTGGTCAAATTGATGATGATCAGCTTTCACATCCCAAAGATCACGCCCATGCTCAACCTTAAGCTCAATCTTCTCACCCAAGAGACGAGAAAGCATCGCAGTTACATCCTTGATCACATCATTAAGCGAAAGCACTTCAAGACGCAGCGTTTGTTGACGAGAAAATGCCAAGAGCTGACGAACCAACCGCGCCGCCCTGTTCGCATTTTGCTTAATATGCATCATATCTTTAAATGAAGGGTCAGTTGGGCGATGGCTACCAATGAGCAAATCGGTATACCCAATAATCGCCGTCAGAACATTGTTAAAGTCATGCGCGATCCCGCCGGCCAATTGACCAACCGCTTGCATTTTCTGAGATTGAGCAAACTGTTCTTCAAGCGCTCTTTGTTTAGATGTATCAATAGCATAAATAATAGCAACAGCCCCATCTTCAGCCATATCTCGCGCCGGGCTAAGATAAAGCCGACCTGAGCGCTCACCATTTAACGTGAATTTAACATCAACGGGCGCAATCACAGCACTTCCATCAGCTGCTCCATCAAGCGCTGATTTTAAGGCTTCTTTCTCCTGATCGCTAATTAGCTCAAATAAATTATCAGAATTGTCTTTATCACTTGCCACCTGCCCTAAAATCACACGGAACGAACCGTTTGCATTGGAAATCTCACCAGACCCATTAATGGTCGCAATACCAATCGGCGCCGTTTGATAAAATTGCTCAAGGCGCATCTCTGTCATGCGCTGTGGTTCAAACAATTGCGGCGCGTCCTCTGCGCGAAGAACCAACACACCAAAATGAGGTTCATCACTGCCCGTAAATTCATAAGGCCGACCATAAAGAATAGCACTTAAAGTCGAGCCATCCTCACAGATCAAATCATAATATTGCACAGAACGCAGGGACGCATGCGGCACTAAGGATTGTTGCAGCAGCTGCACACCTTCTTGTGGCATCAAATCATAAAGCGAACGCCCTTCCATCACCCGATCAGTCCGGCCAAGCCAAGCTGAGAGAGTGTGGTTCATATAGCTAAGTTGCCCTTCAGAATTGAAGGTAAAAAATCCAAGTGGCGCAGCATCAAATTGACTAACTGCATTAGTCAATTCTTTATATTCAAGATCTCTCTGTGCACGCTCTAACGTAATATCAGTTAACCGCCAAACAACACCGCTTACATCGCTTTTAGAAGAGAGAGAAGGAACACCACCTTGCGGCTCAACCTGGTTTAACAGATCTCCAGTTCCATCAGTCGATTTTTTATTTGCATAAATCGGCCGAACAGAAATCCGCACCCAGCGTTTATTCTCTTCTCTTTGGGCATCACCGTCATATATAAAAACTTCTTCTTCCCAATTGCGTAATTGAGTTGCCGCCTGACAAAGACGATAAAGCGGCTCAGCAATTGCCGGCTCACCAGAAAAATAAGTTTCAACGCTTGAGACAACCTTGTCTCGAGGTTTACGCAGAATATGAAAGTAAGCATCATTGGCATAAATCACATCACCCTTTTTATTGGTAATGAGCATGCCATCAGTTAAATTATCGGCGTAAGCTGCAAAAATATTTGCATCATCGGAAGGTGAGTGAAAATCAACAATCCCGGCTGAATAAGCTAAAACCGCAAAGACACCAATCGTTGCCAATAGCCCAAGGATCGCAACAAGCACCCCATTAAACTCCTGAAAAAAGAACGCAGCAAAAAGCACCATGGCAAACAAACCAAGGCACGCAATCGTTCTAAATTTTCCAGGCCAAAACATCATGGCTAACAATCGATCCTCTTCCACCAAATCAGGCTTGCGAGGCTCCAAAGGTACATTGACTTCACTCATGGCAGAGAAACTAACTGATTCGCTTATCCGGACCGATTGAATTTAGTGAGCTATCAACAGTGAAAATCTCAATATATTCAAAGTAAAGTTCCAATCAACAGATCAATAACTACAACACCTATAACCCGTTATTTGCGTTTTTGCCGCATAACAAAGCCAATAACCTCTGCCACGGCCTTATAATGCTCTGGCGGGATCTCTTCATCAACCTCAACCACACCATGTAAGGCCCGAGCCAAAGGTCTGTTTTCAACCCGTGGAATATCATGTTCATCAGCAATTTCACGAATTTTAAGCGCCAAAGCATCCACCCCTTTGGCCACACAAACCGGCGCTGGCATGGTTTTGTCATACTTTAAAGCAACCGCATAATGGGTTGGGTTCGTAATCACAACAGAGGCCTCAGGCACAGCCGCCATCATACGTTTCCGGCCACGCTCCATGCGAATTTGCCTGATTTTAGCCTTAACAATCGGATCACCTTCTTGCTGCTTATACTCATCTTTTACTTCCTGCATGGTCATTTTGAGCTTGTTCCACCATTGCTGGCGTTGATAAGCATAATCAGCAATGGCCACAACAGAATAGAGCGCAACAACAGCCCCAAGTATTTTTAAACTCAAAACCTTCACATGCGGTAGCAGCGCAGACAAATCCATCGAAACCATCACTTCAAGACTATCTTGAGAAGGCCACATCACCAAAACAATCAGCAGAGTTACAATAGAAAGTTTCGCCAGACTTTTTAAGAAATTGACCAAAGAGGTCATTGAAAACAAACGCTTAAACCCAGCAAGCGGAGAGATTTTCGACAATTTGGGTGTCATAGTCTCTGTTTGAAAGAGCAGCCCATGCTGCACCACATTACCGGCAAGCGCCGCAATTATAAAAACAAGAAACGGGAGGGAAAGCGCCGCAAAAACTGACCACATCACAGAGTAAAGAAACAGACCTCCTCCCCCACCTTCCATAGAGTAAGTGTGAGCATTCTCTAAATAGCCCTTTAAAGTCTGGGATAAATCGACACTCATGCCATTTGAAAACATCAAAACAACCAAGGTAGCAGCAGTGAGCATAAACCAGCTATTGACTTCTTGGCTTTTAACAACATTGCCCTTTTCAAAAGCATCTTTCAGCTTTTTCTCACTGGGGTCTTCTGTCTTTTCAGTTTCATCTGGTTCATCTGCCATCTAATCTCAGGGCCCCCTATCTCATAATGTTCACGATAGACGCTTCATAGTAACTCAGATACCAATTCATCATGGCACCAAGCAACAAGAGGAACAGCATTGTCCCAATATAAATATTGGCCGGCATCGCAATAAAAAACACCTGAATTTGCGGAATGAGACGAGCCAAAATACCAAGCCCTAAAAAGAACACCAAACCAAACACGATAAAGGGGGTTGCAAGCTGAACCCCGATTTTGAAAATCCCAGTCACCGTCTCAAGCGCGGCATTACTAAAAACCGAAATCTCATAAGTGCCCCCTGGCGGAAACAACATATAACTGTCATACATCGCCGCGATAATGAGGTGATGCAAATCCAAAACAAAAATCATCACCGTACTTAACATCATGAGAAAGCTAGAAAAAACAGAATCTGAACGTCCTGTCGTCGGGTCTGCTGTCATGGCAAAAGAAAGCCCTGCTTGAAACGCAATCACATTGCCTGCCACCTGAATACCGGTAGATAAGATCTTGATCACAGCTCCAAAAGAAAAGCCTATGATCATCTCTTGAAAGCTCGCCCCAATAAGCCCCGTCAATGTTGTCGGCAGGGGCGGAATTTTCCCCACCAAGACAGGATATAAAACAAGGGTAAGCATCAAAGCAAAAGCAAGGCGCGAGCGCATAGGCACACTTGCCTCCCCAATACCAGGAAGCATCATCACCAAAGGTCCAATGCGAGAAAATATGAGAAACACCGCAAAGGCTGTTGCAGGTAAATATTCCAGACTAAAATTCATCTAGCCTCTCCATTTCACCCGCCAGCAATCTGGCCCAAAACCCGCTCCATTAAAGCCCCAAGTGTAGAAGCCATATAAGGCATGGCCACCAACATGGTCACAAAAATCGCAACAATTTTAGGGACAAAAACCAAGGTCATTTCTTGAATCTGGGTGAGAGCTTGAAAGAGCGCAATAATCACACCCACCAGCAATCCGATCAACATGGGCGGGCCAGAGACCTTCAACAGTACAATGATCGCTTCACGTGCAATATCCATGACTTCGGCACCGGTCATGTTTCTGTTCCTTTAAAAAACAAAAATTATTGATCTCTAATTTAAGATTTTTGCTATTTCGGACTCATTATAAAAGCAGGGAAAATCGCACGCGATGATTCTTTATAGGTTTTACTCAGATTTTATCGAAACCAGCAAACCTTTAAAAAAAGGGGTTAGCCCCTAGATTGGCATATTCATAATATCACGGTATGCACTAATCACACGATCTCTCGTTGTCACCAATGTCTGAACAGCAACCTCTGTCTCCGCAATGGTTGTCACCAAATCAACCAGATTACCATTACCAGAAGCCACATTCGCAGCTGATACCTCAGCCTTTTGACCCGTTTCAGCAACAGAACTAACTGCACTTTTCACCAGATCAGAAAATTGCCCAGTATCTTCAACAGCACCAGATGTTTTAGCTGATTTAGCAAGCTCTTCACCCACTTTCATTTGAGTGGCGTAAGCATTTGCGGCAAAGTTCGCACTGATTGTCATTTTAATTTCCCCAAACTATTAAACCGCTAACGCTTTACAAATCAGTTATTTATCAAAATCAAGCTCGTAAAATTTCTAATGTTTTTGAAAGCATCTTCCGAGCGGACGTAATCACATTCAAATTCGCTTCATAAGAGCGCTGTGCTTCGCGCATATCCATCGCTTCCACCATGCCATTGACATTAGGTGTCTTAATATACCCATTCTCATCAGCCCCTGGATGACCAGGCTCTAAGCGCATACCAAAATCGCTGGTATCAAACTTCACCTTGCCATGTTGAACAAGCTCAGCCCCAATCTCATGGTCATAAACTTGCTTAAATGTCGAAAGCTTACGTTGATAAGGGTCCCCGCCTTTAATATTCGAAATACTATCCGTATTGGCAATATTCTCAGAAATAATACGCATCCGGTGTGATTGGGCCCCAAGGCCAGAAGCGGCAATTTTCAAACTTTTCATTAAATCCATTTTTTAACCACTCCTATTTCAATCCAACCAAACTATGATAAAAACGCCAGCAGGCGTTAAAAGCAAAAAACTAGCCCCGACCAATCGCCATTTTAATAAGACCTAGAGAGCGAGAATAAACGGTGGTTGCCAACTGATAATCCATCTGGTTTTGTGCAACCTTCGCCATTTGATCTTCAAGCACCACACCATTACCACTTGGCGTCACTTCAAAATCTGGCGATCTATTTCCTTCAAACTCAGTTGTAAAACTTGCCCCAACACTCATATGGCGCTGATGAGTAACCTTCATCCCCGCTTGCGGACGTTGGTCCTCAGGAATGTGCTGTTCAAAAGTGAGTGCTTTTAAATCTTTAGGCTTATAATTAGGCGTGTCTGCATGAGCCACATTGCTCGCCAAGACAGCTTGGCGCGCTTGATGCCACTTCATCTTGTCGCGAACAAAACTCATCAACGGTAAATCGTTAAGCATGAGGCCCCTCAAACATCATCTAAATAAACCCAATCTTGAAAAGTGCCCCCCAAATCCAAAAGGCAACATTTCCCAAACTCTAGGCAAATTTTGCCCTTCATTGGTTAACAACTCATTAAGAAAGTGCCGTAACTGGGGATGAAAGACATTTTGATACAGTTTTGGACACGAAAATCAGGTAAATATTGCCGGTAAGCGTGGCCTGATTGAAGAATGCTAAGCAAATTCAATAGGCTTCGTGAGGAACCTTAGAGAATCAAAGGCTTAGAAATGATCGACCAGCTCGTATATTGGACAATTTCATTGCTGTTCGTCATCGCCTTAATTTTAGGCCTCGCTCTCATCATTAAAAAATATGCTCTGCCCAACAGCCCAAACAATCCCTTATTCAAGAGAAACAGCAAAAGACGGTTAGAGATGATCGAGCAGCTGCCCTTAGATCATAAATCTAGATTGGTGCTGGTGAGAAGAGACAATCAAGAACATCTCCTCATGCTCGGTCAAACATCTGATTTGGTGATAGAAACAAACATAGCTGCAAAACCAAAAACGGTAGAGACCGAACCACCCAATGAGGGTTCAAAGGAAGAGTGAAGTTTTAAGTTAGTAATGCGTCAAACAAAACCATAAGTGAAGTGTGCTTTTTTAAAAAGACCTGAGACAGGCAAAGATTGAAATGACGCAAACAAACATTCAAAGAGCAGACCTGCCAAAGACGCAACAAGTTAACGGTACTGAGCAAGCCAAAAACAAACACGCCACCAATTGGCTCACTTGGGTTTCCTGCGCTTCCCTTGTAATCACCTTTACAGGCTTACTCATCACTCTCTTTGCACCAACCGCTTTGGCACAAGATATCTCTATCGACCTTGGTGAAGGCACCGGCATCACTGAGCGCGCGCTTCAAATCATTGCCCTCATCACCATCCTCAGCATCGCCCCTTCGATCCTGATCATGATGACCTCATTCACCAGAGTTGTGATTGTTCTCTCACTACTGCGCACAGCCATTGGTGTTCAACAATCGCCGCCGAACACTGTCATCATCTCTCTAGCCCTTTTTCTCACCGCCTTCATCATGGCTCCGGTGTTTGAAAAAGCGTATACAGATGCCATCAAACCGCTCATCGATGAAGAAATCGAGCTAAACGAAGCCTTCCCAAAAGCAACCGCACCGTTTCACGAGTTCATGCGCCAACATGTAAGAGAAAAAGACCTCACCCTATTTCAAGATTTATCAGGCAAAGCACGCCCAGAAACACCAGAGGATCTCAGCCTGCAAGTCCTCATTCCCGCTTTTATGATTTCAGAATTACGCAGAGCTTTTGAAATCGGCTTTTTGATCTTCGTGCCTTTCGTGGTGATCGACATGGTCATCGCCTCAGTGCTGATGTCCATGGGTATGATGATGTTGCCCCCTGTGATGATCTCGCTGCCCTTCAAGCTCATCTTTTTCGTCCTCGTCGACGGCTGGCACATGGTCGCTGGCAGTTTGATTAAGAGTTTCGGGGGGTAATGACTACAAGTGTCAATGCAAACTAAAATTGTTTTAATCTTAAGTTCTGCAATGGTTTTAGGGATTTTATTTTACCCTAAAATCCATGAGACAATTAGAATTGATAAGTGTTTAGATAACGGCGGACGTTGGAATTATTCAGCTAAAATATGCGAAGAATAATTCATATCGTTAATGCTGCTGATCTTCAGCTGGCACTGTAAATTGATCAAACACCTGCCGCACTTCAGCAATCTTGGCATCTAGCACATCTGCTTCCGGGTAATCTTCGGCTAATTCTGGCCCAGCAATCAACACCTCTGCCACCATTTTTATCTTTTCAGCAAGAGACGCATCTTTGTCGACAAAAAACACATGCATAATCAAATGTGCTTGCTCAAGAGAGAGCTTCTCTTTTCTATCGAGCGCAACAACGGTTTTATATTCCCGCGCCTCTAAGCGCTCATCACTATTAAAAATCTCATGCATCAACCCATCCGTATCCGCATCCCGAAACTGATATCTCTCAGCCATAACAAAACTTCCCAAAAAACAACCTAGTTCAAAACAACTCTAACTACCTATACGATGAAGGAGTACTGCCCTCCCTCAGGGCAGTAGGACATGGCAGCGCCAGCTGCCCGGCGCAAGCGCCGCCCCTCGGAGGGCCTGCCGCTTCAGCGGCAGAATAGCCCGTGAGAGAAAAAGAGAAAACCTATTCCAGATCTCCAACCTCAACAGCACCGCCACCATGCACTCGCTGCGCAAGTGCCGCCTCAATAAACGGATCAAGCGCGCCATCTAAAACGGCTGACGGGTTCGTGCTCTCAACACCGGTGCGCAAGTCTTTCACCATCTGATAAGGCTGCAACACATAAGAGCGAATTTGATGCCCCCAGCCAATCGCACCTTTCGACGATGCCTCAGCCTGTGCCTTTTCCTCACGCTCTTGCAGCTCTTTTTCATAGAGCCGCGCTCGAAGCATCTTCCAGGCCTCAGCCTTATTCTTATGCTGCGAGCGACCCGATTGACACTGCACCACAATGCCAGACGGTTGGTGAGTAATACGAACCGCGCTGTCCGTTGTGTTCACATGCTGCCCGCCAGCACCACTGGCCCGGTAGGTATCAATACGGCAATCACTTTCAGCAATATCAATCTCGATATCATCATCAATCACCGGATACACCCAGCAGGAAGAAAAGCTTGTGTGACGTTTGGCATTAGAGTCAAAAGGAGAAATCCGCACCAAACGGTGCACACCAGATTCGGTCTTCAGCCAACCATACGCATTCTCACCCTTCACCAAGATGGTCGCAGATTTAAGCCCGGCTTCCTCGCCAGCATTCGTGCCAGCCACCTCAACCTTATAGCCCTTTTCTTCTGCATAACGCATATACATCCGAAACAGCATCTCAGCCCAGTCTTGACTTTCTGTTCCCCCTGCGCCTGCGTGGATCTCAACATAGCAATCATTCGCATCCACTTCGCCAGAGAGCAGCGTCTCAACTTCCCGCCGCTGCGCAACTTTAGCTAATGCCGCAATTGCCTCTTCAGCTTCCTCAATGGTCTCAGCATCATCTTCAGCTTCGCCCATTTCTATGAGCTCGATATTGTCTTCCAAATCTTGATTAAGCTTATTAAAAGCAGAAAGCGCACTATCTAACCTCTGACGCTCCTTCATTAAAGCTTGCGCCTTTTTCGGGTCATTCCAAAGGTCTGGATCTTCTGATTTTGCGTTTAATTCGTCTAAGCGCGCTTGAGCTTGTTCCGGGTCAAAGATGCCTCCGTAAAAGAGAGATAGATTCCCGAATTTGATTGACCAATGTTTGAATTTCAGCGCGCATCGACTTTGCCTTTGAAAAAATGATAAACCCACAAAAATGGCAACCTCAAAACAAGTATGTGAGGCATTGCAAATATTGGGTTTTAATGGAACAGAACAGTCTGTCAAGTAAGAGAGCTTGAAAAGGCAAAACACCTTGGCCTTTTAATCTGCCAAGGTGTTTTAGATTTTCTCAGTTTTTAATAAAAACCTGAATCAAGTGATCGATCCGTTTCTGGAATGAAAATATTCGGATCATCATAAATCACAGATGAAGCATCAGGCGGCCCATTACCAGGCTTAAACGCTTCCATAATTGTATCCGGACCACCAGATGAACGAAGTCCCGATTTAGAATTAATCGGAATAAGCTTAATCCCAGCAGGAATACGGAACGGAATTGCCGGTTTACCTGCCAAAGCTGACTTCATAAAGTTTTTGAAAATCGGCGCTGCCAAACCACCACCCGTGGCCTTTTTACCCATGGGGCGCGGTACATCATGCCCAACAAAAACGCCAACCGCCAAGTCAGCCGAAAAGCCTACAAACCAGGCATCACGCGCATCATTGGTTGTTCCGGTTTTACCAGCCAAAGGAATAGGCAAATCTTTCATGGCTTTGCGTGCGGTGCCGCGCAAGACAACACCTTCTAGCATAGAGGTAACTTGGTAAGCTGTGTGCGGGTCAACAATCTGCTGACGTTGATCAATAAGCTGTGGTTGTTGGCTAGGATCAAATTTTGCTTGCTCACAACCAGCACATTTAGCTGCATCATGGGACCATACCGTTTTACCATAGCGATCTTGGATACGGTCAATCAAAGTGGCATTCACCTTCTTGCCGCCATTCGCCAAAATACTATATGCCGTTGTTAAACGAATAAGCGTCGTCTCACCTGCACCAAGTGACATAGAAAGCACCGGCATCAAATTATCATAAATACCAAAGCGGCGCGCATATTCAGAAATCAACGGCATCCCCATATCTTGCGCAAGACGAACCGTCATCAGGTTCCGGGATTTCTCAATACCAATGCGCAAAGTGGACGGTCCATTAAACTTACCGCTATAGTTTTTCGGTCGCCAAATGCCCTGGCCATTGCCCTGATCAATCGCAACAGGCGTATCAAGCACAACACTTGAAGGCGTATAACCATTATCAAGTGCTGCTGTATAAACAAATGGCTTGAAGGCAGAACCCGGCTGACGGTTAGCTTGAGAGGCTCTATCAAATTCACTATCATCAAAACTAAAGCCACCAACAAGCGCTTTCACACGGCCCGTATGCGGCTCCATAACAACAATAGCCCCTTCCACTTCAGGAATTTGCATCAATTTCCATTGATTAGCGCCCTCAACAGGAAGCACACCATCTTTACTGGCAACAGCCTTTTTAACGATTTTCGCTTTAGCAGGAGCGACATATACAACATCACCAACTTTTAAAATATTACCCGGGCTTTTTAATTTCTTACCCAATTTAGGATCACCATATTTAGTCTCTCCCAAATGCTTGCGTGCCCATTTCATATTATCCAGCTGGATTTCACCAACTTCACGAGACCCATCAATTTGACCAGAAACAAGTTTTTTAGGCTGCAATCCAATAATCGCTTTTTGTTTTTGCAATTGCAAAACAATCGCTAGGCGCCAGGGATGCACATCATTTAACGCTTCAACCTTGGCAAGCTCCACACCCCAATCAGATGTCGGCGTTAAAACAATTTCAGCAACCGGTTCTCTAAACCCATGTTTTTGGTCATAAGCAACCAAACCATCTACCAAAGCTTTTTTGGCTTTTTTCTGCAGCTCCGGATCAAGGGTCGTCCGCACTGAAAGACCACCACCATAAATTTTCTTCTTGCCAAACTTATCGACCAAAGTCCGGCGCACACCTTCAGCAAAAAATTCACCCGCTAAAATATGAGCGCCAAAGGGCCGCGGGTTCACTTTAAACTCTGAGGCAATTGCAGCTTTGGCCTCTTCAGTGGTGATATACCCATTATCCAACATGCGATTGATCACATATTTCCGCCGCGTAATCGCACGCTCACGTTTTTTGAAAGGGTGATAATTATTAGGCGCTTTTGGCAAGGCCGCTAAATATGCAGCTTCAGGAATGGTAATTTCTTCAAGTGACTTACCAAAATAATTGAGAGCCGCCGCTGCAATACCATGGGAGCGAAGGCCAAAATAAATTTCATTTAAATAGAGTTCTAAAATTTGCCCTTTAGTGAAAGCTTGTTCAATCCGGCGCGCAAGCACAGCCTCTTTCACCTTACGGTCAATTTTACGCTCATTAGTGAGAAGAAAGTTTTTAGCAACCTGCTGGGTAATGGTCGACGCACCAATTAAACGTTTATTACTACCTGAAAGTTTTGTTTGAACATTAGTGACCATAGCCCTGGCCAAACCCACATAGTCCAACCCATCATGCTCATAAAAATTCTTATCTTCCGCTGAAATAAATGCATGAATGATCCGATCCGGGATCGCGTTAATCGGCACATAAATTCGTCGTTCATCAGCAAATTCAGCAATCAAATTGCCATCATTTGCGTGAATGCGGCTCATCACCTTAGGCTCATATTTCGCCAAAACTTCATAATCTGGCAGATCTTTTGTTACATCCCAGACATAATAAGCCACAGCAGCTGAAACAGCAAAAAAGCCAATACACCCAGCCGTAAACATAAAACCTAAAAATTTAAGCCAAAACCGTCCCTTTTTCTTCGGCGGTTTTTGAGAATGAGGCGGCTGCGCCCCCATAGACGCATAAGGCCCGCCATAACCAGCCGCACCACCAGTTGCAGAAAATCTAGGCGTCTCATTTTGCCTACGAGGTGTTTGCCTGCGATAAGGTTGTGGAGGGGGTTGTGTCATGGAATAAGCCTTATTAAGAAACTCACGTATCTTATTAATTTATAAAAAAGAATGCACTATGAAGATAAGAGCCATAACATAGGTTTCAAGTGGATCACAACAAGGATCATAACAAACCACAACTTTTAAGTTTGCTAGAAATAGTCCAAGAAAGCAACTTACGGCTTTGCTCCATAAAACAACTATTAGTACAACTCGCAATAAAACATGCCCAAAATATGATGTCCTTTTTAAGTTATATCATATTCGGCATAAAATCGGCGCAATTTTACAAAAATCATTGCGACTTCATGTAATTATCAACCGCTTTACTAATAGATGAGGCAACAGCAGACCGCCATTTAGCCGATTTCAATAATTTCTCATCAGACCGGTTACTAATATACCCCAGTTCAATCAAAACTGAAGGCACAACAGCAGATCGTAAAACCCTAAAATTTGCCGATCTCATATTATTTTGCCGTACCTTCGTCTTGGTTTTAATTTTGCTAATAGCAGTAGACGCAAAATCTAAAGACTGGTTTTTTGTCTCTCTTTGTGTGAGATCACGCAAAATGCCCTCAACCTCACTTTCAGGCTCAATATCAATACCAGCAAGAATATCAGATTTATTTTCTTTATTAGCTAAAGCTTGCGCCTCTAAGTCAGAGCCCTCTTTCGAAAGCGTATAGATCGTTGCCCCACGTATGGTCTTAGCCAACCGCTTTTTAATTGAATCAGCATGAAGAGAGATAAAGAGAGACGCATGATAATCTTCAGCAATCTGCACACGCTCTGCTAAAGGAACAAAAACATCAACCGAGCGAGTTAACTTCACATCATAAGTGCCGTAACTCATGATTTTCTGCTTGAGAACTTTCGCAAAAGCTAGAACAACATCTTTTTCACGAGTTCCTTTGTTCCCAATAGCACCTGGATCCAAACCACCATGCCCTGGATCAATAACAATCCGCTTTTTGGCAAACTTTTTAGGCGCACGCGCTAATTTATCAATCGCAGTACTAAGAGAAGTTTTTTTCGCCTTTTGACTTTCACGGCGCCGTTTTTCATAAAGCGCCTTCCGTCGGCGCTCAAAATTAGCCCGATCCGTTGGCACAATATCAACAACCAACTTCGCTGACTTCCCACCATTTGCATCAAGAATAAAAGATTGCTCAACATGAACCGGGCCAACCACATCAATCACAATCCGAGATTTTCCCTTAGCAAACAACCCATAACGAAACGCGCTCACTAGACCTTTACCCTTGCTACCAAGCCCTTGAGGCAGCTTAAAGCGAACATTTGGTAAATCAATAATCACACGATAAGGATCTGCTAAAGTAAAAATCCGATAATCTGTTGGCTTAGATAGATCCGCAACAAACCGTGTTCTCGCATTATCACCCCCTAGTCGGGCATCATTCGCAATTGTTGAAGAACCATCCCCTTTTGCCAACAGTTGAGAAGGGGCCGACAAAGAGGCTGCACAAACAAGAAACAAAACAGATAAAAGAGAACACAGACGAACAAACGAAATTTTAAAGATGTGTAAGCTCATGTATGAAAAGCAAACTCCCAAAATCTTAATAAGGTTTTGAAAAAGCTGACAAACTATAAAGGTGCGCAAAAAAATCACTCTCAGCCCCCCCAAAAAATATAACGTTCAATTCCTAAATCACTTTAAGCAACATACAATGTTGTTAAAGCCCCCCCACAAACTTTAAAATTAAGCAAAAGTTCTATGAAATGCTTAAAGCCTCATATGAAAGAGAGGCAATCAGCCCCCAAATTTGACCTTAGCGATGTAATTTTCTACGAACTAAGAAATAAAAATTTCTAGATAGAGTGTCAAAACAATAAAAGGTTATTCCAACGATAAGTCCTAAATTAAAATTAAGGGCAAAATCGGTCCCTCTACTATTTTTCAAACACAACAGGAACGAATAGCTAAAACACAAAATATGTGTCTTATGCTCTAGCAGCAAAAACCTTATTTTGCCTCATAAACCTATAAATCTTCCCCAAAAACCACAAAATTTACCCTTTAAACACTAAATTGACACAAAATAGCAGCTTATTGGCGTCTGTTAAGGTCCTGTAAAACCTATTTTTTCAGCTTTTTTCGACCTGAAAATGTGATTTTACTAACATATCTGGCTAATCCATTGTATTCAGGCTTGCAGTCCTGAAAAACTATGAATATCTTATTGGCCAGCAGCCTCGAGTCTTTCAAATCTTATAAAGGACAGAGGAACGCGCCCAAAAAGATAAATAAAATCATAAATCCTTAAAAGTTAGGATGGGATGATAAATATCTAAATTGAATTAGATAGAAACTTAAAATTAACAAAACGAGTTAGAGTAAAACAAGTTTAACTATTAAGTGAGAGCACGCTCAAACTTCCTTTAACGACTTAAAGCTAGGGACATATCTATAACAAAGATGTAGCCAGCTTACATTTCTAAGGGCAACTGAAAAGAAAATAGACAAGTTTGAAACTTATCAAACCCCTGAAATGGACAATTACGGTTATTTAAAGTGATTTTTTTGAGCTCATCAACTTATGCAAACAAATAGAATATCAATGTTTAACAGAGCGAAGAATTAAGGCTTAAAAGCAGCTCAAAACAATATGTCTCTACAAATTTAAAAAATTGAGACATTAGAAAATTTAAAAAGGTCAAATCAACGATGCAAAAGATCAATAATTGATCAAAGCTAGTGGACCTTAAAAATAAACCTTTTACTCCAGAAACGAGAAATCAATCTGGAAAAACAATTTAACAAATAACAGAAAACAACAAAGTCCTTTGGACAAAATTTGCAAATAACATGAATATCGAATTAAGAGAAAACTCCAAGAACCAGTTAGAAGCCCTAAAAGAGCTTCAATCAACTATGGTTCCGCCTATGCGTGAGAGACGCGATGTTGTCTCGGATCTTTCTCAATTCGACCCATTCATGAAGTATGCTCCAAAGACTTACAGAACATCTCAGGAGAGGACAAGCTTGGCTCTTGCGCCATTTTCGCAAGTGAGCAGCTTACACCCCCTGACTAGGAATAAAATCTATGGCAAACAAAATGCTTATCGATGCCGCGCACCCGGAGGAAACTCGGGTAGTGGTACTACGGGGAGACCGTGTTGAAGAATTTGATTTTGAATCAGCACAGAGAAAACAATTAAGAGGCAACATCTACCTCGCAAAAGTCACACGCGTAGAGCCCTCTCTACAAGCAGCTTTTGTTGACTATGGCGGAAACCGCCATGGCTTCCTCGCTTTCAATGAAATTCACCCAGACTATTATCAACTGCCAAAAGCAGATCGTGAAGCCCTGCTTGAAGTGGAAGCTGAAGAAGCAAGACAAGCTGCAAAAAGAGAAGCTGAAGCAGAAAACCAACGCTCTAATTCTGAAGACGAAAATTCAGATGATGAAAGCGATGAACAAACTTCATCTGAAAATAATGATGACTTATCTGATGCAGCCATCAATCTGGATGCTGAAAACACAGATAGTGTCGTCTCTGAAGAACCTTCTAATGATGAAGAAACAATAGAAGCTGCAGATGAAAATGACGAAACGTCAGAAGATGATGAAGTTGAATCTGTTGGTTCAGAAGATGCACTAGAAGAACTACCAGAGCGTCACGCTATTCGCCGCAAACAATATAAAATTCAAGAAGTCATTAAACGCAGACAAATCATTCTTGTCCAAGTGGTGAAAGAAGAGCGCGGCAACAAAGGCGCAGCGCTTACAACCTATCTATCATTAGCAGGTAGATACACTGTCCTCATGCCAAACACAGCAAGAGGCGGCGGTATCTCACGCAAAATCGCCAACCCAACAGATAGAAAACGTTTACGCAAAATCGTAAGCGAGCTTGAAGTGCCAGAAGGCATGGGGCTAATTGTTCGTACCGCCGGTGCATCACGCACTAAAGCTGAGCTAAAACGAGATTTTGAATACCTCCTAAGGCTTTGGGAAAATGTGAGAGATCACACCCTGCAATCTTCAGCACCAAATCTGGTTTATGAAGAAGGTAACTTAATCAAGCGCTCAATCCGTGACCTTTATTCAAAAGAAGTCGAAGAAGTCCTCGTCGCTGGTGAAGATGAATACCGTGAAGCAAAAGACTTCATGCGGATGCTCATGCCAAGCCACGCGAAAAACGTTCAGCCTTATAAAGAGAGCGAACCTCTCTTTACCAAATATAAAATTGAATCTCAGCTGAACGCAATGTACAGCCCCTATGTGACCCTTCCATCAGGCGGCTATATTGTAATCAACCAAACAGAAGCACTTGTTTCAATTGATGTGAACTCTGGCAGATCAACCAAAGAACACTCCATTGAAGAAACCGCCCTCAATACAAACCTTGAGGCAGCGACAGAAATTTCACGCCAGCTGCGCTTAAGAGATTTAGCAGGCCTTGTTGTCATCGATTTCATTGATATGGAAGAAAGACGTAACAATAGAGCTGTTGAGCGCCGCGTTAAAGAATGTTTGCGTCATGATCGTGCCCGCATTCAAGTTGGCCGCATCAGCCATTTTGGTCTCTTGGAAATGTCCCGCCAGCGCCTAAGAACCGGTGTTCTAGAAGGTTCTACAAGCCCTTGCCCACACTGCTCAGGCACAGGCATGATCCGCTCAACAGAGTCAATGGCGCTCACAATCTTGCGCGCCCTTGAAGATCGTTTGTTAACCCAGCGCCATGCCGTTGATTTAGCTTGTAACACCAATGTTGATGTTGCGCTTTATATTTTGAACAACAAACGCAATTATGTGAACGATATGGAGCGTCGCTATGGCGTCAATATCGCAATCAATGCCTCAGCTGATCTTGAAGGTGTGAGCTACACCATTGAGCAAATGCGTAGAGATCAAAGCAGTTCGTCTGAACCAGCCGTTGTACAGATGGATTGGGCTCACAAATCAACAGACAATGAGATCACGCCAAGAACAGACACTGGTGGCAAAGAAGACGGTGAACAAGAAGGCAAATCA
This sequence comes from uncultured Hyphomicrobiales bacterium, assembly GCA_964022305.1. Taxonomy (GTDB): domain Bacteria; phylum Pseudomonadota; class Alphaproteobacteria; order Rhizobiales; family HXMU1428-3; genus HXMU1428-3. Next base: position 1,341 of record CAXIBI010000019.1, on the reverse strand, counting down.
CGCCGCCGCCGCCGCCGCCGCGGAGGACAAGCTGCGCGCCGTGCACGCCAATCTGAAGATCAAAATCGTGATGAAATCGATGGTGAAAATCAATCAGCTGAAGGTTCTGAAAACAACCAACTTAACGATTCAGCTGAAGCACAAACTGATGTAGAAGCCCGTGACGGTGAAAGTGATGGCGAAGAAACCAGAGCACGCCGCCCACGCAGGCGCGGCAAACGTGGTGGTCGCCGCCGGGGCAATAGAACAAACAGAGATGCTGAAGCGCAATCTTCTGAAGAGCAAGAAATCAGTACTGAAAGTACTGATGAAAGAACCTCAGAAGCAAAAACTGAAAATCCTTCAAATGAAGACGAAACAGCTGAAGCAAGCTCAGATCAAAGAAGAAGATCTCGCCGCACGCCAAGAAGAGGCACACGGCGCCGCTCAAACAGATCTGAAAACAATGAGGGTTCAGAGAACTCTGAAGGAACAGAGGCCAAAGCCTCAACTGAAGCTAAAGCAGCCGAACAACCATCAGAGAAAAGTGAAACTCACTCAGTGAGTGAAACAAAATCTGAAGACCACCCCACAGAGACAAAACGAGCTCCTAAAAAAGGGTATTGGTCAAGAGCCAAACAACAGAAAGCTGAAAAGGAAAAATCTGAAAGCGTCAAACCTACAGAGAAACAAGCTCCTGCTGAAAAACCATCTGTTAAATCAGTTGAAAAGAAGCAAGAGAAAATTGATCCTCAAAGCTTAGTTGCTTCAAAGCAAAAAGAAGAAAACAGCAATCCAGAACCAAAACGAGGCTGGTGGCAAAAAACAAACGGATAATGCGTATCGCACAATAAGTGGATGCTGCGACGGTTGCCTTTGTGGATGCTTTGTAGGCATCTGAAACACAAAAAAGGCAACCAAAGGAGCATTAAAAAAGCGCATCTGAAGCACATTTTGCGGATGCCGTGTGGGCATCTGAAGCACAAAAAAGACACGCCATATAAAGTAAAAGCCCCACTGAAAGAATTAAGTGGGGCTTTTTTTTATAGCATCAAATTTTTCAATCAGGTCATGACTTAAAAGCTGACTTTAATCGTTGCACAGCTTCCCTCACTTCTTCTTCAGAGCCCGCATAAGAAAACCGCATCATTGTGTTCCCTTCAACAGGGTCAAAATCAAGCCCTGACGAAGCTGCAATGCCCTGTTCCCTAAGCAACTGCTTGGAAAAAGCCAGGCTATCATCCGTAAAATCACTCACATCAACATATATATAAAAGGCACCATCCGGCGGAGCAAAATGTCCAAAGCCAGCAGAGATCAACCCATCCGCTAAGATATCTCGGTTTCGTTGATATTGCGCTT
>CAXIBI010000018.1:0-28197 GCA_964022305.1 uncultured Hyphomicrobiales bacterium | reverse complement strand
AGCTAAAATGATAAAAAGAAAGAGACGTTTCATCTTCAGAAGCCTTTTTCAAAACGAGTGAATAACGAGTTATGTTAATATAGTAAGTAGAGAGGATGTAGAATGATATATGTATTTATGTGATAAATTTGATCTAATATGTGAAGTCATTTTTATAAATTAATGCTAAAACAAGCCGATAAAGTAATTATAGTGATATCATGTCGAACCTCACTGAAACAACCAACAAAAATCAGTCCTTTAGGGAAAAAGCCCACCAAGCTTTAAATGATCAAAAATTACAGGACGCCCTTTCTGTGATCCCTGTTGGTTTTGTGGGAAAACGAGCCAAAGCCAAAGCCGCGCTCCCAGAATTTTCCACTCTCTCAGACCAAGCTGTGCGTATTAAAAATCATACCCTAGCGAACATAGAAGATTATTTAGAGCAATTTGAGGCTGCCGTCGAAAAATCAGGTGGTCACCTCCACTTTGCACCAATGCCAGAAGATGCACTTAATATCATTGATGAAATTTGCAAGAGCAAAGAGGCAAGGCTAATCACCAAAGGCAAAACAATGGTGGGTGAAGAAATAGGTCTCACCTCTTTTCTGGAGGCAAAAGGCTATGAAACGGTTGAAACAGATCTGGGCGAATATCTCATTCAATTAAGAGGAGAAATGCCAAGCCACATCATTGCGCCTGCCGTTCACTTAACAAGAGACAAAATCAAAAAGGATTTTGTCAAAGCCCATAGTGAGCTTGCACAAGACCGCACCCTAGAGACGCCAGAGGATTTTGTGAAGGAAGCACGTCAGATCTTACGTGAAAAGTTCATCAAGGCAGATGTTGGCATCACTGGAGCTAATTTTCTAGTTGCAGAAACCGGCACCTCAATCATTGTGACGAACGAAGGCAATGGTGATCTTTGCCAAGCCTTACCCAAAACTCATATTGTTATAGCAAGCCTAGAGAAGCTCGTGCCCACCTTAAAAGATGCGAGCATCTTACTGCGCTTACTTGCTCGCTCAGCTACCGGTCAGTCCATCTCGACCTATACAACTTTTACAACAGGCTCAAAAAGAAAAGAAGATACATCTGGCCCTGATGAGTTTCATATCGTCTTGCTGGATAATGGCCGTAGCAAAATGCTCGGTTCTGACTTTGCTGAAATGCTGCGCTGCATTCGTTGCGGCGCATGTCTTAATCATTGCCCTGTCTATCAAAATTTAGGTGGTCATGCTTATGGTACTGTGTACCCAGGGCCCATGGGTTCCGTCCTCTCACCACAATATTTTGGCCAAAAAGCGAAAGATCTTCCCTTTGCCTCAAGCTTTTGTGGCCGCTGCAATGAAGTTTGTCCCATGCAAATCCCACTAACAAAATTAATGCGTAAATGGAGGGAGACTTCACTAAATAAACCATCCACTATTGCAAAAGGAATAATGTCTCTCTGGGCAAATCTGGCTAAACGACCAAAGCTATATAATCTCGCTCTCAAACTCTCACTTCCAATGATGGCCATAGCCGCCAAACAAACCTGGTTGATGAAACTTGCACCGGGTGTAAACGCTTGGCAAAAACACAGGGTGCTGCCAGAGGTGCCACAAAGAAGTTTTCAATCAGAATGGAAACGCAAAGGTGAGGGGAGGTAGTGCGAATGAAAGCCAAGACAAAAAAAGAAAGACGCCAGCAATTTTTCACCGTCTTAAAAACCTCGCTCGGCAAAAAAACATTGAGTGCAGAGGCAAGTGAAAAACTCGAGGCAGAAACGAAAAGCTATCAAAATTTCTCTTACACACCTCAGCCCCTTTCAGATGAAGAGAAATTAGCTCAGTTCAAGCAATTCATGAGCTCTCAAAGCACCGAGATTTATGAATGCAAAAAAGATCAAGTCATTGAAAAGGTTGCTGAAGTTTTGAATGAGAAGCCTTATAGTTCAGAAATTCTCATTGGAAACAACAGCTTTATAAAAGACCTAAAAGAGAAAACTAATAGCCAGTTGGTGTTCAAAGAAGTTGGCAAATTTGAAGAAAGACATAACCTAAATATCTCACTTACCACAGCCTTTGCAGCCGCCTCTGAAACAGGCACGTTATTTCTAAGCTCCGGCAATGAAAATCCCACATGGCTTAATTATTTAGCCACTTGCAATATTGTCTTGTTAGATCAAAGCACTCTGTTTCAAACATATGAACAAGCCTTTGAAATGGGGGAAAATGAAGCTGAGCATCAGGGCATACAGTTCCCACCAAGGTCAATCAATATGATCAGTGGCCCATCACGCACCGCAGATATAGAGCAAACTCTTACCCTCGGTGCTCATGGACCAATCGAATTAATCGTGGTTCTCTATAGAACAGATAGTGAAGAATGATGTTTTTCAATAAAAGGCACAATAACTTTAGAGCTGGCCTCAGGCTCACACTGTAATAAACAGTGCGGCCCATCTATTTGCACGAACTCAGCAGCTTCATAATATCTCTTAATTGTCACCCCACACGAAGGATCAAGCAGCCGGTCTTGCCCTCCCTGTAAAATTAAAAGGGGGACTTCTACATCATCAAGCGCCCCGCGCAAATCAACATTAAGTGCTGATAAAATGCGCTGCTTTAAAGTCGAAGTCGGCAGAGCATCCACGACCCTTTTTATTTTTAAAGAGAGCGCCAAGTCTGTTCCATTGCACAAAACTTTATGAATGAGTGCCTGAGAGGAAGGAAAGTGCAGCAAAAATAATAAGTTTTGCGCAAGTTGCTTCTTTAGTTGGTTAAGGGGCGAAAAACAAAAAGAAGAAACAAGAGCCAATCCCTTTAATTTTAAGGGTGCAAGTGAAGCGATCTCAATTGCGACAGGGCCTGAAAAACTTTCAGCCACAATAAAATACTCATTATCACGGGGCAGTTGCTCATAGATAAGATCAACAGTCTCTTGATAGGTGTGGCACTCATCTCGTGGGTAAGAGAGCACTTGCGTCGTCATTGAAGATGGAAGGGTCTTACGAAAGTTTTCAAAAAACAGACCAGAGCCATCCAAGCCAGGTAGAAAGACGATATGCATGTAAGGGCCTAGAAGTATGAAAAATGTTGAATCTCTTAAGTTAAGAGTCCATCACAACTTAATGCGAATGTCCATCATGATCGTGATTATGATCATGGTTTTGATCTCTATTTTCTTTCTTATCATTTTTGGGAGAATGATGGTCATGATGTCCCCCTAGTGTCTTTGGTAAAGATTGAACACCAAGGCCATAGTGATAAACCAAGTGAGAACCTTTATATCCTGTGATAAGCACCGAGCCCAATAACAGAATTAAAAAGCATGAGGTGAGAATTCTGCCTATAGAATGAGAAGAAGAAAATTTAAGTAAGCCCAAACTGATAAGTAGCAAAACACTGGTCGCAATTCCCCAGTTTCTATGGTCTAGCATTGCATTGTGAGAGGCTCCGTCATGAGCAACAGTTAAATAGGCGTGCACCCCTGCAATCAGCGTAAACACTGTAAAACCAGCCGCTAAGAATAATGACCAGGTTGAAACAAGCAAAATTTCCTGCCTCCACTTCGAGTGGGCTGAGAAAAAATTGGTAATCAGATAGAGCAACGCGCCAACAAATATTAAGGCGATTGTAAAATGGACAAAAAAAGGATGCCAGTTCGGTAGTATTTCAATGCTCATAGGCGATCCCCCAAATATAAAAACCTTTATGCAATAAACAGTCAGCATAGGGCTTCCACTTAGGGGAAGGTCAAGAGTTCAAAATTTACGAGTATACAGCTTAATTTGTGTGGGTGTATGCCCCAGATTAAACATCCAGATTGTCAACGCTAAGCGCATTATCTTGAATGAACTCACGCCGCGGCTCAACCACATCGCCCATCAGTTTCGAGAAGATGTCATCCGCTTCATCAAGCTCACCGATTTTCACTTGCAAAAGCGTGCGAACGGAAGAGTCGAGCGTTGTATCCCAAAGCTGGTCAGCATTCATTTCACCAAGACCTTTATAGCGTTGCATGGTCAGCCCTTTGCGGCCAATCTCATAAATCGCATCAAGCAAAGCAACCGGTCCATTAATTTCTTGAGCTTCTTCACGGCGGACAAGTTTCGCCATACCGTTAAAGACATCATCTAGCGATTTCGTTATGTTATTAAGCTTGCGCGCATCAGCTGAGTTAATAAGAGCTTCATCTAGCACATGCACTTCTTTCACACCGCGCAAGCGCCGCGAAAAGCTAAGGCCCTTATCTTCACGTACTTTGCCTTCCCAGCCGCGCTCGGTCTCATCAGAGATAGCATTCAAGCGTTCAGCAATTTGTTTCGTTACGTCTAATGCTTTTTCAGGTGTGTTCAATAGTTCAGGATTTAGCGCGCCGCAAATAGCTGCTTGTTCCACAACAGAGCGTGTATAGCGACTATGCAAGCCCTTCAAGGTCGCTTCAAATTCTTTGGCATTATAGACAACTTGGCGCAAATCTTGAGAAGTTCTCACCTCACCATTCGCCAAATGCAAACTGGTTTCATCTAAACCACTATCAATTAAATAGTTTTCAAACGCTGTTTGGTCTTTTAAGTATTGTTCCGAGTTACCGCGCTTCACCTTATAAAGCGGTGGTTGCGCAATATAGAGATAGCCACCTTCAATTAGCTCTGGCATTTGCCGATAAAAGAAAGTGAGCAGTAGGGTTCTAATATGGGCGCCGTCAACGTCCGCATCGGTCATGATGATAATTTTATGATAGCGTAGTTTTTCAATATCAAAATCATCACGGCCAATGCCAGTACCAAGCGCAGTTATAAGTGTTCCAATTTCCTGGCTTGAGAGCATCTTATCAAAGCGCGCCCGCTCCACATTTAAGATCTTACCACGTAGCGGCAAAATCGCCTGGTTTTCTCTGTTGCGGCCTTGCTTGGCCGATCCACCCGCACTATCACCCTCCACCAGGAAGAGTTCAGATTTGGCCGGGTCGCGCTCTTGGCAATCGGCGAGTTTACCAGGCAAGCTCGCCACATCAAGCGCGCCTTTGCGCCGTGTGAGTTCACGGGCCTTTCGCGCAGCTTCTCTGGCTGCAGCTGCTTCAACAACTTTGCTCACAAGAACCTTAGCTTCAGTTGGGTGCTCTTCAAACCATTGGCCAAGCACTTCATTAAGCGAGCTTTCAACCACAGGCCGCACTTCAGAAGAAACCAGTTTGTCTTTTGTCTGAGAAGAGAATTTCGGATCAGGCACTTTCACTGAAAGAACACAAGTAAGCCCTTCACGCGCATCATCACCTGTAAGCGAGACTTTTTCTTTCTTTGCCAAGCCAGAAGAGTTTGCATAGCCATTCACAACCCGTGTGAGTGCGCCTCTAAAACCGGCCAGGTGCGTACCACCATCGCGCTGTGGGATATTGTTGGTAAAACAAAGAACCTTTTCATGATAGCTATCATTCCACCACATGGCGACTTCAACTGTGATGCCGTCTTTTTCAGCTTTCACAGTAATTGGCGTGTCAATTAGCGGGCTTTTATTTTCATCCAAATAGCGAACAAAGGCCTCTAGGCCGCCGTCATAGAGCATTTCCTCAACAATCGGGTCAGCATGGCGGTTATCAGTTAAAACAATGCGCACACCAGAGTTCAAAAAGGCGAGTTCTCTTAAACGATGCTCAAGAGTTTTATAATCAAACTCGATCATGGTGAACGTTTCAGGGCTTGGCATAAAGCGCACTTGCGTTCCCTTACGCCCATTTGCATCGCCAGTGATTTCAAGTGGCTTGGTTGAAACACCATGCTCAAATTTAATTTGATGCTCTTTGTCATCGCGCCAAATGGTCAACTCAAGCTCAGTTGAAAGAGCGTTTACAACTGAAATACCCACACCGTGCAAACCACCAGAAACTTTATATGAGTTAGAGTCGAACTTACCACCAGCGTGCAGCTGGGTCATAATCACTTCAGCGGCTGAAATGCCCTCTTCAGGATGAATGGCAACAGGGATACCGCGGCCATTATCATTCACGGTTACAGAGCCATCAGCATTGAGGATGACATTCACTGTATCGCAGTGGCCAGCCAGGGCTTCATCGATGGCATTATCAACCACTTCATAAACCATGTGATGCAAACCAGAGCCATCATCGGTGTCACCAATATACATACCAGGGCGTTTACGAACGGCATCAAGACCTTTCAAGACCTTAATGGAATCAGCGCCATAATCTTCACCTTGTTCAGATGAGGTTTGAGCTGAATTTTCTTGTGGTTCATCGTTCATAAAACGTCCTCAATTTTAAAAAAATCAATCCAGATGATCGCAGATCAGTAAAAGCTAAAAAACAACTATATCTCAGTGGCCCGATCAATGAAAATGACCACAGAGAACTAAGCAGGTTTATACCCAAAAAAACGATCAAAAATAGTCTCTTAACACCAAAAACTCTGGTTTCACCTGAGGTGAAATCAGGTCAATCCGTTGATATATCTATAGAGTTAGAAATCGAAGGATAAATGACAGGCTAAAAAACGCTCATTTCAAGCTTAGAGCTTAGCATAGACGTTAAAATTATGCGACTATTTCAGACGCCTCAACGGTGAAAATTTGGGCATTTTTACCAAAAAATTCAAAGCTTGAAGCATCGGTCCCTGTCATCCAGGCTTGGCACCTGAGTTTTAAGATTTCTTCAAACAAAGCATGGCGTCTTTTTTCATCAAAATGAGCCGCAATTTCATCCAAAAGCAGGAGCGGTGCAAAGCCGCCTGCCTTGTCATGGACAAGCCTGGCATGTGCCAGAATGAGCCCGGTAAGCAAGGCTTTTTGCTCTCCCGTTGAGCAAAATTTAGCAGGCATAGCCTTAGGCCCATGACCAACAACAAGATCAGTTCTATGCGGGCCTTCAAGCGTACGTTTCGCGGCTCGGTCCTGCACTCGGCTTTCTCGCAAAATGAGACGATATTCATCTTCAACATCGACAGCTGCTTTGGTCTCAAGCGCTTTTTCTAAAACACCTTCAAGCGCAAGTGTCGCGAAGGGAAAGGCGCTCTCCTCATCCATATGGTCTTGAATGACGCCGCGCAAACGCTCAATCGCCTCTAAGCGGCTGGCAGCGAGCGCCACGCCATATTCAGCCATTTGGATCTCTAGGCCGACAAACATATAATCCGAGGTTTCATGTGTCTCGAGAAGTTTATTGCGCTGGCGCATCGCGCGCTCAAAATTATTCCATTGCTTGCGGGTCTCAGGGTTAAAGACCAGCATTAAGCGATCTAAAAACCGTCTACGTTCAGAGGCAGCCCCCGTGAAGAGACCATCCATGGCAGGGGTCAGCCATAATATTTGCAGAGACTGGCCAAGCGGTGTTGAAGAACTTAGCGTCTCACCATCAAGGCGCACTTTTCTGCGAACAGTTTCAGAAGCGGATGCCCCCGTCACCCCCGTGCCGATTTGCGCCTCGCCCATGGCACCATGGATTTTGGCTGAAACGGCCCAATCCCCATTTCCCGTAAAATTAGCTAAATCAGCTGTCGTTGCCCGGCGCAAACCTTGCCCCGGGCTCAACAGTGAGACCGCCTCAAGCAAGTTTGTCTTCCCCGCTCCATTAGAGCCAACAAGCACAACAGGTTTGGGTGATAAGGTGAGTTTTAAGGATTGATAATTGCGAAATTGATGCAGTGAAAGTTGCTCAACCCAATTCCGCCCCTCAGCATCGCTCCCGTGAGGGGCTACCTCGCTAGAGTGAGGAGACTGTATGTCAGGAGAAGCAGAGACCAAATGAACTTACACCCGCATTGGCATTAAAACATAAAGCGCAGAAAGATCAGCACCATCACGCACCATCGTTGGTGAGCCAGCATCCGCAAGTAAGAGGTTCGCTGTATCACTTTCGAGCTGCTGTGTAATATCCATTAAATAACGGGCATTAAAGCCAATTTCTAATTCATCATTATCATAATCAACAGAGAGCTCTTCTGTCGCGCTACCACTGTCTGGGTTGTTTACAGTAAGCACGAGACTATTGTCGCTTAAATTTAATTTTACAGCACGTCCGCGATCAGATGAAAGGGTTGAGACCCGGTCAACCGCTTTAGCAAAAATTTCGCGCGATACTGAAAGCTCTTTGTCATTCGCTGTTGGAATAACACGGCTATAGTCAGGAAATGTGCCATCAATTAATTTCGATGTCATCACCAGATCACCAACTGAGAAGCGAATTTTCGCATCTGACATCTCAATGGTCACGTCGCCCTCAGTGTCAGCCACCATGCGCTGAACTTCAGCAACGGTTTTGCGAGGGATGATCACACCGGGCAATCCAGCTGCTCCATCAGGTAGATCAATTTCAACTTGAGCCAAACGGTGGCCATCAGTTGCGACAGCCCGCAACATTGAAGTGCCATCAGTTTCAGCCTCGTGTAGATAAATACCGTTAAGGTAATAGCGTGTCTCTTCTGTTGAGATCGCAAATTTGGTTTTTTCAATCAGTTGTTTTAAGTCAGCTGATTTAAGCGAAAATTTATGGCTTAAATCATCTGTGCTAAGCTCTGGAAAATCTTCAGATGGCAGCGCTTGTAAATCATAACGCCCCTTGCCAGCAGCCAGCATCACACGGTCATCATCACCGCGAGAGAGCTCAACTTCAGCGCCATCAGGTAATTTGCGAACAATATCATGTAACACATGCGCCTGTACGGTCGTGCCGCCTTCACTGTTGATTTTAGCTGGCACTTTCTCAATCACTTCACGTTCAAGGTCAGTCGCAGTGAGGCACAGGTGATCTCCAGACGCAACCAGCAACACATTTGACAAGATTGGAATGGTATTCCGCCGCTCCACAATGCTTGTTACATGGCTAAGAGCTTTTAAAAGAGCGCTTTTTTCAATGACAAGTTGCATGGCTAATATTCCGCTTGTGTTGTCTAGAGCATGTCACTTTGTTTTGAATTCAAAGTCATGCTCTATTTTTTGTTTTGGCGTATCTTTTTTCACAAAACCGGTATCCACTTTTGTGCGACACGCTCTAGAGTTTAGTCTGATTGAATTTTAAGAATTCCGGCGAGGATCTAATAGATCCGCATAGGGACCGCAATTGAACCCCTTATAGGGTGATTTTGCAACAGTTTTTCGATGCTAGTGGACTAGTTTTTACAGCTTTTCTCGTATTTCTGGGGATTTGTAGCCTATCTCCCAAAAGTGGACCCCTGTTTTGGGATAAAGCACAGCTAATGGCGGACATCTGAGGCACATTCTTGCGGCTACAGCGACGGTTGCTAGTGGGCAACTGAAGGGAGCATTAAAAAAGTGACGGTTGCTTCTTGCGGATGCGAAGGGCCGGTTTCTAGTGGGAAACCTGAAGGCCCATCAAAAAAACATCTGAAGCAAAGATTTTGCGGATGCCTTGTGGGCATCTGAAGCACAAAAAAGAGCCTGCCTTTCTCAAGGCAAGCTCTTTAATCGGGAATATTTTGTGAATGGCTTAAAGACGTTAGTCCTTAAGCAATCTTTCAAGAATGCCTAGATCTTCTCTAAGCGTCTGATTGCCGCCAATTTCTTTTTCAATTTTGCGAATAGCATGTAGAACCGTTGTATGGTCTCTGCCACCAAAACGTCGGCCGATCTCAGGCAAGGAGCGGGCTGTTAAGCGTTTAGCGAGATACATCCCAACCTGACGTGGTAGCACGATTGAACGATTACGACGTTCTGAGAGAATATCTCCTCTAGAGACACCATAATGCCGAGAGATCACCTTCAAAATATCATCAATTTTGATCCGGCGAGGCTCTTTAGAGCACATAAGGTCACGAATAATATGCTCAACCGCCGTTAGAGTAATTGGCTCACTTGTAAATTGCGAGTTGGCATAGATCCGATTAACCGCACCATCAAGCTCACGGCCACTTTCAGTGAGGCGATCCGCAAGGAAGTGAACAACTTCATCATGAACCACAAAACTTGGATCTTCAGAAATTTTCTCATCAATACGGCGGCGTAGCACTTGGCTGCGAAGTTCAAAGTCAAGCTGTTCAACTTCAACAACGAGACCACCACCTAAGCGTGAGCGCATGCGCGCGTCCAAGCTTTCAAGCTGTGTTGGTGCTCTGTCGGAAGCCACAATCACTTGCTTGTTGCTATCAATCAGTGAATTTAATGTGTGGCCAAATTCTTGTTGTGTTGCCTTGCCTTGCAAAAACTCCATGTCATCGATCAAAAGAATATCAATGCCACGTAATTTATCTTTAAAGGCCATAGCATCACGTGTGCGCAGCGCATCAATAAAGCTATACATAAAGCGCTCAGCAGTAAGATAAAGCACCCGCGCTGAGCTGTTGCGTTTAGCTACATCCCAGGCAATCGCATGTAGTAAGTGAGTTTTACCTAAGCCTACAGAAGAGTGGATATATAAAGGATTGAATTTTAGATTTTGTCCCAGGCACTCAGAAACTTGTTTGGCAGCAGCAAAAGCCAAGCGGTTTGAAGCACCAGTGACAAAACTCTCAAATGTAAAGCGTTTATCAAGAGGCGAGCCTTGAAATCCTTCATATTCAGTAAAGTTTTCATTATTGCCATCATTAAAGATGCCACCACCTTGGGCTGGTGAGCCAACTGATGAGCGCTTTGAAGGAGACGGTTTTGTGCAAACCTCAACTTCGCCTGCATCTTTAACAGCTTTAGGTTGGCGCACATTAAAAGTCGCTGAGCTAACCTCTTCATCAATCTTGGAAAATTCTTCGGATGATACTCTAAGAACAACATCGTAATAGTGTGAGACGAGCCATTTTCTTAAAAACTTTGTCGGAACAGAAAGACTAAGTTGGCCTTGTTCTAGTCCAACAAATTCAACCCGTCCGAACCAACTGGAAAAAACTTCCTCGCCAAGCTCAGCGCGCAGACGCGCAAGAACCTGTAACCAGCTTTGTTTTTTATCTTCAGTCACAATTAATACCCCGAAATAGTTTGAGCCGTTTAGGCCAATTTTTATTTAGCCGCATAAAGCGGCTTACCTCTTTGTTACTAAATTCCAGCCACTTACTTTTAAAAGTTAGGTAAAAAGTAAGGCCACAGGCTAGTACTCAAAAAACACCTTCAAATCCCTCAGGTGTTAAAAAAATATTGGAATATTTTATGAAATCTAAAATAAGAAAAACGGCTTAAAACCCTAAGTTTAGGATCAATGCAAATTTGTGAGAAACCTTAAAATCTTAGCGCTTCTTTATGAAGCAACTAGAGAATTTGAAAAGTCGATCTATAAGTTAAGCGATATGCTTGATTATAGAGCCAACCAAAATTTCCCAGCTTTTAAGTCCTGTCCTTAAAATCAATAGCCTATCGCCTTCAATTTGAGCGCTCTTTTCAAAAGAGCGCACCCTTTATAAAGCTCTTCTCCTTCAAACAGTGAGCCTTTTCTCAATGAAAAAGAAAACCTGTTCCAGGAGTTTTATGGACGCTTGAGAAAGAAGTTTTCAGTTAAATAAAAAGAAAATCTCAAATCACAAACCCATCGCTATAGATTTGTATCCCACATTTCAAAAAAGAATTATGGGAAGGAAACAGAGCCTAAACAGACAATTTAAAAATCAATCAACAAATTCAACCGGTTTCAGCCTTAAAATTTAAGCCAAACAACGGCATGTGGTGAAAACAAAAAGGAGTATCTAAGTTCTTTCGCATGAATGAAGCCGTATCAACGCTTCATACTTCCACATCTCTTAGTCAGGTAGAATGATCACTCTATCATATGTGCTTTAGCCATATGTTTTTATATCGAGTGGCACATCCATCCATTTCATTTTCACAAATAGGCTCGACATGAAAGGTTCTAACCAGCGGTTAACTTTTATTTAACCAATCACCTCGTATGTAAAGCCATCAGCTTTGCTTCTTAAAAAGAAGCTTTAGTTCAATTTAGATTTATTCAGCCGATTTAGAACGAAATTTCACATCAACGGTCGTAAATAACTGAAGATCTAGATAATCCAAAACTATGTTGAGCCTTAAAGCTATAAGCTAGCTCAGCAAAAACCGTTTTGGAGTACCTCTCTTTGAAGTAGATATTTTTAAAAGCACTAAAAACAGCGCTTCAATTTATCAACCTCAATGAGAATGATGAACTTTTTAAAAATAATGTTGTTTTGATTTTAAAAGGTCTGGCAATGCCTGCCTTTCAATTCAGATTATGTCTCCCCCTTCCGCAATTTAATTTTTAACCCTCTTTATTGGCGCACCATTTCTAAATTTCTGCTGGGCTCTCTTAGATAAAAAGAGGACTTCAGAAAAAATGGTTCGCAGTATCAGTTTCCTTCATCACTTTGCAAAATGAACAATGAGGCACTTTAAAACTCCGCACATTAACCTCATGTACATTATGTATCAGTTGCACGATTTAAGAAGAAGGTGCACTGAACCAAAAGCTTTCTTTGAGCGGTAAGATAAGGGAAGGCCACTTCCCATCTCACAATGAAATTAAGTTGCGAATTTACAACTCTCTTCCTTGAGTGTTTTACCAAACCAAAGAGTTCGATAAAAAAGCTCAAAACACACATACCTTTAAGAGAGATATGGTCTTTAGGCTTTTTCATCCTGGCCCTTGAATGATACGTTTGATGAATGAAAACGAATCATTAAAAGGTCAGAAAGCAAGGTGTTAGTTTCAGTAACTTAATTGTCACTAAATCATGTTTTATACGAATTTGAATGAATGATTTGACTGATCGTAATGTATGAAAAGCCATAAAATCAGACCTCTTTAGATTAAATTTACTCTCCTTTATTAACCAATTTTATTGACCATATTTTGTCGGGCAAGAGCAAAAAAACAGACGCTCTAAAAACAAATAAACAAGACAATGCAAAACCAGAGAGAGACAGTAAGGTAAAGTAATTAAGTAATTACAGCACAGTAATTCTCATCAGCAATTGATGGGAGTAGTGATCTATACTTTGTTTTTAGCCGCAATTTGTAGTATATCGCCTTAAAGGCAGGGGTTAAGGCAAAAGAGATACATTCGCTCAATTTGATATGAGCGTTGATATTCTACTTTTTACGCTTAGTTTACCTTAGAATACTTCGGTGAGCGGTTTCTTTCGTCCCTCTATTTGTAAAGACTATATACAACCCTCATTGTGATGACAAGTGCGACGAAAGCATCAAAACGGCATTTTAGGGGTCAACCAAGAGCCGAAAACTTTGCTTCGTAAGCGGACAATTAACCACTCCGATTAACCAACATATTGGGAATTAATAATTTTTTTACGAATCTGTGAAAAATCGCGTCTACGAATCAGGTCAAGACTTGCATCATAAAAAACACAAAAAAATTTTTTCTAAAAAAAGTGCGAGGTAAGAGAGTATATAAGGGAGAAGTTTGAGAGGTTTTATAACATATTGAATCTAGGAAAGTTCCGCTGAAAGAGCGTTATCGAGAGGCCAAAAAAAAACACCCAGGTAAACCTAGGTGTTTCTGATTTGCAACAGTTTAATACTGCAATATAAAAAAACAGATCTAAACGCAAATTTAAGCGCTAAGAGCCTTAATTCTTGCAGATAAACGAGAAATTTTACGTGATGCGCTGTTCTTGTGCAGAATGCCTTTTTGCGCGCTACGCATAATTTCAGGTTGAGCCGCCACAAGAGCTTGTTGAGCAACTGATTGATCGCCAGCTGAGATAGCTTCTTCAACTTTGCGAATAAAAGTGCGCATCCGGCTGCGACGGTTTTTATTAATTGCCGTTTTGCGAGCAATTTTACGAATGGCTTTTTTAGCCGATTTAGTATTGGCCATAAGGGCTAATCCCCGTTATATCAAACTATAATGAAAAAAACGCAACCAAATCATCTGCTCAAAAACGCCGTTTGAAAAAAGACCAATAAAGACAATAAGTTATTGGCGTAGTTCTTAGGCTAGAAGCAAAGTGATATTTGCGAAAAAGCAAAGCCGCTCAGCATTAAATAATACCGGAGCGGCGAAAACTTAAGAGATCTTGTATCATTTCAATCACTAAAGGTCAACAGAACTGTGTCAGATGAGAAAAATCTCAAATTTAGGTTTGCGCCAAGCCCAAATGGCTTATTGCATTTAGGTCATGCATATTCAGCCATTAAAAGCTTTGAAATGGCAAAACAGATGGGAGCAGCGTTTCATTTACGCATAGAAGATATTGACGGTGCAAGAAGTGAAGACAGCTTTAAAGCAGCAATATTAAGAGATCTCCATTGGCTCGGCCTCAGATGGCAAGAACCTGTTCTTTATCAGTCAAATAACTTTCATGCCTATCAAAGAGCCCTAGATGAACTTCTGGACGCTGACCTGCTCTATCCCTGTTTCGCAACACGGTCTGAAATCAAAAAGGCGCATGGGCAAAGCAATAAGATAGAGCTCGATCCTGATGGAGCGCCGTTATATCCAGGGATTTATAAAACTTATTCTAAAGAAAAAGCTAAAGAACGGATCGCTAAAGGCGAGCTCTATGCCCTTAGGTTACATATGGATAAAGCCATTAAGCGTGCCAAAGAGCATTTAAATTCACCGAATTCCACCTTGATCTACCAAACCTTCGATGAAACTGGTGAACGCCGGCAAGTCCCCATTCATGCTGAGCGTTGGGGAGATGTGGTCATCAAGCGCAAAGATACCCCCACAAGCTATCATTTAGCAGTGGTTGTCGATGATCATCAGTTAGGTGTCACCCATATTTGCCGAGGACAAGATTTAGAGGCCTCGACAGACATTCACACGGTCTTGCAGCTGAATTTAGGACTAAGTAGCCCGCTTTATCACCACCACGATCTTGTCTTAATTAAAGGCGAAAAACTCTCAAAATCAAAAGCGCATCCAAGCATTTTTGATCTTCGAGCCAAGGGCATAACAACAAAAGAAATTTATGACGCCGCCTTAATCGGGCCAGAAGCGTTAAGTAAATTTTTACCTTAAACTCAATCTGCCAAGCTTTCTCATCTCCTTAAAGCAGACCTTAACATGTGACCTCTATAGTTAGTTTAATCTTATAAGGGGCACTCAAAAGATCATTTTGTTTTTTTCAATTTGTGGTTTTCAAGAGTGCAGACTAGTATTTATTGAGTGAAAGCGTTCTGTAGTTATGTCAATGAATGGCAATGTAAACGAGTTAAACGAAGCCCTTCGGGAAGAAAACTCCAGATTAAAACAGCAGCTCATCAGTTTAGAAGAGCGCGAAAAAGCCAATGCAGAGCTGCTAGCAACAGTGAGTCATGAGGTCAGAACACCAATTGGGGCCATCATGACCATGGTTGAATTGCTCCAAACAACAGAGTTGAGCTCGACGCAACATCATTATGCGCAAACCCTTCAATTGGCGGCAAAGAATCTCTCAACTCTAACAACCGACATTTTAAATTTTGCCCGTCTTGAGGCGGGCCATGTTGAGCTTGAAGAAGAAACATTCAATCTATCTGATTTCTTAAAAACTTTAACCAGCGCGATAAAACCACGCGCTGAGGAAAAAGGATTAAACTTTGAATGCATTCTAGATGAGACCTGCCCGACATTCATCAAAGCCGATCAGGTTCGTCTTAGCCAAGTCATCAATAATTTAGCGAACAATGCCCTTAAATTTACTGAAACAGGATCTCTTCGTCTCAAAGTTTCTTCTTCACCAAGTACTGATTGTTCTGATGGGGAGGGTAAACAACTCATTCGCATCGAGCTAAAAGATACGGGCATCGGTATGAGCGAGGCTGAGCAAAAAAATATCTTCACTCCTTTCAGGCAAGCGAATAGCACCATACAAACTAAATTTGGTGGCAGCGGCCTGGGGCTTTATATCTCACGCACGCTGGCTGAACATATGGGCGGTGAGCTGAATTTTAAAAGCCAAAAAGAGTGTGGCAGCACTTTCTGGTTTACATTCCAAAGTGAAGAGGTCACTCAAAAGAGTGAAAGGGAAGAAGCCAGTCAAAAGGATGAAAGCGAAGCCTTGATGAAAGGTCATGCTCTTATCGTTGAAGATAATCCGCTCAATCAAATGTTGATCAAAACCTATTTAGATCAATTTGGAGTAACTTACGACTGTGTAGAAAACGGTCAAGTTGCGCTCAATATTTTCCAGCAAAGCAATCATAAAACATATGATCTAGTCCTGATGGATATTATGATGCCAGTGATGGATGGCATCACCGCTACCAAAGAGTTAAAGAAACTCTGGTCAGGTATGAGCCACCCCCCAATTCTCGCGCTCACAGCCAATGCATTAGAAGATCAGGTGCAAGAATATTATAAAGCCGGCGTTGATGGATATATCTCGAAACCTATCCGCGGTGAAGAATTGTACACTGAGATTTCTAGGGTTTTAAACCATAGCGTAGAAACTCAAACACAAATCGCCTCTTAAAGAAGAGTGAAGTTTTCCTTTTCTAAATTTAGCGTTTTGCGACGGTTGCTAGTGGGCAACTGAAGGAGCGTCAAAAACGACGGTTGCCTTGCGGATGCTTTGTAGGCATCTGAAGCGCCATTAAAATCTCACTATACGAAGAAGGAGCGCTGCTTCCTTGAAGCAGTGGGACATGGCGAAGCGCCAGCGTAGCCCGGCGCTTAGCGCGGTTGCTGGTGGGTAACCTAAAGCGCACTAAAATGAGCCGCACCTCGTAGGCCCATGAGTTCATCTCATGGAATAGCCGTGAGAGAAAATAACGCCATTCTCTTGCCACTTCCCTAGGTTTATCCCATTCTAGGCCGTAAAATCATGAATTTTAAAAGAGGGAGATAAGCAGATGGAAAAAAGGAGTAAAGTCTGGCTTTGCAAAAAATCGAGCAAAGCTTTTATGGCAACTCTATTCATTTTGGCAAGCTTCATAACTTCCTCTGTGATGTTTCGGGTTCCTGTAGCTCAGGCCGATGAGAATAAAAATCAAGAACAGCAGCAAACTTTACAGCTACGCCTCGCTAAAGCTGCGCTTGAGCGCACCAAGCACTTGGTTATTTACAATCCAAAATATTTTAAAATCCCTTATCCAAATGGTGATGTACCAGCCCATTTTGGTGTTTGCACTGATGTGGTGATTAGAGCTTATAGAGCTGTCGGGGTTGATCTACAAAAGGATGTGCATCAAAAAATGGGCGGCGACAGGAACATCGCCCACCGCCGAGTAAAAGTGTTAGAGAAATTCTTCAAACGTCACGGCCAGTCATTGCCGGTGACCAAAGACCCAAAAGATTACAAGCCGGGTGATATCGTAACCTATTATCTAAAAGAGGCGATTTCATCAAAAGATCACATCGCTATTGTTTCAGATAAAGTCGGCATTTCAGGCAATCCGATGATCATCCACAATATTGGCCTCGGGCCAAAGTTGGATGATGATCTTTTTACTTATCAGTTAACAGGTCACTATAGATATGGAAAATAAACCTCTCTGAACGACAAAGCATTTAGAAAATAAAAGTCAAGAGTTCTTATTTTGTTCTTGTTTTCTTATAAAGGTTCCACTAAGCTAATCTCAACCTGTATCACAAGGGAGAAGCTCTGCGCTTGGTGACCATGAAAGCACTGACCACCATCGAAAAACTCTTTTCAATGACCGATGATGTTTGGGAGCGTCATGCCAACCCATGGAGTGTATGGACCAGATATTCTTGTCTCCCTTTACTAATTCTAGCCATTTGGTCGAGAGAGTGGATCGGGGTTTATTCACTCATACCGATAACAATCGTAATTCTTTGGACTTGGCTGAACCCTAGAGCTTTTCAAAAACCAAAAACAACAGACCATTGGGCATCAAAGGCAGTGCTTGGGGAGCGTGTTTGGCTTCAACATCCAAAAGATCAAATCCCCTCACATCACCATCGCGCAATTAAAAATATCAATATTGTTCTATGCCTTGGTCTCATGTGTCTCATTTGGGGTCTTATTTATTTAAAATTTTGGCCAACACTTTTAGGGACAGTCATGACCATCATCGGCAAAAGCTGGTTCTTAGATAGAATGGTCTGGCTGTATCAGGATTTAAAAGATGAAAACGAGCTCTATCAATCTTGGGCTCGGCCAACTGAAGGCGAATAGGCTAAAAAAGGGGGGAAGCTATGTATGCTGAAGTAAAAACGGTCGCATTTATTGGTGTCGAAGCAAGGCCCATTGATGTGCAAGTCCAGGTGGCATCAGGTCTTCCTGCCTTTAATATCGTTGGTCTGCCAGATAAAGCTGTTGCAGAAAGCCGTGAGCGAGTAAGAGCCGCATTGAACGCGCTGGGTCTTGGCCTGCCCCCAAAACGCATCACGGTGAACCTAGCTCCGGCTGATGTTCCCAAATATGGCAGCCATTATGATTTACCCATTATCTTAGGGCTTATGGCCGCAACAGAAGCCATTTCAAAAGAGCCGCTCTCAAAATATCTTGTTCTTGGTGAGCTCGCATTAGATGGGAGCATTAGCTCCGTCGTTGGTGCTCTGCCAGCTTCCATCGGGGCTAATAGATTAAATTTAGGTCTCATTTGCCCGGCCGATTGCGGATCAGAAGCTGCTTGGGCCTCAAGTGATATGGATATATTAGCGCCAAATCATCTTCTCAATTTGGTCAATCATTTCAAAGGCACGCAAGTTTTAAGTGCGCCACAACCTAAAATAAACTCTAAAAAAGAAACCGATGAAACTCTGCCAGACATGGCAGACATCAAAGGCCAGGAAGGGGCAAAACGCTGTTTGGAAATTGCAGCCGCTGGCGGGCACAATCTCTTAATGTCAGGCCCACCCGGCGCTGGGAAAACAATGTTGGCTTCAAGATTGCCAACCATCTTGCCACCTCTGTCGTCTGAAGAAATGCTCGAAATTTCAATGATACAAAGTCTGGCCGGTGAGTTAACAGGAGGAGCCTTAAAAGAAAACCGGCCCTTCAGGTCACCGCATCATTCTGCAACAATGGCAGCCTTGGTTGGCGGTGGCAGCAAACCTAAACCAGGCGAGGTGGCTCTAGCTCATCATGGGGTGCTGTTTCTAGATGAATTGCCTGAATTTTCTGCCCAAGTGCTCGATAGTTTGCGCCAACCTTTAGAGGATGGAGAGACCTCAATTGCCAGAGCCAATCACCGCATAACCTATCCCTCAAAAATCCAGCTTGTAGCAGCCATGAACCCATGCCGTTGCGGCAAAGCCTTTGAGCCAGGTTACGCTTGCTCAAAGGGGAAGAATTGCGCAGAACGCTATCAATCTCGTATCTCAGGTCCTTTGCTAGATCGAATTGATTTACAGATAGAAGTTCCCGCTGTCTCTGCATTAGACCTATTGGATGATAGCCCTGTTGAAACCAGTCAAACCATAAGAGAGCGGGTGATTAAAGCGCGCCTTATACAAAAAGAGCGGTTTAAAAATTTAAATGTCTCTCACGATACACTCAATGCCAGCTGTTCAGCAGCTTTGTTGGAGCAAATTGCAGCACCAGATGAGTTGGGCAAAAAGCTATTAAAAGACGCGGCCGTCAAACTTAATCTTTCAGCCCGTGGCTTTCATAAAGCTTTAAGAGTGGCGCGTACATTAGCTGACCTTGAAAGTTGCGAAAGAGTTAACCGCTCCCACATCGCTGAAGCCTTATCTTATCGTGGGTTAAATAGGGAAATAACCGGACAAACGCCGAATACAATCTCAGACACGAACAGTGAGAAAAACAACCAACATGGTGGTTTTAAGAGAGAATTTTGAGGGTTAAGCAGAGATAATCTCGAGATAGATAAAATTTGAATGGTTTCGTAAAATCTTTCTCAATCGAACTTTGGTTAACTGTAGGATCTATTTAGAGCACAATCCGACCGGAGTGAAACGAGGATCGGAAAAATTGTGCGTTAAAACAAAAATCTAGAGCATTCATTTAAGTCAACTAGGATGGATGATGCTCTAGAGCAGTTAATCAGCATTGAGTTCTTCCGTGGTAAACAAGTGTGTAAATCCAGCAGATCGTATGTCTCTTCAGCAGGCAAAAGATTGTGTTAGCCTGAGTTCAGAAGTTCCAGTTAATGAAACGAGCCCTTTCACTAACCGCTCTTTATTAGATCAGGCAAAATCACACATTACTCAACAGCAACTCTCAAACGAGTGGCAAAAGTTTTATAAAGGGCTAACACTACAAAAATTATTAGGTTTAGGTGCAGCCTTCACTCTAATTTTTTCAACCCTTACCTTTCTTACTTTTTTCATCATGCTGGTGAGCTCAAAAGCAACCATATGGGCTGGTTTTTCATTGGTGAGCATTTTCGCAATGTTTGCTTCAGGCTGGTTCATTTACCTTTTAACAAAATCACAAATAAGCAAACATCAAACTACAAACCTGGTTGATGAATTAAATGAGCAAGTTGAGCAGTTTAGTGATGTTCAATGGGAATTAAGAGACAGTGAAGCTCGTTATAGAGATCTGCTTGATTGTCAAAATGATATCATCATTCGTAAAAGTCTGGATGGCGAGTTAACATACACAAACAGTGCCTTTAATCGTCAATTTAGTCATTTGCTGGATGTAAAAATTGGCAAAAAATTCTCACCCACTATTTTAGACGGCGATGAAACGCCACCGCTCGCATTCGAAGTTGGGCAGGGGCGCAGAAATTATACACAAAGAATAGCAACGCCACTAGGCTTGCGTTGGTTCGAGTGGGAAGAATTTGCTATTCGTGATAATGATCTCAACATCGTTGAAATCCAATCTGTTGGGCGCGATATAACAGATCAAAAACAAGCCGAAGATGAATTACAAGAAGCCAGAGATCAGGCTTTGCGCGCCAATTCAGCCAAGGGGCAATTCTTGGCAACAATGAGCCACGAAATCAGAACGCCAATGAACGGCATCTTAGGCATGACTGGCCTGATGATGGACACTGAGCTAACAGCTGAGCAAAAAACCTATGCCAAAGCGATTAATTGCTCGGCGAAGTCTCTGCTCTCACTCATAGACCAAATCTTGGATTTTTCAAAAATTGAAGCAGGTAAGTTAGAGTTAGAAGAACAACCCTTAGATATTAGAGAGATTGCTCAGTCTGTTGTTGAACTACTTGCCCCGCGCGCGCATGATAAAAAACTACAAATGGCGTGGTACATAGACCCAACCATTGAAGAAACATTGGTGGGCGATGAGGTAAGGTTACGGCAAATTTTAACAAATCTGATCGGCAATGCGATTAAATTTACTGATACTGGCGGCATCACGCTAGAGATTTTAGATGCAGAAAAACGACAATACGGTGCCCATTATTTTGAACAGCCAAATACAAGAAAAACTCAAAAAATAAAAATTATTGTTAAAGACACAGGCATAGGTCTATCGAAAGCTGCTCAGAAAAAAGTATTTGGTGAGTTTGAACAAGCCGACAGTTCTCATGCGCGCCGCTTTGGTGGGACAGGCCTAGGGCTTGCCATCACAAAGCGCATTGTAGAAAAAATGAACGGAAGCATCTCTCTAACATCAGAGCAAGCAACAAAGCCGCAATCCAGTCATGATAAAACGGCAGGAACAGAGTTTCAGATAGAAATTGAATTAGACCGTGCTGAAAATTCAACTCATCTCTACCACTCCTTCACCTTACCGGATGAGTTGCATAATATCTTGCTTGTTGGCGATCTTGATATTGAAATGAAAGCCATCAAAAAGACACTGGCAGCTGCTGGGGTGACCTCAGACTATTGCAATTCAAAAAATGCGATGATGAAATTATGCCAGGCGGGAAAAATCGGCCAACCATTTGACACGCTTATTGTTGATACCAAAACAGCAAAGACCGTTATTCAAAAACTAAAAACCGAATTAAATAAACATTTGGGTGAAGCTGATCACAAGAGAGAAGCTAAAATTATTGTTGTGATGGACGTAGCTGAACGCGGTGGTTTCTCGAAGTTGCTACAAGAAGGTGTGAATGCCTATTTAACAAGACCTGTTCGCCCGATCTCTCTTTTTGCGAGAATAAATGCGGACTACTCAGTTATTAAAGCAAATGGAGCGACAGCGACAAGTCTGAACCGAAGTGAGGTTAGGGCAACAATTGAAGAAGAAACACAACCAACTGTTTTGCTTGCTGAAGATAATGAAATAAATGCTCTATTGGCGCGCACAATCCTATCTAAAATGGGATTGGATGTTATTCATGTCAAAAATGGAGAAGAAGCACTTAATCTTGTAAAAGAGCACAATGAAGCTGATAAAAATATTGACTATATTTTAATGGATATTCACATGCCAGAAATGGACGGCTTTGCAGCAACAAAAGCTGTGAGAGAGTATTTAGCGCGCAAAGAACGCTCTATCCCAAAAGACATTCCAATCATAGCGCTTACTGCCAATGCGTTCCCTGAAGATAGAGAAAACTGTCTTGCCGTTGGCATGAACGACCATTTAGCGAAACCATTTGAACAAGACCAATTAAAAGAATTATTGCTGAAATGGCAGCCCCCCTTAAAAGACGAGCAAAGACTCTTGTCGGCTTAAAGCCTATAGACGGTATTTCAAATTAGAAGCAACGATGTAAAGTCTTCTTTAGGCTGGGGGTGGATTATCTTCATCATCAAGAATACGATGAGCAGCGCCGTCCAAATCTTCAAATTGATTAGACTTTAACGCCCAAAGAAAAGCGATTAGTCCCAAGAGCCCAAGTCCCAGAGCAACAGGTATAAGAAATAATAAATTACTCATAGTGTTTCCTTTGGCGAAGACATTTCCTGCCAATAAAAAGAAGAAGCTAACCAATTTAATCGCAGCGCATTTATAGTCACAATCATAGAAGAAAGAGACATCGCAATCGCAGCCACAATCGGAGTGGCGAAACCAAATACAGCAATCGGCACAGCGATTATGTTATAAATCAAAGCCAAGCCAAAATTTTGATAGATCAAAGCCCTTGAAGCCTTGGCCAATTGAAACAATCCAAACACAGATTTCAAACCATCTTTCATGAGCACAAAATTCGCAGTCACTTGGGCAACGTCACTTGCACTTGATGGGGAAAGCGAGACATAGGCTGCTTTTAAAGACGGGCCATCATTGATCCCATCGCCAACCATAAGAACTTTACGCCCGCTTGTTCCAAGCTCTTCTATAACGCGGCATTTCTCATCTGGCTTCATCTCCGCTTTAAAGTGATCAATGTTCAAACATTGCGCCATCCGCTCCACAGCGGCAAAACGGTCACCAGACAAAAGCTGCACCTCAATACCTTTTGTTTTTAATTTTGATATGAGCTCAACCGCTCCAGGTCGCAACTCGTCAACAAATGTGTAAAGCGCAATTTGCTGCTTCCCCTCTTGGGTTTGATAAGATACCCACAGCATAAGATCTTGCGTCTCATATTGACTGTAAGATGCATTGATATGACACCAATCAAATGAACCAACCCGCAGCTCTCCACCGTTGAAGGTCGCGCGAAGACCCGAGCCAGGATGTTCTTTTATATCTTTGAGCTCACACTCTGAGAATTCACTTTTGAGCGTTTGAAGTCCTGGCTGCTCACAAGAATGAACAAGTGCACGCGAGAGAGGGTGTAAACTATGTTTTGCAAGCTGAACAGCTATTGGCAATAATTCATCTGCTTTAAAAAATTGCCCTGATAATGAAAGTTTGGACAAAGTGAGCGTCCCTGTTTTATCAAAAACAACCGTATCCACCTCGCTTAATTTCTCAAGCGCATCCCCATCTTTCATGAGTAATCCATGGGCGTGGGCGATGGAGCTTGCCACGACTTGCACAACAGGCACAGCAAGCCCAAGCGCGCAAGGGCATGTAATAATGAGAACAGAAATAGCGGTATAAAGAGAACCTTGCCAGGAAACCCCATAAAGCATCCAACCAACGAAGGTAAGCAGGGCAATGAGGTGAACAAGAGGCGCATAAATGGCCGCAGCTCTGTCCGCTAGTTTTCTATAATGTGGGGCTCTCTCATTCGCTTTTTCCATTAAGCGAATGATTTCAGACAAGAGGGTTTTTTCGCCAACAGCTGTTGTTGTAATCTCAAGCGGGCCAGATAAATTAACAAGACCAGAAAAAACCTCATCACCAGGTTGGGCTGTGCGAGGTACAGCCTCACCATTGACAAGAGACCAATCTATATCGCTTTGACCAACAAGGATTTCACCATCCACCGGAATGGTCCCGCCAGGTAAAACAATCACCCGCATCCCAACTTCAATTTCAGAAATAGGCAAGGTGACTTCATTGCCTTCATCATCAATGATTTGCGCGACATTGCTCTTAAACGCCAAAAGCTGACGCACACCAGAAAAGGCCTTGTCTTTCATTAACCGGTCAAGCGTTCTACCGATAAGCAAAAAGAAAAGCAAAGTAAGCGCCGCGTCAAAAAACGCATGCTCGCCATGGCGAGCTGTTTCAAACAAACTCAAGCCTGAAGCTAAAATAACAGCGAGCGAAATCGGCACATCCATATTCATATGGCCAGACTTGATGGCAAACCAAGCCGACTGAAAAAAGGGCCGCCCGGCATAAACAATGGCGGGCAAAGCAATAAGAGCAGAAATCCAATGAAACAAATCCCGTGTAGCCCCTGTTGCGCCAGACCAAACAGAGACAGAAAGGAGCATAACATTAGCCGCCGCAAACCCTGCCACTCCTAGACACCACAGCAAGCGCCGCATTTCAGTTTTTTCTGCTTGAACAAGATCACTATCATGCATCAACGGTGTTGCTTGATAGCCAAGTGCTGTTAACTCTTCAAAAATCTCATTTGCAGTTGTTTTGCCTGTCTGCCATTCAAAGTGGACAAGCTTTTGGCTTAAATTAACACGTGTTTTTTTCAAACTTGAATTTTGAGCAAAGTGGCGCTCAATCTTCGACATACAACCCGCGCAATTCATATTGGCAACAATAAGATCAAGCGCAATAACACCATCGTTTAATTTGGTTTGAAATAGAGAAATATCTCTCGCAGGGCTCAATGAGGATGACTTGTCAGAAGGCAGAGATAAATCGTACATTCCAGAAGAGTTAAACTCGATTGTTTGAGTGTGTATTGGTGCCATAGTGAAGCCTTACTGAACATTATCTGAATCTGGAACAATAAATTTATAATGTTGAATGAAAGGAAGAGACGTATGCCTTTTACTACAAAGGGCTTGTACCTCTAAGTTCCAACGGCCGGTATCCAGCAGGTTATTCGCTTCGTAAACACCTTGGTAGAGATGTTTTAATTGAAGTCTTTGGTTCGATTTCTCATGCACAGGTCGGTTTAACAACCCCGTGACAATGCAATCTTTTAAGGCTTCCTCTTGTTTAGAAAGAGTAAGTGTAAAATGGCCATTTTTATAATTGAGTTGGCTTTGCCAACCAGCAGCTAAAAATTGCTCTTGAGCTTCCTGGTTTTTGTTAAAATGCTGGCTTGCAACATAACCATTTTTAACAATAAGACCTGTCCAGCTTTTAGAGGCAAGCACAGCCATCGTCAGATTAACGAGTATAATCACACCAAAGAAACAGAGCATAATGATTAGCATATGCCGACCTGTAAAAACTTTACTCTTTTGTGTATCTGCTTGATCAGACATCGATCATCTCCTAAAAACTAAAATTTCTTCACATGAAACTTGGTTGTTGTTTCATGGTATTCATCACTGGCAGGAATCTCTGCGATGAATTTAAAGTCTTGATTTGTTTCGGGTAAAAATGTCTGCGGCACGGTGACATAAATTTTAAGCTCACGAAGCGCATCTGGCTTCAAATTGAGCTTATAGCGCACACCATTTTTTATTTTTTTTGGGCTTTCTTGCTCAATCGCCATGTAGCCTTCTTTCAACCCTTTAAAAGAAAGAAAGGCCGTATGTTTTTTGGGCTCCATATTCAGGATTTTAACCGTATAGCCATTGCGAATAGACCCGTCAGAAAGCTTTACTATCAAGGGGTTACGGTCGTGCAGCACATTCACATCTAGCCGGCTTCGCGTGGCGAGAACGAAAAGCATGGCAAGGCCAATAAGACACCAAATCGCTGAGTAAATAACTGTCCTTGGGCGGAAAAGAATGGGTGTGGAATTTTCCGCAGGCTGTCCTTTTGAAGCAAGCTCATAGTCTTTCAAAGTTGCATATGAAATAAGCCCTTTAGGCTGCCCGGTTTTCTCCATCACATGATCGCAGGCATCAATACAAAGCGCGCAGGTGATGCATTCAAGCTGTTGCCCATCACGAATATCAATGCCCATCGGGCAGACAACCACACATTTGTTGCAATCAATACAATCGCCTATCGCGCCATCAGCTTCAGTATGCTTTTTACGGTGCTTGGTACGAGGCTCACCTCGATAATCATTATAAGTCACAACCAAACTTTGCTCATCAAGCATAGCTGCTTGAATGCGTGGCCAAGGGCACATGTAAATGCAAATTTGATCCCGCATAAAGCCACCAAATATATAGGTCGTGGCGGTCAAAACTCCCACAGTTGAATAAGCAATAAAGGGGGCCTCAAGCTTAAAGAAACTAACAAACAAAGTCGGCGCGTCAGCAAAATAAAAGATCCAGGCGCCACCGGTTGCAATTGCGATCAGCAGCCAGATGAGATGCTTGGTGAATTTCAAACGGAACTTATTAAAACTCATTGGTTCATTGTCGAGTTTGATGCGCGCATTGCGGTCCCCCTCAATGCTACGTTCAACAACAAGAAACAAATCAACCCACACCGTTTGCGGACAAGCATAACCACACCAGGCTCGTCCCCAAACAGAGGTCAGTAAAAACAAACCAATACCGGCCATAATTAAAAGGCCTGCCACATAAAAAAATTCCTGCGGCCAGATTTCAATGAAAAAGAAATAAAAACGACGGTTAGCAAGATCAACTAAAACGGCTTGATCAGGAGCAAATTCCCCGCGATCCCAACGAAGCCAGGGAGTGATATAATAGATGCCCAAAGTCACCGTCATGATCAACCATTTAAGCTGACGGAATTTTCCGTCCACTCGTTTGGGATAAATTTTCTTTGTGGCGGCAAATAGTTTTTTAGAACCGTCTTTATTAACAGCCTGAACATCAAAACGCTCAATCTGTGGAGAGTTGTCCATTAAATATTCACCTTAGATCACGAGTTTTTTTAAGGGACCAACCCAGGATTGAAAAAAATATGTCTAAAAATCAATCCTGGGTTAGCTGTTGAAGTAGGCATAAAGCTTTAGCCAAATGGTCATGGGGGGCCAAAAGCCTTAGCCTCACACCTACTTCTCTCCACCCCCGAGGGAGTGAACATAAATTGCCAGCTGCTTTATAGTTTCTGGCTCAAGCCGGTGAACCCAGGCTGGCATAACGGCTTTGCGAGAATTATGGATGCTCTCCATAACTGTTTTTCTATCACCGCCATAAAGCCAAATCTGATCATTAAGAGCAGGCGCGCCAAGAGAGCGATCACCTTGGCCCTTATCGCCATGACAAGAGGCACAATTTTCTGCAAAAATGGCAGCACCAGCGCTGGCAGTATCGACAGTTCTTTTGCTTAAAGAGAGAACAAAATCGGTGACTTGTTCAATCTTCACATTGTCAAGCAATTCATCCTTGCCAAAGGCAGGCATCTCAGACGTGCGGGTGTCATCATCTTGTTCAAAGCGGGCACCATGTTTGATGGTTTGATGGATCTCCTCAAGCTTACCGCCCCAAAGCCAATCATCATCATTAAGGTTCGGGTTGCCTTTAGAGCCTTCTGCCCCTGAGCCATGACACTGAACACAGTTCACTTTAAAAGCAGCTTTACCACCAGCTTTTGCGAAAGAATAAAGCTGAGGGTCAGCAATAATAGCTGCAAGTGAACTGGTCTTGATTTTTTCACGGAGCTCGGTTTGAGCTTCCTTTGCTTTGGCTAGAGATTTATCCAGCTCACCGCGAGAAGAATAACCAAGCATGCCTTGCGTGTTTGTTGTAAGAAGCGGGATCGAAGGATAAAGAATGCAATATCCAATGGCCCAAATAATTGTAATGTAGAATGTAAACAGCCACCAGCGAGGCATCGGCGTGTTCAACTCGCGCACGCCATCCCATTCATGTCCGGTTGTCTCTGTGCCTGAAACATCGTCAATTTGTTTTTCAGTCATTGTTCAATTGCTCCTCATTCAAGGGGATACGAGCTTGTTCTTCGTATATTTTTTTCGACCCTGGGCGAAAGGCAAAAACCAAAATGCCGAGGAAAATGAGAACCATGTAAAGTAGCCCCCAGCTATCGGCAAAGGTGCGCATTGCTGTGTAAGTTTCCATCTCGTTGCCTCCTATCTCATATTGGCTTTGGCGTCATAGGATGAAAAATCAACCAATGTTCCAAGCACCTGTAGGTA
>CAXIBI010000017.1:0-28613 GCA_964022305.1 uncultured Hyphomicrobiales bacterium | reverse complement strand
TGCCTCGAAATACACCATGGCTGAATATTATTCATCCACTCATAATAAGTCTTATCCCAATTAGCCGGCACAAATTTCGTCTTGCCAGACTTCACCGCCTCAATCGCAGGCTTGGCCAAAACTTCCGCATTCACATACCACTGATCGGTGAGCCAAGGTTCAATCACAACCTCAGAGCGATCACCATAAGGCACTGTAAGTTCATGATCTTCAATCTTGTCAAGCAGTCCTAGACTGTCCATTTCAGCAACGATCTTTTTGCGCGCTGCAAATCGCTCCATGCCCTGATACTCTTCCGGCACATTCTCATTCAAGTGAGCAGTTTGATCAAAAATATTGATCATCTCAAGATTTTGTCTCTTACCAACTTCAAAGTCATTAAAGTCATGCGCCGGCGTCATCTTCACCGCACCAGAGCCTTGCTCAGGATCAGGATATTCATCAGCCACAATTGGAATAAGCCTGTCTGCGATTGGCAACCGTACTTTTTTGCCAACCAAATCTTTATAGCGCTCATCATCAGGGTGAACTGCAACGCCGGTATCACCAAGCATCGTCTCTGGCCGCGTTGTCGCAACCACGATAAACTGATCAGTCCCTTCAATCGGATATTTAAAGTGCCACATATGGCCGTTAGTTTCACGCGCCTCAACTTCAAGATCAGAAATCGCTGTGAGCAATTTCGGGTCCCAGTTCACCAAGCGTTTGTCTTTATAAATCAGTCCCTGGTTATAAAGATCCACAAACACTTTCAAAACGGCTTTAGACAAGCCTTCATCCATGGTGAAGCGCTCGCGCGACCAATCACAAGACGCCCCTAACCGGCGCAACTGATTAACAATTGTGCCACCGGATTCCTCTTTCCATTCCCATACTTTTTCTAGGAATTTCTCTCGCCCTAAATCCCGGCGTCCCGGTAAACCTTTTTCAGCTAATTGGCGCTCAACGACCATTTGTGTAGCAATGCCCGCATGGTCCGTACCCGCTTGCCATAAAACATTCTTGCCCCGCATGCGCTCAAAACGAATGAGCACATCTTGCAACGAGTTATTCAGCGCATGCCCCATATGCAATGAGCCAGTGACATTAGGCGGCGGAATGACAATACAAAAATTGTCTTCTGCGCTTTTCTTATTTTCATCAGCGCCGGCAGCAAACGCACCACTGTCTTCCCAAGATGAATAAATCCGCTCTTCAATGTCTTGCGGTTGATATGTTTTTTCAAGCATCTGTCTAACTGAAATCCCGTTTTTGAGCCCTAATAACTCATAATGCTAATACGTATTGGTATAGATCACCGGTGGTACGCCGCTAAAAGGCACATGTCAACCTTTCACCGCTCAACAAAAAAGGCTGCTCAAAAGAACAGCCTAATTTAAATCCATATGTGCGCTTTCACTGAAGCTGTAACAACCTAAAGACCTACCATTTATTTGGGTCAATCTTACCAGTTTCTTCGTCAACCACGCCTTTTAAAAGCTCTGGCAAGTTACGCTCTAACCAATCGCGCAGCAATGGCTTTAAGAGTTGTTTCACAATCTCTTCCAGATTGTTCTTCATCTCAACCGGTAACTGGTCACCCCCAGAAGCAGGCAGAGGCGCATCACCTTGACCATGAACCGCTGGTAGTACAGGTCTAAAGCCTGATGGCACAGGAAGCATATCAGCGCCGCCCTGAGGCCCACCCATTTGCGGCATTCCCATACCACCCTGCATTTGACCTTGAGCAACCATTTGCCCTTGATGCCCTGGATGTTGACCTTGCATCGGGTGAGGTTGAGGAACATGCCCCATACCACCCTGCATATGTTGACCAGGTACAGGCATTTGTCCCGGATTTTGACCATGCATTTGATGAGGCATTCCACCTTGTTGCACAGGCGGCAAACCACGCACCTGACCTTGCGGGGTCTGAGCCTGCTGCATCTGGCCTTGTTGCATTTGCTGTGGGTTCATCTGTTGCTGCCCACGTTGAGCTTCATCAGTCAGCCCATTTGATAAATTCAAGCTCGCATCTGCCTGGCTAAGCGCTTGCCCCATTGCAATTTCATGCTCAAGACGCGGATCATGTCCGCCCATTTGCTCAGGACGCCCAAAAGCTTCACTAGAAGGAGCCTCACCTGAATTAGACCCCGCGAGTGGCTGAACACCACCCATTTGAGCCTGACCTGGATTAGGGTGTTGCCCTTGATCTTGTGACTGAGCGACTTGACCATCTGCATCAGGCAAAAAGCCCGGATGAGGCACACCAGATTCTGGCGGCATTTGCCCATCCATGCCACCTGAAAATTGCGGCGCACCTTGATCAAGCGGCACAACAGGTTGCTCACCAGCATCCCCAACCGAACCAGCTTGAGGATCAAGTGGATTTTGAGCAGGCATACCAATATCCCCACCCATGCCCTCATTCATAGCATTCATACCGGCAGTGCCGTCCATGTTGCTAAATATATCATCTAATTTCGCGGCAGCATCTTGTGCAGATTGACCGGCATCTTGCCCCTGCAACAGCGGGTTCTGCCCGCCTTGAGTTTCAAGAGCTGGATCTTGCATGAATTGATCAGGCGCTTGTTGCTCCTGAACAGGCGGTTGGCCAAAACCATCAGGCGCGCCCATATCTGGCTGAGCCGCTGGATTTAGTCCCTCTTGCGCTTGAAGAGGTGCCTCAAACGGTGCTTGCGGCTGCTGACCTAAAGGAGGCTGAGCAAGCGGATTTTGCGCTTCTGTTGCTGGAGCTTGACCTTGTGGGGCCATAGCCTGTGGAGACTGATCTTGTGGATTTTGTCCTTGCGGCGCTTGGCCTTGAGGAGGAGAAACAACTTGCGTTAGGTCCATGATGCCATCATCAAGCGCATCATTGCCCTGCATATTCGCTTGGCCAAGTGCATCAGCACCGCCAAGAGACGCATCTGCACCACCAAGACCTGTATCTAGGTTAGCCCCGACTTGAGAGTTGGCCTCAGCACTACTCTCTCCCTCAATCATGCTCTTAATAGATGATAATAGATCATCCATCGATACATTGGGAGCTTGGCCGCTACTGCTCATCCTATGTTACCTCAAAAAATCTTTCTTGTTCAGACATGCTAATCGCGAACATATAGTACCACCTATATGCCACAAGCCCTCAAGCAAATCGAACAAATTGATTCAATTACACACAATTCATTACTTTTACATAACTGGTAATATATAGAGCCTCAGATGAAAGAGAGGAACTGTTATTTTAAGGAAGCACGCCGATCAAAGACGTCATCGGTAAGGAAGATCCCTCTGCGATCAAGCTCAGGATCGTTTATATCCCCCCCACGCCACTTTCTATCAACACGAGAGAAGTTCTCCACAGGATCATAAATAACTGTTGAAACAGGCAAAGTCGCCACTGAAAGCCGTCCCATTGCCACAAGCAGGTTGTATTCAGCCACCACAACATCACGCTGAGAGGTTACCAAATTCACTTGGCTATCGAGATAATCTTGTTCAGCATCCAAAACATCCAACACTGTGCGTTGGCCAACTTTTTCTTCTTCTCGAACGCCGGAAAGAGCCGTTCTGTTCGCGCGAACAGCCACTCTATTCGCCTCAATTTGCGCACGTGCTGCCTCTAACTGTCCGTAAGCTGAAATAACATTCGAGCGAACCTGCACGCGGGCCTGAGTTAACTCAGCCCGGCGCTGTATAACAGTCTGTTTCGCTTGGCGAATGCGCGAATAAACTGCACCACCTTGATAAAGCGGCACCCGCGCACGCGCTGTAATAGAACCAACACTACTCTCATCAACAAACCGAGATGTATCAAAATTCTGCGAATATTGCGCCTCTAAACTCACCTCAGGTAAGCGTTCCCCTTCAATCACACGTACATTTTGACGTGCAGCTTTTTCTAAAAACTCAGCTGATTCAATTGCAGGATTTTCCGCCAAGCCCCAATCAATGGCCTCAGCTTGTGTGCGTGGTAAATATTTACGGATTGTTCCAGGGCGTCCCAACCGACCAGGACGATGACCAATAATACGCTGATATTCGGCCCGCGCCGTTTTCAAATTCGCTTGCGCTAAATTCAAAGCTGAAACTGCTGCACTGCGCCGGGCTCTGGCTTGCGCCACATCTGTTGTTGTCACTTCACCAACAGAAAAACGATCTTGCGTCGCTTTCAACTGACGGGTCAATACTGCCAAGTTATTTTGGCGAAGGCGCAAAACAGCAACTTCACGCACAACATTCATATAAGAAGAAACACCATCAAGCAGAACGGTTTGCTCAACATTCCTTAAATTCGCACGCCCAGCAAAAACATTAGATTTAGCCTGGCGAATACCATTAATCGTACGGCCCCCTCTAAATAACGGCTGTGATAAAGTCACACTATAACCATAAGGAGAAACCCGCCCATCAGTAATTGAACCAGGTTTAGTCGATGTATCTCTCGTTCCAACCTCTCCATCTACAAACACATTCGGTCGATACCCAGCGCGCGCCTGAGCCACCCCTTCATCGGTCGCGCGTAATCGCGCCCGTTCTGCTTGCAGTGTTGGGTTGGTATCATAAGCAGAGGCCAGCGCTTTATTAAGAGTTTCAGCATGTGCAAGATGCGAGCCTCCTAAAGAGACAATCAGCACCACACCAAAAACAATAAAACACTGCAGGAATACAAGTGATTGGAAAAAACAAACTCGGTTTTGTAGAGGCTTATGCAGCAAAACATTCATCGGAAAACAGCTTTCACATCAAAGCGCAGGATCCAGCAAGAAAACCCCACCAATTCATTTGTTAAGTAGAAACAACAAATTCGGATTTGTTGTTTCCCCTCTGAAGCACTCCGAACAAAGCATCGCACTTTAAGAAAGCTCTTAAATGGTTAAGAAATCTTAAAAATCGGTGCAAAAGTAATTTTTGGAATTTACTCTCAAAACATACAAAAACGAATCACTCGTCATATTAACTATACTTACGAGGAAAGATCATCAAACCAATCGCCTTTCTGGCAAAATCAAAAGGTGATCGATGCTCAATTACAACAGCTATTCACAAGGTGCCGCGATCCACAGCTTTTCACCAGCTTAATAAACACCGCTCAAAACAAAAAGGCTCCCCAAAGAAGAGCCTTTATAGGTATTTTTTAATGATTTTTTACCGCTCTAATCACACCCTAATCACCAGGCAAAACATCAAAGCGCAGTATTTAGAGTGAAAATTCCGGAACAGTTGAGAAATCAACCAATTGTGGCGCCGGTAAATCACGTAGACTAACAGAAGAAACAACACCGCCTGTGCGCACAAAACGCTCAGCCCGGCCATAGCCGTTTTCAACCACAACCGTTACGAGACGGCCTCCATCTTTTAGCTGATCCGTCAGTTGAGCTGGAATTTGCTCAACGGCCCCATTGACCAAAATCACATCATAAGGCCCCTGATTAGCTTGGCCTCCAGTCAAATTGCCCTCAACCACAGCTACATTGACGATTTCCAAATCAGAAAGAATGTCTGTTGCCTGCTTCACCATTTCAGGCACAGCCTCAACCGCCACCACAGATTCAGCCAAATGCGCTAAAATAGCTGAGGAATAACCAGTTAAGCACCCAACATCTAAAATATAGTCAGTCGGCTTAATATCAGCGATTTCAATAAGCGCCGCCAAAGCCAGTGGAGTAAGGAGCGAACGCGGCCCCCGGCTCTCATCTCGGCCAACCAATTCAATCTCACGGTCTGCATAAGATGTGGTTTGCAAAGCCTCTGGCACAAATTGCTCACGCGGCACTTGGTCAAACGCTTCTAAGATCCGCAAATCCGTAATGTCATTGGGACGCAATTGGCAATCCACCATATTTCGTCTTAAATCAGAAAAATTTGTCATCGCATCCTCGCTTGCAATTTAAACGGATTATAGAATCAAATGTCTATCCCTTAAATTAATTCATCTTAGCTTGCAAATGAAGGGGACAATTAACCGCGTAAAAAATTATTTTATGAATTTCTTTGCGAATTACCCGCAAAACCTATTGACAAACCCCCATCCAAAAGGATTATGTGAGCCTTCGACTTTGAGGCATCAAACAGCCCAGCTGCTTTCCATGCCACACCATAATCAAAGTCAGGTCATTCAATCATTTATTGAATGCAGATATGAAAGGCCAACCAATAGCCACTCATATCGATAGAGTATGTTATTGAGAACTTAAAAAACATCATAATTTACTCTGAACTCCCTATCTGCACGCGACGGTTGCTAGTGGGCAACCTGAAGGAGCATTTAGGATAGCGCGGATGTTTTGTGGGCATCTGAAGCGCGTTAAAAATGAGGCCACATGGCGGAGTGGTGACGCAGCGGATTGCAAATCCGTGTACCCCGGTTCGATTCCGGGTGTGGCCTCCAAATTCTTCTTATAAAATAAAAACTTAACAAAAACTCAAAAAGAAAAGCATGATCACACCTCCTCTTAGACTTATTAAATTTTGAGGATTGCTCCAAGCTAATTACATTCTCCAATAAATAACCAGCCTAAAAAGGCTGGTTTAAGTCTATGATTTTGGATAATTTTAATTGCCAACCTGCAAGAAGGTCACGGGATCCTTTGGCGCATTCTTGTTCTTAGACTTCAAATCAAATATCTGTTTGATAAGAGTCACAGCCTGCATAGATCTATGGGATTTCCCTTTGTATTTTTCGGATGGAATATAATAGTTTTCATGCCCATGCCTAACTGAAACTTCCCCGCCCTCAAAACTAGATACACCTTTTCTAACCCAGAATAATGGAGCCAGCTCTCCATCTGTTGTAATTATCTGCGGGATGTATCTATCAGAATTGTCTCTTAATTGAACTCTAATGATTTCACCCAAATAATATATTAAGCCATCAGGAGCTCTTAAAACAATATCAATTCCAACTTTAGGACCTCCTAGCGCAGAATTTCTAAGCGGTATCATTTTATTCTTTCTATAACTAAAAATCTTAGCGTCTAGTGACTCACTAGCCTTAGCCGTGGTGTATTCTGTCGTAGTTTCAGTATAATCTACTTCTTTTCCTGTAGCTGGATCTCTACCACTCCGTGTTATAGTTTTAATAATTTTGCCAGAGGAACCACCTCCCTTTTTATTTATATGAAACACTGTCTCTGAAAATCTTAGCAAGAAAGCGAAATCTCTAAACCTTAAAAACTCACACTTATCCTCAGGATCATTACTTAGTCTTACAAATAGTTTTCCATCTTTGAAAAACTCCTTATATCCATCCTCATACCCACATACTTCCTGCGTCTTTTTAATAAACTCACAATATAATTCTGGATCACCAAATTTAGTATCTATGTTTTTAAGACAAGCAAAATTAAAATTATCTATTAAACCTAAGAAACTTTCCTTTGGTATTTCTACTTTCTGAACAAACATCAATGTAGCAACATCAATTGGCCACCCTTTTCGTGTAAAATTATTTAATATCAAACTAATCTCAACCGGATCAAGAATGGCCTTGTTGAACTCTTCTGAATCTAATTGAGATATAGAAGCTGTACTAAAACCAGCCTGTAAGTTCGTGGTAGAATCAATACTGTAAGACACCAGCTTAAATGGATTAAAATTAAAGCCAGCATCAACTGAGCCACTGATTTGAGGCCTACCACTTATACTACTTACTTGAGAAAAATATAAAGGGTGCCTTTTACTTGCCCTCACTGCATTCAATAAAATTTCTTGATTGCCGTACTCTGATATTGCCTTATTATACGACATCGCTGAATGCTCTAACTGATGCTGAGTACAACCGGCTACAAATAGTAAAAATAAAATACTAAAAAACATACGCATACTTAACTCCCATAATTACTCAAACAATTTTTGATAATGGGAGTTAAATAAAAAGCTCACAAATCCCCCCCCCACAATCATAGTTATTATGGACGTTAACCAAATCTCACTTCAATTTTTACTTGTACAAGCTGAGTTTGTAACATAATAATATCAAAGAATTCGTCATTTTTACCACACACCATCTGTTGTCATACAATAAAATAACAGAGAAGGTATTGTTATGACTTTAGTAATGTCAAATAATCTTCACTTTGGAAGCAAATCATAAAACCTAAGAAATGGACCTTTGCGCTATTGCACAAGTCTACCAGCGCAACAGTCTCCCCCTCTTAGTAATTTAAATACTTCATATCTACA
The DNA here is from genome assembly GCA_964022305.1 of uncultured Hyphomicrobiales bacterium. Lineage (GTDB taxonomy): Bacteria > Pseudomonadota > Alphaproteobacteria > Rhizobiales > HXMU1428-3 > HXMU1428-3. Next base: position 20,447 of record CAXIBI010000017.1, on the reverse strand, counting down.
TACCTAAACAAAATAGCCCCCCCAAAAAAAACGCCAAATCTTGTTTCGACATTCATCTTACAAGATCTGGCGCTTGAGCGTAATTTCAGAAATCTAGCTGCATTTGTTAAGGACTGTATGCGGGGGCAGCTAAATAACTGTTCGGGTAATACCATTCTTAAAATCTATGAAATGATGAGTTACTCAGGACTACAACAATCGTCGGACTAATAACAATTGTCTAAAACATCATTGAAAAAAGCTAAGTGAATAAGATTTACCGAGAGGGAATGGAACCATCTCAACTAAGCCATTTTCTTTTCATAAACTAAAAGAACATCTTCACCCTAAGACAGGCAAAATTAACTCTGATTTGCAGCTAGGTAACATTTTTGTAACCTTGGAAGTTCGCGGCAAAAACCTCTCCCAAAAGCGCAAGAACGAATAAGTTAAATCGCTTTTTTATCTCGCTTAACACGGTCACATTTAAACTTTTTTATGCGCCAGTTCGGGTTTCCAGCTTTCCATTTTACCAACTCTGGTTGGCCAAACATCATGCACTGGTTGGGCAAGGGAACGTTCCCCATATAGGTAAGGTGAAAATCCTTACAATGCGTTGGATTTGTACTCAAACATGCAAGAAAGACAAGTTCAAACATCTCATAGCTCCTTTCAGTTGGCCTGTTTAATACGCCTACTGATTGGAGAAGCAAATTAATTCATAACCAAAACAAATGAAATGCTGAAAAGTGAGAAAAAACCTACAATTCCCCTTAAAACCTCATCAATTAGTGCAAACCATGCCCCGAATAGCACATTTTCAGGAATTTTAGCCATTCCTCCAAACCCTACAATCCAGGCCAAAACACAAACAAAATTAAGGGGCCACAGCTTAAAAGCCATGCCCCCCCAAAATCATTCATGAAAATTTTTAAGCTTCGGTCACCTCCAAGCACCCTCTCGTGCGGCCGAACTTTCCTTTACGTAACTTGCGTTTTAGTCGCCGTTCACAACGCCGCTTAGCAACTTTACAAGCTTTACTCTTCTTCTTTCGGGTGGCTGCAGCATCAACCTCATGACCTGAATTATCCCACGCCTTATACATACACCAATGTTTCTTGGCATGTGCAGGGCCAGAAGCCCCCACAAAAACAGAGCCTGCCAACAAAGCAATGGTTGCCAATTGAAGTCTTTTTTTCATAACGAACGTCTCCTTATTTAACCGGCAAATCAGTTTGCCGTTCAAGAAATCTGTCGCCATGAAAAAGAACAAGGTTCAATTATTTTACAAAAAAGACCGACAAAGCTATTTGTTTATCCCCTCGGTTTGGCTCAAACCCGCATCAACACAGCCAATACAAGAAGGAACAGTGACCTCATCGCATGGTTTCTTTGTATCTGTTTGTTTCAGAGTACATTGATTGCTGCGCGAATACCCCTCACACATCACTTTTTCATAAACCACACACATCCCTCCTGGCTTAACATCTTCCTCTGCAAGCGCAGTCCCTTTTTTCAGCTTTACCGGCGCATCAGTGCGCACCTTTTTGCCTGCATCTGCAGCAAACGCAACCCCGCTTACAAAACCACTCATTACCAATCCAGCACATCCCATTTTAAAAAAATCCAAAATCATAAAATGTCTCCCTGTTGTTAAGTCATAACTCCAAAAGGGTTACACAAAACAACAGCAACAAACGACAGACCTTCAAAAACTCTCCCCAAAATTAAACTCAGTAAACAAACAAAACAGTCATAATAAAATGACTGTTTTATATCTTTTTATTGCCCCTATTTAAGGGTCCCTCCTCTCATTTGACGGAAACAAATGTTCCTGTTATGTTCTTTTTCATTATGAGCATAAGAAAACCAGTAAGTCCCGAACAATTATACTTAGATTTTGATGGCTTTTTCGCCTCTGTTGAGCAACAAGCCGACCCAAAATTGCAAGGCAAGCCTGTAGGCGTCATCCCCTTTGACACAACGGATTTCACCTGCGTTATCGCCTGTTCGAAAGAAGCAAAAAAACGCGGCGTTAAAAATGTGATGCCCATCAAGGAAGCCAAAAAACGCTGTCACGACCTCATTCTCGTCCCCCAAAAACCAGATCTATACAGACGCGCCCACAACGCACTCATCAATGAAATCATGTCAGTCACCCCAATCGAGGCCATCAAATCCATCGATGAACTGACCTGCAAACTAGATAAACAAAACCGGCGAAACCCAAACCAGGTCGCCACCACCATCAAACAGCGCATTCACGCTCATATTGGCCCCCATATCACCTGTTCCATCGGCATCGCCGCCAACCGGCAATTGGCCAAAATCGCCTGCAAACAAGACAAACCAAACGGCACCACCATTTGGCACCCGAAAGACATGCCCGGCCCTCTTGAAGCAATCCCCTTTGAAGATATCCCCGGCATTGGCGGACGCATGCGCAAACGCCTCTATCAAGCGGGCATCTTCAGCACGAAAACACTTTTAAAAACCAGCCCCAAACAAATGCGCGCCCTTTGGCGCAATGTCACCGGCGAGCGCATTTGGTACGCGCTCCATGGTTATGACGTTAAAGCTGAACCAAGTAGACGCGGCATGTTCGGCCACAGCCGCGTGCTTCCTCCAGAAAGCCGCTCACAAAAAGAAGCCAAAGCTTGCGCAAGACTTCTACTTGTTAAAGCCGCCCGTCGCATGCGCCGCGAAAACTATTACGCCAGTAAATTATGGCTGCACTTTTCTCTAAAATTTCCCAAGAGACACCAACACGAAAAACAGCGAAGAAGCTATGGCAGCGACCTCAGCTTCCCTCCTTGCCAGGATGATCAAGCTATTCTCAAGGCCTTTCATCAACTCTGGGAGGAAACAACACCTCACTTACCCGAGGAAGCACGCATCTTAAAAGTTGGCATCGCGCTTTATCAGCTAGAAACCGCAAACAGCCGGCAGCTTGATCTGTTTTATAATGAAGATAAAGCCCGCCAAAAATGGGAAAAGGTAAATTCAGCCATTGATACGCTTAATTCAAAATACAGCAGAACCATCGTCAGCATCGGGCCCTGGCAACCACCAGCTGGCGGCTATGCAGGTGGGAAAATTTCATATGTCAGAGTCCCCGGCGCTGAGGACTTTTGGTAATAGCACGGTTGTTTTTGGGCAACCTGAAGCGCAAATAAAAAAAACTAACTATACGAAGAAGGAGCTCAGCCCACTTCGGGCTGAGGGACATGGCGAAGCGCCAGCACAGCCCGGCGTGTTACGCCGCACCTCGTAGGCCCGAGTGCAACGAGGAATAGCCGTGAGAGAGAGAAAATGAACTGGAAAAATGAATATCAACTTCTAGATTTGGAAGAAAATAAAACCGTAGGCTTCACCTGCAAAAAATGCGGGCTTTATTATGCCGAAACAGTCAAAGAACTGCTCACATATTACGACAAACAAACCTACCCAGCTGAAATTGAAAAAACCATGAAATGCAAAAAATGGAGATGCAACGGGTCGCTGCGCATAGAAATCAATCAAGACCACCTCATTGAAGCCTTTCAAGGCGGCCTGCCATAAAGCGCGGTTGCGGGTAGGCAACCTAAAGCGCAAATAAAAGCGCGGTTACAAGTGGGTAAACTGAAGCATAGAAAAGGTAAGCTGAAGGTCATTCAATAAAAATAGCCTAAACAAAGATAACTCCCAAACGACCTATACGAAGAAGGAGCATTGCCTACTTCAGGCAATGGGACATGGCGTAGCGCCAGCGAAGCCCGGGGCGAGCCCCGCCCCTCGGAGGCCCGAGCGCAGCGAGGAATAGCCGTGAGAGAAAACAACTACATAGCCCGTGAGAGAAAATAAATACGGTTACTAGTGCGCAACTGAACCGCAAAATAAAAAAACATAAGAATATGATTTTTATGAAAAAAAACTGGAAAACTAAAAAATAAATGATTTTTTTAAAATTCGGTCTTGGCAAATCGAGAAAAGCTTTGTAAAAGAAGCGCTTCACACAGCACTTTCACCAGTTGAAAGGGTGTGATAATAGCTTTAGAATATACGTGTTCTTAAAGCGAGAATGTCTAAAATTGTTCCTCAGTAGCTCAGTTGGTAGAGCAAACGACTGTTAATCGTTGGGTCGCTGGTTCGAGCCCGGCCTGAGGAGCCATTCTCCCCCATTTCTTCTTGCATTTCCCAATAGTTCAAAACGCAAATGCCCGCGTGAGATCATTGTTTTTGATCAATCACAATGCACGCTTGCGCTAAATCCTATCCATTAAAATTATCTCAAAAACCAAGCCTAAGCTTCTGCCCCCTCAAAAGTACCATTAAAATCTCAAACAGTGGTGCTAGAGTTAAACGGAAGCTGTACCAATTAAAGGTAATAAATATGATCAATAGCGCCCTAAAACAAATGAGCTTGAATATAACATTAGCGATTGGTCTCGCATGTTTAACATTAAGTCATGCCAAAGCAGAAGAAAGCATCCCCAGTCTTTTAGGCACGTGGGATGGTGAAAATAAAACCATCTCTGAAAAAAAGGGCTACAAAACAAAAAAGAAAACCATCTATATAACAGAGCAAAAAGACAGACGGTTTAAAGGCCATGTTATGTACTCAGGAAGAAAAGTGAATTTCTTCGGCGTTGTATATCCAGATAATATTTCATTCACCTGGGTATCCAAGGGCAGCAGAGGCTTCAACCATGGCCGTATTTTATCTAAGGAAAAAATTTCAGCCTGTTTTCTAGAAGCTGGAATTGACGCAACAGCAGGTTGTGCAATTTTAAAGAAAGCACAATAATTTATAATCATTACTCACTGAAAAATAAATCTAGATTTCACTCTTCAAACAAATGCGGATAGCGTGATTTCACCTCAGCACGCTTCGCTTCAATAGCTGCTTCATCTGCGCGATCTGTTGGCAAAATTTGCAAGCGCTCATGAATAGAGCCCGGACGGGCTGTAAAAAGCAAAACCTCTTCACCTAGCTCAACAGCTTCCCTCATATCATGGGTCACCATCACAGCTGTAATCGGATTATCAACCCAAAGGGTTCGGACAAGCTGGCGAAGCCGGGCCGCTGTTGGCGCATCCAGCGAGACAAACGGTTCATCAAGCAACAACAGATTAGGTTTAGAAGCAAAAGCGCGCGCTATAGCAACCCGCCTAGAAAGCCCAAGAGAAAGCTCACCTGGAAAATGCGATAACATCTCAGAAAGCCCAATCACCTCAATCAATTCCTGAAAATCGACTTCAGTAAATGTCGGGTCAGCAGAGAGCATGATATTCTCTCGAACCGTACGCCAAGGCAAAAGCCGTGGTTCTTGAAACACCATACCAACCTTCGGCGCATGAGCCCAATGCAGGTCACCTTCAAAATCAGTATCAAGCCCGGCTAAAATACGCAGCAATGTTGACTTCCCGCAGCCTGAAGGGCCAAAGAAAACCGTAAAGCTATTTTCACGCAAAGTTAGCGACGCATCCTTCAAGGCTTGCGTCTTCGCACCATTTGCGCCAACAAAAGTTTTATTTTTCACATGAACCTTAAGCAGGCTCTGCACGCCAACGTGTTGCATAACGCTCCCAAGGTTGTACCATTAAAATTTCGATTAAAAGCATCACTGCAATAAAGGCAAGAGAATACGCAAAAATCCCAGCCACATCAAACAATTGAAAATAAGTATGAAGCTGAAAGCCAACCCCATCCGAGCGGCCAATAAATTCAACCACCAAAACAATCTTCCATATAAGCGATAGCCCTGAGCGCCCAGCGGCCACAATAAAGGGCTGCAATTGCGGCAATATGATATGCTGGAATTTCTGCAAATTCGTATATCTAAAACTCTGCCCCATCTCTTCCAAGTCAACACTCAAAGACCGCGTCCCTTCACGTAAGGTCACAGCAACGTTTGGTACCTTATTGATCACAACCGCAATGATCGCTGCAATCTCTGTCAAACCGCCCCAAATGTAACAAAGGAAAATAATCACCAAAGCTGGAATATTTAAAAAGAGGATCAACCATGAATCAAACAATCCATTCACAAGTTGGCTCCGCCCCATCACCAAACCAATGGCGATACCAATAACCATCGCAAGAATAAAACTGGCCAGCACACGCCACAAAGTTGCAAACATATGATGCCATAGCGCACCACTTGCTATCTCACGATAAAGCGCTGACCAAACTTCAACAGGCCCAGGCAGGAGCACATCAGCAACCCAATAAGCCGCTAATGTCCAAATCAGCAAAAATCCCAAAATAGAAAAAAGAGGATAGACATACCTCATAAACTAATAAACCTTCTCAGCATCTTGTATGGCAGGAGGAATGGGTTGAGAAATATCACCTAACAACCAAAACGTTCCATCACTTAATTCTTTTGACCGGCCAACTAATTTCTCACCGCCGAGTTCAGCCAAAACAGTATAAAGCCGCTTAACATCCGCTTGTTCAACAATGAGAGGACGGCGCAAAATTCCATCCCGAAAAGATTGTCTAAGAGCTAAAAAAGTTGCCTCATCTTTAGCTTTCATGCGCGGACGTATCTCAGTCCATATGGTGTCTTGCTTATCGAGCAAGGCAACAGCTTCACGAACAGCAGATAAAAAACCTTTTAAGTCTTTTTCATTTTTTTTCGCCCACTTTTCAGAAAAAGCAAAGCCGATAGCAACTGTTGGACCAGATGTCCCAAGTTCAACCATCACATCACCAATAGAGAGAAGTGAGCGAAATCCTTTTGCTTTAAGTCGTGCGCTAAAATGCCAAAAATTCAAAATCGCATCAAACTCACCGCGAACCATTTTTTGAGACAATAGAGGAGCAGCCCCATAAACCGGGGTCGCAATTTCAACTAAATCAACACCCAATGTTTTTCTGGAATAAGCTCTCAAGAACAACCAGCTTTTATCTAAAGGGCCACCGGCAACTGCAATTCTCTTCCCCTTCAAATCTTTAAGAGATTTAATCGAAGAGTTTTGAGCAACCATCAAGTGCCCAACAGCAGAACTATAAGGCACAAGCGCAAAGTCAGCACGCTCCGCCCGGCGCCGCGAAATCCAAGTCCAATCAGTGATTGCAATATCAGCTGACCCACCTTGCAAAGCAATCTTAGCCCCATCAGAACTCGCCAAAGGGACAACGCGTAAATTGAAATTGTACTTCTTATCAAGCTCACGTTGCTTGACCGCATCCAAAACCCAATTCACTGTACCAAATTGCAAAGCCGCAATACGCAGATCTTTAGCGGCAAGAGGACCAACAATAGTAAAAGAACAAATCAGCACAAAAACGGGTATAACGAAATTCACTTTAAAAGTGTGAAGCAAACAAACTTGCCTCAACAAAGCATGTACCACTAAACGCAACGTCCACCTCCTATTCTGGTTTCTGATATACGATAAACAAAAAGCGTGTTCACTTTGTTTTGAGCAATATTTTCATGGACAAATAAGTCATCTATGTTTGAAAATAATGAAGTATAAAACTACCTCGAACAGGATGAGAAAACTATGAGATTTCTGAGATTTTTCTTAATTCCAGTACTAATGGCTATATTTGCGTCAGTTATCATCCATCACACATTGGCAAAAAAACATACCAGTAATCAGCCAAGCACTAACTCCATCATCTCAAGCGAATTAGAGGTAATTAAAAAAAAGTACAAACATATCAACCCTAAAACGGGCTTAAGAACAAATTATTATCGTGCAGCCCTACCAAAACTCGTTCCAGGCGGTAAGCGCGTGAATGTAGATGAAGTCTACAATCATTTTAAAGCGGGCTCAGCCCTTTTCCTTGATGTTATGGCTCACACTGGCACAGGACCTGATCCATTAGATGGCATATGGCGCATAGCAAAACCAAGATTAAACATACCAGGGAGTATGTGGCTCGCAGATGTCGGCACAGGCACGCTCACCCCCGAAATGGTGACCTATTATAAAGACAATTTAGAAAAACTAACCAAAGGCGATAAAACAAAAAAAATTATAATTTATTGCACGTCTGACTGCTGGATGGCATGGAATGCGGTTCGACGCGCTTGGCAATGGGGATACACCAACCTTCTCTGGTTCCCAGAAGGCACAGATGAATGGAAAGAAGCAGGCTATCCTTTAAAAGACTCAACCCCAGTTCCCTTGGAAATCACAGACTAAAAAGGTTTCATTTAAGAATATTCATGATATTTGAATAAACAGAAACCACATCATATTCACAACTTCGTGAAATTGAGCAAAATTTATTCAACTTTATATCTAAGTTTTAGCCCATCTATAGAATTGATATAGACGCCCTCATATGACCTTCGTAAACTCTCTACTAACAAGTAGGGGAGATTAAAATTCATGAAACAGCTAACCATCAACTCACTATATAAATTATCTTTAGCAGCTCTTTTAACTCTAAGCTTCTTCACGACGCCATTAACAGCAAAGACAATAGAGAAAACAATTTCATTAATTGGAAAAGACGGATCAAAACTCCAAGTTGCTAAAGTTATTTTCACGGCCCAAGAAAATAACACTGAAAGTTTTGAAATTAAGTGGGACGACAGCAAATTTTCAGAACATTTCCTATCTATGCGCCCATTTAAATGCATAGACGGACAACAAACAGTTTGTCACCTAGGCTATCCATACAAAACCAAAAATCGCATCAGCAAAACCGATTTACAAGATTTAGAATATGCACTTCTCTTCATTCATAAAAATGAAAAAGAGTACGGTATCAATTTCTGGAATGGCGTGTACTACCGCTTAAAAAGAGAAGAAAACGGCGCAATAACAGGCACTATATGGGAAACAGATATGAACGAACTCGCCTCCCCGCCAGCCAAAGAATATGACCGTCCAATAGGCGGAGCGGACCTCGTTGAAGGCGCCGAAGGAAAACATCGATTTCCTCAAATTATCATTCAATAAAAAACGCTTTAAAATGATGAAAATTGCTTAAAACGAGGGTTTTTCAGAAGAAATATACCATTTTACCACTGCAGAATCATGCATTTTGATGCATTTTAAGCAAACCACATATCAAGCTTGATCGAAAAATTATACCTTCGAATAAAACCGTCTACTGACACCTCCCGAGGGGAAAGTTTTTATGATAGGCTCAGTGATGAATGTTCTAAATTTTATTTATATTTTTAGAATAATGACAAAAATCTAAGGGGTGATTTTAAAATATTCAAAAACACTCCCAAAAATAAATTTCTGAAGCATTTAGGAGAAATGTTGTTCACAAAGCGAAAGTTTAAAACATAATAAGACCAAAATTAAAGGTCACTTTTTAAACGAAAGTCAGTGAGCAAGCTGCATTTATCTAAAGTGTTTCTAACTGCTTTATTTAATGAACTGCTAGATAACTATAAACGACTGCTTAAAAACATAAAATGAGGAGGGGCCCATGCAGCTCGCGCTGGTAATTGATCCCGGTAAATGCACATCATGTAAGCAATGCGAAATGGCTTGTGCTTACGAAAATGAACAAACATTCAACCCGGCCAAATCAAGAATTCGTATCTTTGATTTTCATGAAGAAGGCCGGTTTGTACCTTACACTTGCACTCAGTGTGATGAAGCTTGGTGCCAAACAGCATGCCCAGTAAACGCGATTACAACTGATCAAGCATCAGGTGTAAAACTTGTCCATGACAATCTCTGCGTTGGCTGTAAAGTTTGTACGATTGCCTGCCCATTCGGCACAATTAACTATAACGCAGACACCGGCAAAGTGATCAAATGCGACCTTTGTGGCGGTGATCCAGCTTGTGCAAAAGCATGTCCAACAGATGCCATCACTTATTCTGATGTTGAACAATCTGGTTTTGACAAAATGAAAGCTTGGGCCGCAAAAACCGACTCTGCAGCACAATCATCTTAAAATAATTCGGTCAAGGGAGATGTCCTAATGGCTTGGACAAAACAAATCTTACGTATCAATCTCACAACTGGTGAGATTAAAAAAGAGCCCCTCAATATGGAATGGGCTCAACAATATCTTGGTCAGCGTGGTCTAGCGACCAAATATTTATCAGAAGAAACTGATCCTAAAGTGGATGCACTTTCTCCAGAAAATAAACTGATCTTTGCAACCGGTCCTCTAACAGGCACATGCGCCTCAACTGGCGGCCGTTACTCAGTGATCACCAAAAGCCCCCTAACAGGCGCGATCGCTTGCTCAAACTCAGGCGGTTATTTTGGTCCAGAACTAAAATTCTCAGGCTATGACATGGTGATCCTAGAAGGTAAATCACCTACACCTGTTTATTTGTCTATTTTCAATGACGACGTTCAGCTAAGAGACGCAAGCCACTTATGGGGCAAAACCGTTTGGGAAGCTGACGGCATGATTAAGTCAGAAGTCCAAGACCCACTTGCTCACGTAGCAACAATCGGTGTCTCAGGTGAAAAAGGCGTTCTTTATTCATGTATCGTGAATAACATGCACCGCGCGGCTGGCCGCTCTGGTGTGGGTGCCGTAATGGGCTCTAAAAACTTGAAAGCGATTGTAGCCCGTGGCTCAAATGGCGTACAAGTCAAAGACCCACAAGGCTTCTTTGCAGCAACTGACGCTGGCAAAAAAGTTTTGGCTGAAAATGCTGTTACCGGCCAAGGCCTACCAGCATTTGGCACGCAAGTTCTTATGAACGTGATCAATGAATCAGGTGCGATGCCAACGCGCAACTGCCGTGACACAGTCTTTGAAGGTGCACACGACATTTCAGCTGAAGCTATGGCAGAACCTCGCCGCTCAGATGGCAAAGCTAACTTGTCGACGAACCAAGGTTGCTTTGGCTGTACAATCGCATGTGGCCGTGTTTCAACAATCGATCCAACACACTTCACACTTCAAGGCGAAGACAAAGAGCGTTATAAACACGCCTCTGGTGGCCTAGAATATGAAGCAGCTTGGGCCCTAGGCTCTGCAACAGGTGTGAACGATCTAGACGCACTAACATACGCTCAGTTCCTATGTAACGAACACGGGCTTGATCCAATTTCATTAGGCTCAACCATCGCAGCTGCAATGGACCTCTATGAAGAAGGCGTTCTAAACAACAACATCACAGGTGGTATTGAACTAAAATTCGGCAGTGCCGAAGCATTAGTGAAAGTCTGTGAGCTTGTTGGCATGGCTGAAGGATTTGGCGCAGAACTTGGCATGGGCTCAAAACGCCTTTGCGAAAAATATGGCCGTCCAGAACTTTCAATGACAGTGAAAGGCCAGGAATTCCCAGCTTATGACCCTCGCGGCATTCAAGGCATGGGTCTAACCTATGCAACATCAAACCGTGGTGGTTGTCACCTACGTTCATACACAGTGGCTTCTGAAATTCTAGGTATCCCAGAAAAAACAGATCCACTAGCAACTGACGGTAAAGCAGGTCTAGTTATGGCATTCCAAGATGCGACAGCCGCTGTTGACAGTGCTGGCATCTGCGTGTTCACAACCTTCGCCTGGACATTAGAAGATATCGCTCCTCAAGTTGACACAGCCTGTGAAGGTGACTGGAGCGTTGATAAGCTAATGGAAGTTGGCGAACGTGTTTGGAACATGGAGCGCAAATATAACATGGCTGCTGGTATCGCAGGTGATCAAGACACCTTGCCAAGCCGCGTTCTAAAAGAAGCTTCAAAAGCTGGCCCAGCAAAAGGCTTGGTCGCTGGACTTGATAAAATGCTTCCAGAATATTACGAGCTACGCGGTTGGACATCAGATGGTACACCAACTGGTGAAACACTTTCCCGCTTAGGGCTTTAATTAATAAGATAGGCCTCTAATGAAAATTAGAGGCCTATTTATTTTCACTTATAAAACTAGTTTTTGAAATGAGGGCTTAAACTTTAAGTCATCCTAAATTTTATAAAAACCATACCATTTTTTAAGGCCAAAGAAGAAGTTTTCACCTCAAAACATGGATGGTTTTTATAAAATTTACTGCTAATATGAACCCAATAATAAAACATCATTCGCCGTGTTTATAAAAAGAATGTGCAATACAATTTCTATCAATCGGTGAATGAGCATTTATAATTTAGCATCAACTGAAGGCAAACAAATTGAGGGATACTGCCATGCACTATCTTGTACTCGGCGCGGGGCCTGCTGGCGTCACAGCTGCAGAAACGTTACGTAAACATGACAAAACAGCTAAGATCACTCTCCTTGGCGGTGAACCTGAGCCTCCTTATTCACGCATGGCCATTCCTTACTACCTGATTGAGAAAGTCGGCGAACAAGGCACTTATCTGCGCCAGCAAGATAATCACTATGAGAATTTAAATATTGATTATGTTCATGGCAAAGCGGCGGCCCTTCATGGCAAATCAAAAAGATTAAAACTCGAAGATGGCTCAGAAATCCAATTCGATAAACTACTGATCTGTACTGGTGCCAGCCCCATCACACCTCCTATCCCAGGACTGGATCGTGATGGCATTCACAACTGCTGGGACCTAGAAGATGCACGCCACATCGCAAAACTCGCTCAAAAAGGAGAACCTGTCGTTCTCATGGGCGCTGGTTTTATTGGCTCAATCATCCTGGAAGCCCTGGCAATTAAAGGCGTCAATCTGACAGTGGTTGAAATGGGTGACCGCATGGTCCCTCGTATGCTTGATGAAACAGCTGGTGTCATGCTGCAAAAATGGTGCGAATCCAAAGGCGTTCGCGTTATGACCAGCACAATGATTTCAGAAGTCACAGATGGTCCTGAAGGCTTAACCGTTCACACAAAAGGTGGTGACAAACTGGATGCAAAATTACTCGTTGTCGCAGCCGGTGTGCAACCTAACATCAGCTTCCTCGCTTCCAGTGGTGTAACCATTGACCATGGCATTTTGGTTGACCAATATATGCGCACAAGCGTACCTGACGTATATGCCGCTGGTGACGTTTGCCAAGCTATAGACTTCTCAACCCAAAAAGCTGAAATGCTCGCCATTCAACCAGTAGCTGTTGAGCATGGCCGCATTGCCGCTCAAAATATGGCTGGCAAAACCACCCCTCACGAAGGCAGCTTGAACATGAACGTTCTAGAAGCCATGGGCCTCATCACAGCCTCTTTCGGTCTATGGATGGGTGTTGAAGGTGGCGACAGTGCAAAAATGGTTGATATACCAAATAATCGCTATTTACGCCTTGAGTTCGATGGCACCAAACTAGTGGGCGGCCAAGCCGTTGGTCTCACTGAGCATGTTGGTATCTTAAGAGGCCTTATCCAAACCGAGCTTGACCTTGGTCACTGGAAAGACAAACTCATGAAAGAGCCCCAGCGCTTGCCAGAAGCCTACGTAGCGGTGGCTCAGGGCATCGTTTAGTGACGTCTTAAAGTCCATTAAATAATCAAGAAATGCAAAACCGCTTTGTAAAAACAAAGCGGTTTTTTGTATCTAATTCTCACAAAACAAAAGAAATTCTCAGAGTAATCTTAAGCAACTCTCATATAGTGTGATTTTTTAACAACCAATTCTCTTTATCCAAATAAACTATTGATTAAAAACCACCTTCACTATTTTCATTAAACTCATTTCTATGCAATACAATAAAACATAGAACGATATGGCATATTTATGCCCATTGGGGGATTATAATGATTAATAAATTGAAAATTGCTGCTGCAACTGCACTAGTACTTTTATGGACAATTCCAGCAAACGCTTTAAGTCTTGAAGAAGCTGGCGTTGAAAAAGGTGAAGTAGAAATTCAATATGAAGCAACTTACACTGACGATAACGGTGAAGGTGCTTATGAACATGAAGAAGAATTAGAAGCACAATTAGGTATAACAAATTGGTTAATGTTGACTGTAGCCATTGGCTTTGAAGAAGAAGAAGATGAATCTAGCTTTGACTTCTCCGAAATAGAAGCTGCTGCAACCATTGAGCTTATCGATCCGGAAAAGAATGGATTTGGTTTGGCTCTTTATGGGCGCATAAGCAAAGAATTTGCACAAGAAGATGATGACAAAGATGAAAAAGAATTCGCCATCGGTATTATAGCTGAAAAAGAAATCAATAAATGGCTTGTTCGCGGCAACCTCTTTTACATAGGTGACTTAAGAAACGAAGATGATGAGAAATTCGACGGCGTTGAATATGCTTATCAAGTTCGCTATCAAGTAACAGAACGTTTTGGCATCGGTGTTGAAGGTTATGGTTCACATAAAGACTTCGACGACGAAGATGAAGATGACACAACAGAACATATGGTTGGTCCAGTACTTTACATCAGTCATGAGCTAGAAGGCCGTAACGAAAAAGTATCACTTAAAGATGACGACGACGAAGAAGAAGGCTTAGAGCTTGAAGGTCAATTTGGCGTACTATTTGGCACTAATGACGATACAGCAGATGTAACCTTTAAATGGGGACTTGAAATAGACTTTTAATTCTATTGAGCAACTGACTATTTTTCTAGGACTTAAGGGCAGTGATAATCTCACTGCCCTTTTTTATGCGTTTTGATAATTGAGTTCTTTGAACTTAACGCTTAGTATTAAAGGAAATAGACCTTTAAAGGCCCGAAAGAAAATGAACATCACTTTTAAACTCTATGCAACGCTGGCAACCTCTTTACCAGCTGACGCTCACAAAAACCAAGTCACAATCTCAGTGCCTGAAAACACAACCATCATGGATTTAATTGAGAAATACAATGTGAATAAAGAGCTTTGTCATCTCATCCTAGTCAATGGTAATTACACACCATTTATCAACGCAAACCAAACCATTTTAAATGAAGGCGACACATTGGCCATCTGGCCACCCGTTGCAGGTGGTTAAACAAAACCAAAACAACAAAAATCGATTTTTTATTAAACCTGTTATATTACCTCTCAATCCATGAATTTTCTCAGGATTCTCTCAGAAAACAAAAATATTCATGTAAAACACATTAATATTTCAGAAATAATAGATAATTTTCCATTTCTCATTTTTTATTTTTAGGGCTATTATAGTGCCGAGTGACTAAGCTATTTTCTAAATATTTAGTCTAAAACTATCAAAATAAACCAGTGGGAGAGAAAAACTATGAAAGAATGGACAACACCATCAGTATCTGAAACTGAAACAGGTATGGAAGTAACAAGCTATATGCCAGCTGAATTAGATCGCGCATAAGCTTAAAAAACTTTCCGATTAAGTAAAAACCGACAAGCTGAGATCTCGCTTGTCGGTTTTTTTCGTTTTTAACCACATTTTTTGCCATTTTTTGATGAATTTACGCTCATTTTCTAATCAAAAACTCATAAAATGCATAAAATATACCCCATTTCACAAAAAACTTACCATATCATTGGAATTTATGATTAGTGTAGAACCACCCAAATAGGTAATATAGTAGACATAAAGCGGCGCATAAGGCTCCCTTTGTAACAATAAACAATAGAAGGATATCGTTATGAAAGAATGGACAACACCTTCAGTATCAGAGACTGAAACAGGCATGGAAGTAACAAGCTATATGCCAGCTGAACTAGACCGCGCTTAAGTGGTAATGAAGCTAGCATATTGTTACTAGTCTTAAGTACGGTGGTGAAATCTATTTCATCACCGTTTTTTTTCTAGAAATTGACATTTCTCATTGTATTGTATCTTTGCATAAACCACGCTAACGAAAAAAATAAAGAACAACAAAACGTTCCTATAATAATCTAATAACAACTGGTTCAGAGGACTAAGTTGAATAATAAACGGCAATTTCTTATGTGAAATTAAAAGCCGTATAACAGGCGCGGTTGCTCGGGCCGGTTGCAAGTGGGCAACCTGAAGGCCAATTAAAAAAGGCAACCTAAAGCGCCACTAAATGCGACGGTTGCTTGTGGGCAACCGAAGGAGCAAGTAAAAAGGTGAGGAAAATATGAAGATTAAAGTTCTGGGCTCAGGCGCAGGGGGCGGCTTACCGCAATGGAATTGTAATGCAAAAAATTCTAAAGATGCACGTGCAAACCATGAATTTGTAAGCCCAAGAAGCCAGTCATCAATTGCCGTCTCATCTAACGAGAAAGATTGGGTTCTTCTTAATGCATCTCCAGATATCCGTCAGCAAATCTTCGATAATAAAGAACTCCACCCTCACGAAGATGGTCCCATTCGGAACAGTCCTATCCAAGCTGTTGTCCTAACGAATGGCGATGTGGATCACGTCACCGGACTTTTGTGCTTAAGAGAAGGCCACGCCTTTAATCTATATGCTTCGAATCGCGTACTTGGCACCATTAACGCCAACACGATCTTCAATGTGCTTAACCCTGAAAAGGTCAGTCGCTTCGAAACCGAGCTTAACAAACCCTTTGAAGTCATGACACCAAATGGCTCCACTGGTATTGAGATCACACCATTTAGCGTGCCGGGTAAAATCGCTTTATACCTTGAAGAGAAAAAAGCCGATGGCGGTTTTGGAACTGAGGAAGGTGATACCATCGGCCTCTACGTAAAAGAGCTGAGCACAAATAAAGGCTTTTATTATATCCCTGGCTGCGCTGAAGTTGACGGCCCCTTAAGAGAGCGGATCACTGGTGCTGAGATGATCTTCTTTGACGGAACATTATTCACCAATAATGAAATGCTTGATCAAGGCCTTTTGCCAAAAACTGGTGAGCGTATGGGCCACATGAATATGTCCGGTGATGATGGCACCTTGAAAATTTTTGAAGATATGAATATTGAGCGCAAAATTTATATCCACATCAACAATTCAAACCCTGTTCTCAGGGATAATTCAGATGAGCGGAAAATCGTTGAAGAAAAAGGATGGGAAGTTTCTTACGACGGGATGGAGGTAAGACTATGAGTGAACAAAAACTTTTAACAAGAGACGAACTTGAATCAGCCCTTAGAAAAATCGGCGCAGAGCGTTATCATAGTCTTCATCCCTTTCATAAACTCCTCCATGGCGGCGAGTTGAATAAGTTCCAGGTACAAGCCTGGGCACTCAACAGATATTGCTACCAAGCAGCAATCCCGAGAAAAGACGCTGCCTTTATGTCTAGATGTGTCGATAGAGGCCTTCGCCGCGAATGGATACACCGCATTCAAGATCACGATGGTGACGGCATTGAAGAAGAAGGCGGCATTGAGCGCTGGATGGCACTCACCTCAGGTCTAGGACTAGATTCAGATATGGTCATCTCAACAGAAAAAGCCCTGCCAACAACTAGGTTCGCAGTTGAGGCTTATGTTGAATATGTACAAAAAGGAACCATGGTGAGAGCCGTAGCCTCTTCTTTAACGGAACTCTTCGCTCCAAAAATTCATGAAGAGCGCATTTCTGGTATGTTAGAGAATTATGACTTCATCGATGAAAGCGTTATGAAATATTTCAGAAGACGTCTAAAGCAAGCGCCAAGAGACGCAAATTTTGCCCTTAAATATGTGCTAGAACATGCAACAACAGCAGCCTTGCAAAAAGATGCGTTAGACGCACTCACATTTAAGTGCAATGTTCTATGGTCACAACTAGATGCACTATATTTAGCTTACTACAAACCTGGCATGATCCCTCCAGGGGCCTTCAATGAAGAAGATGCAGGATAAAAAAGCCTAATTTATGTAATATGCTAAGCTTAACGAATAGGCCAAAGGTCCAGACAAGCTAGATTTAATAATTTGAGTGAAAATGATAAAATGAACCGAGAACGCTTAATTGTTGAAACAAACACAACCCCTGCCCTGCCGCGTTTTGTAAAATTACGCCACGATAAGGGGAGAGATCGATGGATTATGTTAGCGCCTGAGCGCATCTTAACACCAGATGCCATCGCAGTTGAAGTTCTCAATCTGTGTGACGGTGATAAAACGGTTGGAGAGATTTCAAACCAACTCGCTCAAACCTACAAAGCACCCATTGAAGTCATTGAAAAAGACGTCATTGTGATGTTGCAAGACCTAGCCGATAAAGGATATCTAGTATCATGATTGAAGCCGGTGATAATAATAGCCAAGACTTATGTGCTGTCGCTCCCATGGGGCTACTTGCTGAGCTCACTCATCGATGTCCATTGCAATGCCCCTATTGCTCAAACCCAACAGAACTCGAGCGCGCCAGTGGCGAACTCTCAACTGAAGATTGGGCAAGAGTATTCAAAGAAGCCGGTGAACTTGGCATCTTGCAAACGCACCTTTCTGGCGGCGAACCAACCGTTAGAAAAGATTTAGAAGAAATTTTAAAAGCCGCCGTTGATGCTGGCATTTACACCAACCTTATAACAGCTGGTGTACTGCTTTCTCGTGAACGGTTAGAAGGCTTAGCTGATATTGGTCTCGATCATGTGCAGCTTTCTGTCCAACATGTCGATGCCAAGCTGGCTGATAAAATCGCCGGCTTTAAAGGTGGCTATTCTAAAAAATTAGAACTTGCAAAATGGGTGAAAGAATTAGGCCTCCCGCTTACAGTCAATTCCCCGATGCATCGCCACAATGTTGAATATTTAGAAGAGATTATCGACTTCGCCGTGAAACTTGGCGCTGAACGGTTAGAAGTTGCCCATATCCAATATTACGGCTGGGCTTTTGAAAACCGGCACACTCTCATTCCAACCAAAGAGCAAGTCTATAAAAACGCTGATATTGTCGATGAAGCTCGCGAGCGCTTAAAAGGCGTTATGTCCATCGATTTTGTTGTTCCAGATTATTATGCTGTTCGCCCCAAACCTTGTATGGGCGGCTGGGGTAGCTCCTTCATGACCATTTCTCCAACCGGCAAAGTGCTCCCCTGCCATGCAGCAGCCTCAATCAAAGGTTTGGAATTTGAAAATGTGAACGATCGTCATTTACGCGATATCTGGCTACATTCATCAGCATTCAATAAATATCGCGGCACGGACTACCTACCAGAGCCTTGTAAATCTTGTGAATTTAAAGAAGTGGATTTTGGTGGCTGTCGTTGTCAGGCCTTTATGTTCACCGGAGAAGCAACGAATACAGACCCAGCTTGCTCTAAATCATCATATCATAAAGAGCTACTAGAAATTGCAGAAAGAGAATCAAAGCTTGAGCCTAAGCCATTCCTCTATCGCAAATTCACAAAACAAACCCAACCTGCTGAGTAAAAGCAGACAAAGCAAGTGAGTATGAAACATTCGTCCTTAATGGTCGAATATATAGTCCCGCTGATATCGTTGCCCGAGTGAGGTGAGAACCTCATAACTAATGGTCCGTCCATGCTCGGCGATCTCATCAACCGTGATCTGCTCGCCCATGAGCTCAACCATTGTCCCTACCCTTATCTGATCTTCAGGGATATCGGTGACATCAATCATAATAAGGTCCATCGTCACGCGCCCAATGATAGGCGCTCTGTGAGCATCAATGGCAACAACACCGCCTTCACCAGCTAATCTCAAATACCCATCCGCATAACCAACACCAATGGTCGCGATCCGGCTAGACTTAGACGCGGTCCAAGTTGCCCCATAGCTAACACTCTCACCCTTATTTATTTCTGACAATTGTAGGATGGGTGTCTCAACACTTACAACAGACCGACAAGGATTGACTTGATCACTAAAAGGGTTGCCTCCATACAGCCCAATCCCAACACGGCAAACATCAAATTGAAACGCGTGCCCCAGCAAAGTCCCTGCTGAATTGGCTAGAGAAAGCGAAGCATTAGCCAACCAATCAGGTCGTCCTTTCATCAACTCAGTGAACATCTCGAGTTGTTCTTTATTTTTAGGGTGTGTTTGTTCATCAGCGCAAGCAAGGTGAGACATAATCAAATGAACCTTAATCTCCTCACTCAAAGTAGGATCATCACAAAGAGCCTGAAACTCATCTGCGCTAACCCCAAGCCGCTTCATCCCAGTATCAACTTGCAGAGCACAATCTCCATAAGATGAACTCTTAGCAAATTTCACCCAGCGCTTTACTCCCTCAAGAGAATGCAATACAGGAATTAAACGATTAAGTTTAAAACTTTCTTCTTCCCCCTCTAAGCACCCATGAAAAACATAAATCTTCGCATCAGCTAGATGAGCTCTCAATGCTTCCCCTTCAAAACCATGCGCCACAAAAAAAGTTGAGCACCCGGCGTTGTCTAAAGCTTGAGCCACCGGCCCAACACCAAGACCATAAGCATCAGCTTTCACAACTGCAGCTATTTCAGAAGAGGAAGACCTTTCACCATCAGCTTTAGCTGCCTCAACAAACAGCTGATAATTTTGAACAAGATGGTTCAGATTTAGTCTCAATTTAGTGGCGCTCATCACGTCTCGCTTGAAAGGAAAAATTAAACTGCTCACCAAGCCATCTCATGAAGAGTGCCGATGCACAAACATTAATCACCTAAGTGACAGTATTTTCATATATTTTTTTAAATAATATCCACAAGACCCCTTCAGCGAAATAAAATTTTATGATAGAGTGTTAAATGTGCAGATTATTAAGACGTAAGTTTAGTAAGCTGATCGGGTGGGAATAAAATTCATATGAGACGAGCTATAGTCGTTTGCTCTGTTGTCCAGCAAAGTTATATA
>CAXIBI010000016.1:0-29051 GCA_964022305.1 uncultured Hyphomicrobiales bacterium | reverse complement strand
ATGAAGAAAAAGGCATCTACCGCCGTCTTATTCTCAAGAGAAGCAAACTCGTCGGCGCCCTCGCCATTGGCGATTGGCCAGAGATAAACATCTTGCAAAACGCCATTGTTGATCAAAAATTCATCTGGCCCTGGCAAAAATGGCAATTCCAAAAATCAGGCAACGTTTTCTCAGACAAACAATCCAAAGCTGTCGCAAACTGGCCAGCTGCTGCCACTGTTTGTAACTGCACCGGCGTAACTCGCGGTCAAATTGGTGAAGCCATCACACAAGGGTGCGTCACCCTAGAGGCAATTAAGAGAGAAACCAGCGCATCAACCGTTTGCGGTACCTGCAAACCTCTTATCCATGAACTCTTAGCTGGCAAACCAAAATACGAACCCATTGAATGGCTAAAGCCGGTTCTCATTGGGTCCAGCCTAGCCTTTATTATTGCACTCATTACCTTCTTTGCACCCGGCCTTCCTTCAAGAGAGAGCATCATTCCAGACTTTACAATTGATATGATCTGGACAGATGGGCTTTACAAACAAATAAGTGGCTTTACCCTTCTTGGGTTGTCCGTTTTAGCAGCCATTATTTCACTTCGAAAAAACATCAAATTCTTAAGCTTCGGCACTTATTCCGCCTGGCGTGCATTTCACATCGTCATTGGCTTACTTGCTGTCGCCATCCTCTTTCTGCACACAGGCCTACACTTAGGCAACAACCTAAACTTCTGGCTCATGATGAGCTTTGTTGGCGTCGCAATCACAGGCGCACTTACCGGCCTCTTAAAAGCTTCAGAACATCAGCTCTTGGAAAAAGACGTCTCGATCGGAGGAACCCCTCCCGCACGCCTTCCATATTGGTTGCACATCTTTGCCTTCTGGCCATTCCCGGTGCTGTTAGCACTGCATATTCTAACCGTTTATTATTATTAAGAGGAGCCTGAGTAAATGTCGCGCAATAGCTTATTCTGGATCCTATGGCTCATAATCACCTTAGGCCTTGGCGGCTATTTATCAGCCGCTATGATCTATAGCGGTGATCGTTCTAACCTCCTTATTGGCAAAACAACCAGCGGCCACCATCAAATCGAGCTCTCTTGTAACACCTGTCATGGGAATGGCTTTACAGATGAAGACACCATCCAAAATGCATGTTTAAGTTGTCATGAAAATGAACTCAAAGTCTCTAATGACAGCCACCCCATCAAAAAATTCAGAGATCCAAGAAACGCTGATCGCTTAGAGCAACTAAACGCCATGAAATGCGTCACTTGCCACACAGAGCACAAACCTCATCTTGTAAGTGATATGGGTATGGGGCTAACACTGCCCAAAGACTATTGCTTCAAGTGCCACGAAGATATCGCCAAAGAGCGTCCACAAACCCACCAGAACTTGTCATTTGATAGTTGCGCAACTTCTGGCTGTCATAACTATCATGACAACAAAGCTCTTTATGAAAAATTCCTAGAGCGTCATGCTGATACACCAGACATGAAACTTACCCAACTGGTGAACAACTTTAAGTATGAAAAACTAAGCGAAGAATATGGCGGCTTGAAACGCGGTGATCCGTTAGACAAGACAGATGCCAACGCCCCTAAAGAACACCTCAATGACAGCTTAGTTGATAGCTGGCACCAGGATGCTCACGCTAAAAACGGCGTAAATTGCACAGCTTGCCACCAACCAGATAAAGCACAACAAACAAGTGAAAAACAAACATGGATCAAAAAACCAGGCATCGCTGTTTGCGCCAGTTGCCATAAGGAAGAAAATAAAAGTTTCCTTGCTGGCAAACACGGCATGCGTTTAAACCCAAGTCTCTCGCAATCCAAATCAGACCCATGGGGCATTTTATTTAAAGAAAAGAAATTCACCCCCATGCGCCCAGAGCTCGCCCGCCTTGAAATGAAAGAAGCGGCACATGGAACAGAGCTGACCTGCAACACCTGCCATTCAGTTAGAAAAAACAATCACAAATTCAACCTTCAAGAAGCCAAAGTCGAAGCTTGTCTTTCTTGCCATGACGATCAGCACTCCAAAGCTTATCTAACCTCTCCCCATTACAAGCTATGGCAAAAAGAAATCAAAGGCGAGCTCCCCAAAGGCTCTGGTGTAACTTGCGCCACTTGTCACATGCCACGCGTAGAAGTCGAAGATGAGTATGAAAACATCATCTATCTCATCAACCATAATCAAAATGCCAATCTAAGACCCAATGAAAAGATGATCCGCTCCGCTTGTCTCTCATGTCACGGTCTGCGTTTCTCTATCGATTCATTGGCAGATCCAAAACTCATCAAAAAGAATTTCCATGGTCGTTCAACCTTCAAAATAGAAAGCATTGACTGGGTTCTGAAACGATCATCGAAAGCGGAGGAAACCAAATGATTTCCCCCTCCCCAAAACTAGGCTCAGGGCCCATTAATTTCATGATTTCTGCGCCTAAGCTGTTTTAAACATTAAAGGAGATTGACATGTCTAACTTTAAAACAACTTTGAAAAAATTTGCCCTCACAGGGATTGGTGCCGGTCTAATGCTAACTATGGCATCAACTTCACAAGTGAATGCCAAAACGTTTGAGCCAGCACAAGTCACTGACATGCTGCATCTGGTTCTAGCGTCAGATAGAGAAGTCTACACCAAAAAAGTCGTAAAGCGCCTAGCAAACAAACACAAAGTGATTAAAGCCAGTGAGTTCTTTGAAGACGACAAAGCCTTGCCACTCCCAGCGCAAATGTTCCGTTTCGGCTCTGAAACCGTAGCTGATAAGACAAAAGATTTTTCATACTCTCTTATCTCACTATGGCCGATTAACAAACAAAACGCGCCAAAAACAGATATTGAAAAAAAAGGCCTTGAATTCATTAATGCCAACAAAGGCAAAAACTTTTACGGCGAAGAAAGTCTGGGCGGCAAAAAATATTTCACAGCTGTCTACCCAGACGTGGCTATAGCAACACCATGTGTTGGCTGTCACAACAATCACAAAGACACCCCAAAGAAAGACTTCAAAATGGGTGACGTAATGGGCGGTGTTGTAATCCGCATCCCACTATAAAAACTCACAAGAAAAAAAGCACCTCTCTCATATTTTTTATGAGAGAGGTCATCTTAATTCAAAAAGGACAACCCCTATGACACCTGAACAAGTTGAACTGGTTCAATCTTCTTTCAAGAAAGTAGAACCCATTGCCTCAACAGCTGGCGATTTATTCTATGGCCGCCTGTTTGAAATCGCACCAGAAGTGCGCCCTATGTTTGCTGACAATATCGAAGAGCAGCGAGACAAGCTCATGTCTATGCTCGCAACCGCTGTGACCAACCTTCACCAAATCGATGAAATCATCGAGCCGGTAAAACAACTCGGCGCAAACCATGTTAATTACGGCGTAACTGATAAACATTATGACATTGTAGGCGAAGCTTTAATCTGGACACTACAAGAAGGTTTAAAAGATGACTTCACCGAAGAAGTAAAAGAAGCCTGGCTTGCAACCTACACTACGCTCGCCGGCGTCATGAAAGACGCTGCGGCTGAAGCACAAAAATCTAAAAAGGGTTTTTTCGGTCGTTTATTTGGCACATAAAGGACAAACAACCAAACACCTCCCCATCTATAAAAAACTACAGGCCTCATTTTTAATGGGGTCTTTTTTTTAATGAAAAATTTCAAGTGTAAGAAAATCCAACAACACATCTTTTCCAAGTAAAGCTATAGTCTTTCATGCTTATTTACATTTCCAGTGAACTAAGTCATATTTTATACAATAAAAGTGGAATAAACCCACATACACAAGAGGGATATAATATATAAAAACAAATAGTTAGGCTAAAAAAGCTCTTTTAGAAACCTACGTCTAAATTTCGTAAAAATGCAATCATGAAGCAATAATCTAACGAAACTAAAGACCGTGAATTAGAACGCTTAAAAATTCATATACCAACAACAAAATCGTTCAAGCTTCAAAACAATAACAAAAGAAGCCGGTAGTAAGAAAATTAAAGGCCATAACTATTGAGATCATATCCAAAGTTAAGTTCGTATATAAAGGGGAGAACATGACTGACACAAACACGCCAAACACCGGGGGCGACGGGAACAACCAAGCTTACTGGTCAGCCAATATTCGTATAATTATTTTTTCTCTTATTATCTGGGCTCTTGTTTCATTTGGATTTGGTATTTTACTACGTCCATTGCTCGCAGACATAAAAATAGGCGGCTCAGACCTTGGCTTTTGGTTTGCCCAACAAGGCTCAATCCTAGTCTTTCTCTTTCTCATTTTTTTCTATGCTTGGCGCATGAACAGACTTGATCGCAAACACGGCGTTGATGAAGAGTAGGAGCAAAACCAATGGATCAATATACCTTGAACTTGCTGTTTGTTGGCGCAACATTCGCGCTCTACATCGGCATCGCAATTTGGGCTCGCGCTGGATCAACATCTGAATTTTACGCAGCCGGTAGAGGCGTTCACCCAGTCACAAACGGTATGGCAACAGCAGCTGACTGGATGTCAGCCGCTTCCTTTATTTCAATGGCAGGTCTCATCGCCTTTGGGGGATATAACACCTCCTCCTTTCTAATGGGCTGGACTGGGGGCTATGTACTCTTAGCTCTCTTGCTTGCACCCTATCTTCGTAAATTCGGTAAATTTACCGTCCCAGAATTTATCGGAGACCGTTTTTACAGTCCAACAGCGCGTATCATCGCCGTCATCTGCCTTATTGTTGCTTCAGTCACGTACGTCATCGGCCAAATGACTGGTGTGGGCGTGGCCTTCTCCCGCTTCCTTGAAGTGAACAATACAGTCGGTCTAATGATCGGTGCGAGTGTTGTATTCTTTTACGCTGTACTTGGTGGCATGAAAGGCGTGACCTACACTCAGGTTGCTCAATATTGTGTTCTTATCACAGCTTACACAATTCCAGCCATCTTCATCTCACTCCAACTCACGGGACAACCAATCCCAGCACTTGGCCTTTTTGGAGACCATGTTGAATCAGGAACGGCCCTTTTAACCCGCCTTGACCAAGTCGTAACTGAACTCGGGTTCAAAGAATACACCCATCAAAGTAATGATACTTCATCAATCATCAATATGGTTCTGTTCACTTTCTCTCTAATGATTGGCACAGCAGGCCTTCCTCATGTGATCATTCGTTTCTTTACAGTTCCCAAAGTGTCAGACGCACGCTGGTCAGCCGGCTGGGCTCTTGTCTTTATTGCCCTACTTTATCTCACAGCACCAGCAGTAGGTGCTATGGCACGCTTAAACATCATCGACACCATCTATCCAAAAGGCACGCAAGAGCAATCATTAGCTTATGAAGCCCGCCCTGATTGGATGAAAAACTGGGAAGTCACAGGCCTTCTCAAATTTGAAGATAAAAACGGTGATGGCCGCATTCAGATGTACAACGATAAATCTGAAAGCTTTGCAGCAACCGCTGAAGAGCGCGGCTGGAAAGGGTCTGAATTACAAGTAAACCGTGACATCTTAGTGCTTGCTAACCCAGAGATTGCCAACCTGCCAGGTTGGGTCATTGCGCTCGTTGCAGCTGGTGGTCTGGCTGCTGCGCTCTCAACTGCAGCCGGTTTGCTCCTTGCTATATCTTCAGCCGTTAGCCACGATCTGGTAAAAGGGCAAATAAACCCAAGCATCAGTGAAAAAGGTGAGCTGCTGGCAGCTAGGATTTCAATGGCAGTTGCGATTGCAGTTGCTACCTATCTCGGCCTCAATCCACCGGGCTTTGCAGCACAAACAGTGGCCCTTGCCTTTGGTATTGCAGCCGCCTCTATCTTCCCCGTATTGATGATGGGAATATTCTCAAAACGCATCAATAATCACGGTGCAGTTGCTGGCATGTTAACAGGTCTTCTGTTCACACTAATCTACATTTTCTTGCACAAAGGTTGGTTCTTCATCCCCGGAACAGCTTCGTTCCCAGATACGATCGAAGGGTCACTCTTTGGCATTAAGTCAACGGCGATTGGCTCGATTGGGGCAATCCTCAACTTTACAGCCGCTTACTTTGTCTCTTCAATGACCAAAGAAACCCCAGATCATATTAAAGAGCTGGTAGAAAGTGTCCGCATCCCAAAAGGAGCTGGCGCTGCAACAGTTGATCACTAACACACTTAAAAGGCGGATTATTATTAATCCGCCTTTTAACTTTTTTACTGTGCTTTAAACGACTAGATACATTGCACTTATCTCTGATGAGAAGAAATCAATCTTACCCTCAATACTCCCAACTCTTGAAAAGAAGACAAATAAAAAACGAAACGGAGAAATATAGTCATGTTTCTAGAACTCATTGCCACCTTTGCAATTGGTTTTGCTGGCGCAGGCCTAGCCCTTTTTGCAAATGTGCTCTCCGGCAAACGCCTCCCCCGCTGGATCATCCCAGTAATGGCCGGAGGAGCAATGATCAGTTTCACCATTTTTAATGAATATACATGGTTTCATAGAACCGCAAACGCGCTTCCAGAAGGAATAGTCATAGCCAAAAAGGTTGAGCAAAAAATGCTCTATCGCCCCTGGACATACGCTGCCCCTTATATCGATCGTTTCATCGCCATTGATAGATTATCTTTAAAACAAAATGAAAAATTTCCCAATCAGCGCATTCTAGATTTACTCATATATGGTCGTTGGGCACCAACCAGCCGCATCAGAGCCATCTTTGATTGTACCACAGGAAAACGAGCTGATTTTACGGAAGGGGTAAAATTTGGAGACGATGGCAGCCTTATCGGAGCTATCTGGTACGATACTGGTCTCAATCATCCAGTTACAAAAGCAGCCTGCAAGCAGGACTAATCAAAAAAATTGTCTCGGCATTGGCGGATGCCAGGACTCTTCAAGAGAGCCACCACCTTTCACCCATCCTTCAGTGCCAAGTGGAAACCAGTAAACGGATTTATAGCCTAATGAGAGCGCTCGTTTTGCAGCATTCCAGCTTTGCCAAGGTTTCCCTTGTGAATAGAACAAAATCGGCTGAGACAGCTCTGCCTTTGTGATACGTCCTAAATGGTTCCTAAAATAAGCCTGCATTTCATTTGTAAGTCGACCATACCCGACATTTGCCAACTTATGACCACCCGGAATACTCTGACTATCATCTCCATCCCATTCTTCTCCCTTTGGAAGGTCCGCTGGTCTAAGTAAATGAGGCGACACATCAATAAAAATCACGTTCCCTTCTTTATGAAGCTTTTGTGTTTCTTGAAGGTCAACAACAGTCGCTCCTTTTAAAGTCTTAGGAACCAAACCATCAAACTTCTTCATCCGATAGCCTTCAGGCTCATCAGAAATGAGTTGAAGTGATGGAAGCTCTGTCTTCGTTAAATCAGTCTGATCAAAAGAAACATCATCTTTAGCGAGAAGAGAATGAGAGTGAACAGGAGAAATAAAAAATATAACAAACAAGGATAAACACAAAACAACTGTAACCCTCAAATAGTGATCATTTGAAAAAAACAATTGTCTTATGTTTTTCATTAAATTTTCCTATTCAATGAACAAGTAATCTAGACGAAGATTATTATTAATCAGTCAAGACTTCTTTGAACGAGCGAGCTGTAACTTTTTAAAATCTTCCCCTGCATGATGAGATGATCGAGTCAAAGGTGATGATGAAACCATCAAAAACCCCTTGGCATAAGCAATCTTTTCATAAGACGCAAACTCTTCAGGCGTTACATATCTCTTCACTTCAGCATGTTTGCGAGTTGGTTGGAGATATTGACCAATAGTGAGAAAATCCACGTCAGCTGAACGCAAATCATCCATTAATTGTAACACCTCTTCGCGGTTCTCACCAAGCCCAACCATGATGCCAGACTTCGTAAAGACCTCGCTGTCGTAGTCCTTAGCTTGTTGTAAAATTCGAAGAGAATGAAAATAACGTGCACCCGGCCGAATAGATAAATAAAGCGAAGGCACTGTTTCTAAATTGTGATTAAACACATCCGGCTTGGCCTCAATAACAGTCTTTAAGGCTTCGTCCCCTTTACCTCTAAAGTCCGGCGTGAGAACTTCAACAGTTGTGCCAGGTGCTTGGCGTTTAATTTCTGTGATAACATTGGCAAAATGCTCAGCACCACCATCAGCTAAATCATCGCGATCAACTGACGTAATCACAATATGGTTCAAACCTAATTCTGAAACAGCTGAACCAACACGCGAAGGTTCCCCCTCATCTAGAGCCTGAGGCAAACCGGTTCTGACATTACAAAATGCGCAAGCCCGCGTGCAAATATCTCCCATTATCATCATGGTCGCATGACGCTGAGACCAGCACTCATTAATGTTCGGGCACCCAGCCTCACCACAAACCGTATGAAGTTTGTTTTTCGCAACGATAGCCGCCGTCTCTTCAAAAACTTCAGAGCGCGTTGACTTAATTCTGATCCACTCAGGTTTTTTTAACTTGGGTGTATCAGCTTTATGAGCCTTTTCAGGGTGACGGGGGCGTTGCCCCGCGTCACGATTGTTAATTAATGTAACCATGGGCCATTAAATATGTAATGCTTTAGATTGAGCATCCAAAACGCTTTCATGCATCATTTCTGAAAGTGTCGGATGCGGGAACATAATATGCGCTAATTGATCAGCAGTGGCTTTTAAACCAAGTGCAATACAATAACCCTGAATGAGCTCTGTTACTTCAGCACCAATCATATGCGCACCAAGCAAACGGCCAGTATCTTTATCAAAAATGGTTTTCACCATGCCAGCGGTTTCACCCAGCGCAATGGCTTTACCATTCGCCTGGAACGGGAAACGTCCAACATCAACGGAATAGCCTTTTTCTTTCGCTTGATCTTCCGTTAGACCAACTGAAGCAATTTGCGGTGTACAATAAGTACAACCAGGCACCAATTCTTTTTGTATTGGCTTCACATGATCAACCTTTGCAATTTTCTCAACGCAAATGATCGCTTCATGACTTGCTTTATGTGCCAACCACGGCGCACCAGCCACATCACCAATAGCATAAATACCTTTCAAGTTGGTCATGCACCAACCATCAGTTTCAATATGCCCTCGGTTCAGCTCAACACCTAAATCTTCAAGACCTAAATTCTCAACATTGGCTGTAATACCAACAGCTGAAATCACGCGGTCAACTGTAAGTGAGCTTGTTGTTCCATCTTCAGCCGTCAAGGTCACATTCACATGATCACCAGCCTTCTCGATTTGAGCTGAAGTTTTGGTGTGAATTTTCATGCCTGATGCCGTGAACATTTTTTGCGCATTAGTAGAAATCTCAGCATCTTCAGCTGGTAAAATACGATCTGCAATTTCGACAACATCAACAGAAACACCCAAGCTATGATAAAAGCTGGCAAACTCCATACCAATCGCACCAGAGCCAACCACTAACAAAGATTTAGGCATGCTTGTTGGTGTCATCGCTGTGCGATAATCCCAAATCAACTCACCATCAGCTTCAAGCCCAGGCAATTGTTTCGCTCTCGCACCAGTTGCAATGATAATGTTAGCAGCAGTAATATCCTCTAAAGCTTCACCTGCTTTATTTTGTACTGAGATAACACCTTTGTCTTTAATGGTAGCAGTACCTTCAACAACATTGATTTTGTTTTTCTTCATCAAATAGCCAATGCCACCAGACAATTGCTGAGATACCTTACGTGATCTCGCAATGATTTTCTCAAAATCAAAGCCAACCTCTGATGCACTCAAACCAAATTGGTCTGCATGGTTCATAAGGTGATAAACTTCAGATGAGCGCAGCAACGCCTTAGTTGGAATACATCCCCAATTGAGGCAAATACCACCAAGTTTATCGCGCTCGATAAGAACAACATTTAAACCCAATTGTTGGGCGCGAATAGCGGCAACATAACCACCAGGACCACCGCCAATAACAGCGAGGTCATATTGAGGAGAGGACATTGAAAAACCTTTCGTGAATGTCTTTTTAAGTGTTTTTAATAAATTCATTTTTGACCATCTTTACGTTTCATTTGCTTTTCATAAAAATGCGCTAACTCATCCATGATCTCTAATTGATCAAAATTTGAAGCCCCGCAAAGACCACGCAATGTAATATGGTTCCGCATTTCGATTTCTTTATCGATCCCACAAAGCCGATAAAATTCATTTGAAGCGCCCATTAGTTCTTCAAGGTCAACATCTGCTAAAATCGCAGCATGACCAACAATGGCTACATGGGGCTCATCATCTGGCCCACGAAATTGTCGCCATTTTTGAGCAGTGCCAGCTAGCTTAAGGCCATCAATAACAACATTGAACTTCCCATCACAAAAGGCACCTTCAACGGCAGAGCAATAAGATGAGACCTTTAAGCGCTCATTGAGATACGACATAATTGGATGACAAAGTTCCTCATAAGCTGAAGCAATTGATGTCACCTCAGATTTAGGTTGAGAAACAATATATGAGATATTAATCACCCCAGGAGCTTGCGGTGTTAAATCCCCTCCAGTCTGTCTGATATAAACAGGCCATCCCCGTTTAGCCATCTCTTCAGAGGCCGTCTCAAATTTTTCATTTATAGAAAGCGCTCTTGGCACAACTAAACATTGCGGCATTGACCAAACAAGCAGGCTGGGATCAGAAAAGGGGAAACATGCCTTATCCAGGCAAGCTTTTTCCAATTCCATCGCCTCTTGAAAAGGTAACAACTGCTCTACGGAAAGTATGAGTGGGCCAGTAGAGCAGCCATCAATCAATGCCGCAACATCTTGTCTGTCATTAGAGCGAAGTGCATCTAATGAGGGCATTTAAAGTGTACTCTCTATCGATTGACAAAGATCAGTTAGAAAGTCAGCCGCAGGGCCGCCATTAACTGCTCTATGATCAAAAGTCAGAGACAATCCCATAATCGGGCGCACTTCTAACTCACCATTTTCACATTCCCAATATTGCTTACGAATTTCACCAATTCCAAGAATTGCAATTTGAGGAATACTAACAATAGGAGTAAAATGCTGGACGCGCGAAAGTCCAAGATTAGAGATTGTAAATGTACCCTTTGTCATTTCGGGCATAGTCAATTTATTAACTTTTGCCCGCGCAGATACATCTTTACGAGCTACAGCCCGATCAGCTAAAGACATCTCATTCGCATTAAGAATAGCTGGCGCAACAAGCAGGTCACCCGGAAGTGCCACAGCAAACCCAATATTCATATGTGGGAGAATGGTTATCTCTTTATCATCGACATAGCCATTTAACCCAGGATGACGTTTCAAACTTCCAATAAGAACATCAATAAGCAGATCTTCAAATGAAACTTTCGTTCCCTGTTCTGCCAATAAAGACTTACGTTTCAGCAAATTTGAAACATCACAAGATGCATGGTGAGTTAATTGCGCAGTGGTTGAGAGACTCTCAACCATTTTATTGGCAATCATCCCCTTCATGCCGGCCAGAGGAATAACCCGTTCCTCTGGCGCTTCACTTGTTAGTGTAGTTTCTTCAGTCATAGTGTCCTGAAGCTCCTCTTCTTTAAGAGATTTCTCCGATGACACTTCCCTTTGAGACGACGGCCTCTGCGGGTTGGGAGATTTTAATGCTCCCAGTAGATGGCGAACGAATTTCATGTTGTATTTTCTCGACCATAATTTCTGCTATAAGATCTCCTTCATTTACTTGCGCGCCATCGCTCACAAGCCAACTCGTAATGACCGCATCAGTATCTTCATCCCAAAGATTTGTCGGTACAGTAATATTCATTCTTTAATTATCCTTCATTTGATTAAAAGCAGTTACAATTTTGTCTGGGTTGGGGAGACAGAATCTCTCCATAGGACGAGAAAATGGAATTGGGATATCAGGGTAAGCCACCCGTGCCGGCGTTGACCGCAGTACACTGTGATCACGCTCAACAACAGTTGTGATAATCTCACCAGAAACACCAAAGCTCTGATAATCTTCATCAACAACAATCAAACGGCCTGTTTTCTTAACTGAGTTAAAAACAGTATCTCTGTCGAGTGGAACCAATGTGCGAAGATCAATCACTTCAGCACTCGTTCCAGCCTCAGCTAATTTGTCAGCCGCTTTAAGGGCATCATGCACACCCATGCCAAGCCCAACAATAGTCACATCCGTACCTTCACGAACAACATTAGCTTGTCCGAAAGGAATAGTATAAGCGTCTTCAGGTGTATGCACATTGGCGCCAGCTTCAGTGCCAAGCCAGCCCATACCTTGCAGACCTTTATGATAGAGATAAACAACAGGATTATCTTCACGAATAGCCTGTGTCATAAGTCCCTTAGCGTCATAGGCATTACTTGGGCAAACAACCTTCATACCTGGCAAGTGAGCAAATGTGCCATATAAACATTGTGAGTGTTGTCCACCATCAGAATAACCGCCACCAACAGATGACATCAGCACCATCGGCACTTTAAAGTTACCGCCAGAGAAATAGATATTCTTAGCCATCAAGTTATAAATGGCATCCATACAAACACCGTAGAAGTCGACAAACATCAACTCAACAACAGGGCGCATGCCATCTTGCGCAGCACCAACAGCTGCACCAATAAAAGCCGTTTCAGAGATCGGTGTATCACGCACACGTTCTTCACCAAACTCTTCGATCAATCCGCGTGTGTTACCATAAACACCACCGAGTTGACCAATATCTTCACCCATGACAAATACTTTTTCATCAAGGCGCATTTCTTGGGCTGTGGCCTCAGCCATTGCCCTTGCGATCGTTAATTTACGTTCATTTTCCATCAGATACACAGGCCAGAAACCTGCCCCTCCTAATTAGAATAATTTTTTATTATTTTGATTTGAATTCAAAACAGAGTTGACTGTTCCTACTTAAACAAAAACTTTCTCTAAAGCTTCAGCAGGCTCAGGATAGTCACTCTCACGAGCAAACGCGATGGCTTCATCAACGAGCCCCTGCGCTTTATCACTAACAGCTGCAGCACTTTCTTCAGTCAGAATATTTTCTGAAATCAGTAGATTTTTCATCACAATGATAGGGTCTTTTGCACGCAAGCGATCAAGCTCACCCTCAGGGCGATACCCTTCCGCATCACCCATAAAGTGACCAGCCAAACGAGTTGTTTCTAACTCAATCAATGTCGGCCCTTCACCGCGCCGAGCAGCCGCAATGGCCTCACCTGCAACATCAAACAATGCAATAGGATCATTATTCGCAATGAAGCGACCTGGCATATTATAGGCCTGCGCACGAATAGCATTATGCTCAACTGCTGTAGATTTTTCTTTAGAAACAGAAATACCCCAATCATTGTCTTCAACAACAAAAAGCACAGGTAATTTCCAAACCGAGGCAAGGTTTAAGCTCTCATGAAACGCACCTTGGTTCACAGCACCTTCACCTAGGAAAGCAACAGCAACACCATCAATACCTTGCATTTTACGAGAAAGCGCCGCACCAACAGCAGGCCCCATACCCTGAGCAATAATCCCTGAGCAAGCAAAATTCACATCGGCATCAAAAATGTGCATATGGCCACCACGACCACCACTAAGGCCTGTCTTTTTACCAAAGATTTCAGCAGCCATTTTCTTCAAATCAACACCCTTGGCAATTGCTTGGTGATGAGGGCGATGAGTAGCCGTTACAATGTCTGTAGGTTTTAGATGGGCACAAACACCAACAGCAGAAGGTTCTTGACCGTTAGAGAGATGCATCTCTCCAGGGATCGGCCCTTCAGCCATGTTAAATACAGGAGTTTTACCCTCCATGTAAATTGTTTCCATCGCTCCTTCAAAATAGCGACTGATGAGCATATGCTCATACATCCATAATTTTTGTTCAGATGTAGGTAACAAATCCATTCCCCCTTGAAACTAATTTTTATTTTTCGTTTTTATTGCTTTAACTAAGCATTCAAAAAAGACTAAGGCACATTGCATGCCATAATCCTAAACAACTGATTTTAATGGTTTTTTAATATTATCAAAGCAATCAGACGCGATACAATTGCATCACATGTAGCAACGTCGCGACACAGGCTTTTTCTCAGAAAAATAAAAAAAAAGCCCAATGTAAAACACATCGGGCTTGAAATTTAAGACAATTTATTAGGAGCTATAATCTCGTATTTTTTTATCTTTCGATGAAGTGTAGAACGCGAAATCCCCAAAGCTTGCGCCGTCGCCGATACATTCCAATTATTCTTTTTCAAAAACTCTTCGATATGCCGGGCCTCAGCCAAAAAATTCGTTTCATATAAACTTGATTCAGCCACCCCAGTGCCCTGTTTAGCGTCTCCACGATCAAGAAAATCATCCGGCCCATTCAAGTGCCCATTGGATCGCTCAATATTCTTGTCTGAAAAACCAAAGCCAGCGCCCGTTATAGCTTTGACCAACTCATCAGGTAAATCATCAATAGTGACTCTCAAATCATCGGAAAGACAAAGCGCATACATCAAAGCACTACGAAGCTCTCTGATATTACCGGGCCAATCATAACTTTCAAAAAATCCCCAAACATCATCTTCAATGGTCACATCTTCAAAATCATAATCAGATTGATGACGAATGATTTCCTCGACCACCTCACGAATGTTAGTTCGCTCTCTTAATGAGGGAATTTCAATTTGCGCACCGCGAATACGATACAAAAGGTCTTGTCGAAACAAGCCCTGCTCAACCAATTTAAATATATTCTTATGCGTCGCACAAATAACCCGAATATCAACAGGTATAGCTTCAACAGCACCAAGAGGCGTGACCTCCCTTTCCTCCAAAACTCTAAGCAAATGAGCTTGTAAGTTAAGAGGCATATCTCCAATTTCATCGAGAAATAAAGTGCCACCATCACTGGCTAAAATCTTACCCTTCTTGCCATCCTTCAAACCATCGGTAAATGTACCCGGTTTATAACCAAATAATTCACTATCCATCAGTGTTTCAGGAATAGCAGCACAATTCACCGCAACAAAGGGTTTGCCCGCACGCGCACTTTCTTGATGTAATAATTTAGAAAATGTATCCTTACCAACGCCCGTTTCACCGAGCATCAAAAGCGAAATATCTTTCTTTATAAGCTTGCGGCCAATTTGAACAAGCCTCTGCATCTTCCTATCACTGCCCGCAAACCTCTGTAACTCATCAAAGTCTTTTGTCATCTTAGGCGCTTTATAATTGATATGCTTAGATTTTTTCTGCGACGCATTTTCTAATTCAGCCGTACCCCTAACACCTTTGACATAAATATTTTCAAAAACACCCTCTTTAATTTGCGTCGGATTATATTGTGAAGAATAAAGTTCTTCGAGAGTAAGAGGAAACACATCAGTCGTTGATTGCCCAATCAACTGCTCATGATTCATCTGATCAAGTAACTGCAAACAATCTTGCGTTGCCCCTTTAATTTGCCCATTCCCATCAATCGCCATTAAAGCCTTAGATTCATAAATCGTTACCATTGAGCTTGGAGATAAAGCTATGATATTATGATCATTAAACTGACTAAGAAAAATATTGGCGCTAATCTGCTTCGCGGCTTCGCGAATAAAACTATGCGTGAAAAAACTCTCAACAAAATCTTCAGATGTGAGACGAGAAATGTCTATAGCCCCAAGAATAGATCCATCTGGAGCAAAAATAGGGGCCGCAGAACAAGTAAAGTTTTTCAGAGATTCAGTGTAATGATCATGGCCGCTAACAGTAATACTCTGTTGTGTTTTTAAAGCTGTACCTATTCCATTTGTGCCTAACTCAGTTTCATCCCATTTAGAGCCTGGAAGCAGGCCTTTTTCAGCACATTCAGAACTTTGAGGTGTGTCAGCATACCCTTTAATCGCCACACCTTTTTGATCAGCAACAAGAACACAATAATCACCCTGTTTCGCTAAGTGACGAACAGATTCAATAACTTTCATGCTGCCTGATAATATATCAAAAGCAGCCTCATGATGATCTTTAAGCTCTTTTTGTGTGAGCATCACGACGCGGCTAGCATTACCTTTATCAAGACCGTAATCAACTTCGCAACGCTTCCAGGATGTCTTAATGATTGACGAACGATGCTCATCATAAGTCAGACTATCATTCATTAAGAACCTCCAAAATCATTCCTGCTCTCTTCAGAACAAAGTAATTACACCTTAATCAAGCCAATTAAGAATTTCAAGAATTTTAGACTAAAGTACTCAGTCATCAGATTATATCAAGGAATCACCATGCTCAACATCACATATGAAATATAATTAAAAAGGCTATTCAAACGCACAAACCCTGCTTTGCCAAACAATAATTCCACTTATCCAACAAACACAAATTAACTATTTAATCATCCTGACACACATGACCTCAAACACATGACGCAAAGAAGAGTCACACCCGTGCGACACATGTTTCTTACAGCTATGAAATCATTAAAAAACAAGCTGCTTATTTTCTGGTAAAATATCACAAAAGTCACACATTTTGCGTAAGGTTGCAAAAAAGCAACACGTAAAAAAATCAGTTAACAAATTGTTATTATTAAACTTTTAACATGGAATCATTAGCATAATTCAACAAAGGGAACACAGTAGCCTCATTATCCCTCAGGCAAGCAAGTTTTTGGCACACCCCTTGCCTCTTACAAAACCGTTACAAACCATTACTGCGTCTTGTGCGACCTAGAAAGCAAATAAGCTTTTTTGCAACACTTTTAATAATTCGCGTGATAATGGATAAAATGGGCTATTTATTGCTAAAATCTTATACTAAAGTAATATTGCTTATTGAAAAAGAGGGTAACGGGTTTTCTCAATGAAATCCGTTAATTTATTTAGGAGGGATGATCAGAGTGATCCATTGGGAAGATCAAAAACTGAAAAATTCAGTAAAATTTGTTTCCAATAAACTCCATCTCGGGCAAGAGCCAAAAGCTCTTTCTGCCTCTAAAAAGGTCGTTGTGAATTCAGCGACTGGAATAGGAAATAATGTGTTAGCTGGACCGGGTGAGATTTCCAATCACCTAACTCATCTAGCTAATCATTGCATGAGCACCAACCTCATGAGCACAAAAACTCATGATGGTGTAGTGAGCAAATGGGGGCACGCACTTTTAGTGAAAAACCTGTTCGTTTCAGACGGTAGTCAGTTCACCTCCAGTGGAGCTGAGAATCCAATCTTAAACAATTGTGACACTGGGGTTTGTCAAACTGAATGCTTTCAGTGAGGCAATAGAAACTGGTGAACAATACTTATCGTAAACTTAAACAACTTAGTTGGGGGACAAAAATGTTCAAAAAACTATTACTAACAAGCGCCTTCTCACTGGCTTTATTGCCAGGAATGGGTGCTGCAAATGCAGCGGATCTCGGGGGAGATTGTTGTGCTGATCTAGAAGAGCGTGTAGCTACTCTAGAAGCAACAACTGCTCGCAAAGGCAACCGCAAAGTGTCATTGACCATCTCTGGCTGGGTTAGCCAAGCAATCATGATTTGGGATGATGGCGAAGAAAGCGATGTTTACCAAGTGTCAGATACAACTGACCTTTCTAACAACATCAGCTTTGCTGGTTCTGCTAAAATTAACAGCGACTGGTCTGCTGGTTACCACATCAACGTATTCTTTGATTCAGCTAGTGCTCTATTAGTTGATCAAACTAACGATGACACAGGTAACGGCATCTCAGTTGAACGTGCTAACTTGTGGATCAAAAGTGAAACCCTTGGTAAAATCACAATTGGTCAACAAAGTGCTACTGGTGATAACGTAGCTATTCTTGCTGACTTCTCTGGTACACTTTTCCCAGCTAACAACGTTATCTTTGATGGCGCATTCTTCTTCCTTCGTCCTGAAGGTGGCACAGGTCTATCAGGTGCTAGATGGGCTAACATTGGCTTCTGTAACAGCGTTAACCTAGGTATTGGTAGTGACTGTAATGGTCTACGTACAAATGCTGTTCGTTATGATTCACCAACAATTGCTGGCTTTAGCGTTTCAGCATCTTGGGGTGAAGATGACAAATACGAAGGTGCTATTAAATACAACAACAAATGGCAAGACCTACAAGTATCTGTTGGTGTTGGTTACGGCATCACACACGGTAATGAAGGTGTAGGCGCTCGTTCTGAATTCTTCCAAGTTGGTGCAATGGTTAAGCACCTACCATCTAATCTTTGGATTTATGGTTCTTGGGATACTGAAGACACAGACGGTAATGCCTTCTCAGATGGTACTCAACTATACCTAAAAGCAGGTTGGTCACCAAAGTTGAATTCACTTGGTACAACACACTTCTGGTTTGAGTATGGTCTAATTGAAGACAGACACGGTAACCTTGCAAGTGGTGCTAATACATGTGCGGCCTTTAGTGCCTCAGGTGGTAATATTGGCGGAGCATGTGCTAACGCAGCTGACGCTACTGTAAATGTTACAGGTTCAGAAATTACGCGTCTCGGTGCTGGTATCCAACAGCAAATCGATGCTGCTTCAATGCAAATCTACGCTAAATGGCGTATGATGGAAGGTGAAGCTGATTTCAACGATGCTGGTGTTGCTGGTTCACAAGACTTTGAAGAACTTCATATGTTCATGGCCGGTGGCGTAATTTTCTTCTAATACAAAATATAAAGTTTGGAGCACCGAAATGTGCTCCAAACTAACCACTCAGTTTTTTTAAAAATCAATATTAAAGAACACAGTGTTATGAGGTGCTGCTAAATTTTCAAGGATTAATCCCCTAAAGAAAAAGCCCTCATTCGGCAGTGAAAAGCTTTTCCTATTCTCTTTTCACTGCCACCTTTATTTCAAAAAATTTAGACAATTACTGGGGCAAATTTTCTGCCTATGGGCGAGTTATGAATTTTGATAATAATAAACTCTCAAACAAAAACTCCATTGAGAGTAAAATAAAAAATGCATATATTATTGATAGCCACCCTTTAATCTGTGAAGGGTTTCATGGAATTTTAATGTCTATTTTTAATGAAATTAAAATTGCCAAATGCTCAAACATAGAAAATTTGAAAAAACTCGATATTATAAATACAGATTCAAGTTTAATCATCATTGATATATTTAATATCAGCTGCAACTCTCTCCAAGAGCTTATAAACCTTAAAACATCATACCCTAAAACAAAAATTCTCATTGCGACAAATTCAAAAGATGAAGATCTTATTGAAAGGTGCATGTCTCTAGGTGCCATTGGCTTTCTCCCAAAATCAACCAGTACGGTGATGATCAAAAAAGCCTTAAAAAATATTGCGCGCAATATACAGTGGGTTCCCAGACATCTCATGATGGACAGCAAAATAATCATTGATGACCAAGAAACACTACCCGAAAACACCCTACAAAAAATAGAAAACTTTACACAAAAAGAACTTCTGACCTTACGTCACTTAATTGATGGTTTAGTCAATAGAGATATTGCCAAAAATCTAAACGTAACTGAAAGCACAACAAAGAGCCATGTCTCATCAATCATAAAAAAGATGGGCGTTTATAACCGCACTCAGGTTTTCTGCGAATTTAAAAAATTAAACCAAAAATCAATCGAGAGAAACAACCTGTACAACAAAATATAAATAAGATAATAGGTCTCTTTGCATGCCTCTTATAAGTTACCACTCTCCTTCAACGCGCCTAAATGAAGAAAAAACACACGCATCTATAGCACCAATAGCGCAATCTAATATGCGAAACAAAAAGAACAAATAGACGCGAAAAAATTCAAAACATCACTAAAATAAGAACAATCCAGAACCATATCATTAAGAATAATTCATGTTAGCCCATAAGGGTCAAACATTCATTTTCCATTCATGGGCACAGCCATAGTTTTTCTGATACACGCAATACAAAGGATCAGAACTATGTACACACTAACAAAACAACTAAAAGCAAAACTCACTCTTTTCGTAATCTGCCTGGCAACCTCTTTCACTATGTCAGCACCAGCACAAGCAGCCTGTGGTGGGTTTAATCAAAAAGCTTGTCCCATCTTTAAAAAAGGCCCAGTCTGTAAAAGCTGGCTCACCAATGTAAGAGGAATTTGCCGCCCTTGTGGTGGAGTAAATCAAAAAGCCTGCCCCATCACCAAAAAAGGCAAAGCTTGTAAAAGCGGCCTAAAATGGAAACTCGGCAAATGCGTAAAAAAGCAAAAGAAACAATCAGTAAAAACCAGACTACTTAAAGACGCAAACAAACAAGCACAAAAATTCAAACCAATGATACGCACAATTGCTAACACACTAAAACGAGTTGGCAACAAACGAATGATCAGACGCTTAAAAGCAGCTTTGAAATCAAAAGACCCTAATCAAATCAGACGTGTCATTCAGGACATGCAAACAAGACCTGTTAAAATCGCATTGCAAAGAGCAGGCTTTAGAACTTTAAGCGTAGGCATCCAATCATCTATTGCGGTCGCTGGTGGCTATGGCCGCGAAACTGGCCTCGCTCAAACAGTTAGCGGTAGAGGTCCCGTAAAACTTTATGTCTCAAAAACTTACTTTGGTGGCATCATCGCTGGTGTCGGTAATGATCTGGTAATGTCTGCCTTTACAGATAATCCCAATAATATTGGTGGCTCACTCTGGGCAGCAATTGGTAACTTCGACGTTGGCTCTGGTGTAGGAGTAGTCATCTGGTATGACAAAAGAACATTCCTCATCAAAGGTATCTCTGTTGGCATCGGTATTGGAAGTGTTGGTGCAGGTGGCGCAGTTGGCCACGGCACAACTCACCTCTGCCCATCAAGAGCATGTAACAAAGTCTTCTAAAAACTCAAAAACCCTCAGAACAAAAAAAGTTCTGAGGGTTTGAATATGTAAAAATGGTAATCAAAGATGGTTTTTTACGATAGCATAAACCAACGTGTCAATTTACGAACAAGCCAATTAGGCAAGATAGAAAGCAACTTCAATTGAAGGCTTAACCTCTTCGGAAAATGGATCTCAAAACGGTTTGATTTCAGCCCCTTTAAAATTCGCTGCACCGCAGCCTCTGGCTCCATAATGTAAGGCATATCAAAATCATTCAAATCAGTGATACGAGATCTAACAAATCCAGGACTAATTAACTTCACATCAATTAAGGAAGGCGCTTCGCTATAAAGACTTTCTGCAAAATTTTTAACGGCTGCCTTAGTTGCACTATAAGGTTGCCCCTTTGGCAAACCAGAATAAGCAGCAACACTCCCACACAAAGCTATTTGCTTTACACCACTGGTTTGCCCCTTTACTTCAGTTTGCTCTAATAGCAGTTCGAAAACTTGTTTTGAAAAATAGAAACAACCCAACACATTCACATTGACCATTCTCTCAGCAAACTCAAGATCCATATCTTTAATAGTTTGTGGTGTATAAATCGCAGCCATAAAAATAGCTCGGTTAAGTATAAGTTTTTTGTCCTTTATATATTGAACAGCCTTTTCAACTTCTTCTCTAACACTCACATCAAACGGCAAAACAACATGCCCACCGCCAAGCTCCAAATTAAGAGCATTTAATTCATCTTCCCGCCGCGCAGAAAGTAAAAGTGTGGCACCCCTCTTAGCCAAGGCAACCGCAAGGGCGCGCCCAATACCAGAGCTCGCACCTACAATCCAAACTGTTTCATTTTCAAAAGATGACATATTTTATTTTTTCATGAAAAGAGTGAGCTCTGCAACTGTGAAACCAAATTTCTTTAAGTAAGAACGATTGATTAAAACCCCATCATTCATTTGCCACATCCAATCATCAAACTTCAAACGATAGGTCCGACCATCAACAAGAATGTCCATACTATAATTCCAAAACAAAGCTGAGCCTTCTGCCCTCCCCTTTGCCTGGTCTATAATGTCATCTGCTTGGCCAATATAGCTACCATCCTCTTGCTTAGTAATAGTCCAAACCCGCTTCTGGGTTTCACCATTATAATATCGAAAATCTTCTTTGAGCGTTCCAGTATTCCCATTCCACTCGCCCACCATATCCACATCAAAGCGTGAAACAACCCGGCCTCTCCAATCTTGAATAATCCCCCAAGCCTTTATAGGCCCATTAAAATAAGTTTGGATATCAGCCTTTGGCGATGTGTCCTGATAAAAGTTTAAATTTTGATGTTTAGCATGAGTAAACATATAAAGTGCTCCAATTAAAAATAGTCCGATAAAGAATATGAGGCGTTTCATAAAACTAGTATTCCTTCGTAAAATGATGACCATGAAGTTGTCGAATGAGAAACCCAATCGAAAAGAGTTTGATAAGACAAGGAACCAGACCATAACAAATGACCAAGACTGACAAACTGGACTTGTCATTAACATCAGCTGGTTTAAACCCAGCACTATCAAGTATAGGAAAGACCGCAGCAGTGGCCCCAGCAAGAGAAAGTTTAGTGAGCAGAGTAAGCTGAGAATAAAGAAAACCACTTTCTTTTTCTCTTTTTTGCAGCGCTATATAATCAGCTAAAATAGAAGGAGGTAACGACAGCTCAGCACCAAAAGCAAAACCGGATATAATACAAATGAGAGCATAGGCCACCAGATCTCCCGGATTAAGCAGCAAAACCCAAATAAAACTCAGCACAGCTAAAATCATTGCAAAAAGCCAAGTCTTTAATTTGTCATCCCACTTTTGACTAAGTCGGCTCCAAATAACCATCCCAAATGCACCAGAAAGAAAATATAGTGAAAGAAACAATCCTATATAAACAGGCGCTTGCAAATAATCCCGCACGAAAAAGATAACCAAAATGGCAGGGATACTTGAGGCTAGCATGCTAAGACCATAGATCAGATAAAAGTATCGTGTCTCAGAAGGTAAAGATGATAACTTTTTAAAATAAGAGCGCAATACACTACTCTTCATTGCGCTCTTTGCCGGAACCTCATCATTTCTCAGCTCTAAATCAACCCTGTGAATTTGATACCAGCTAAAAAAAGCAACCAAGCCAATAATCAACAAAACATTCAACACCAAACTAACAACAGCAAATGATATAGAGGGCGAATAATGTTGCATAAAGAAAGTTGGTAATATTACCGCCAATAATAAACCAACAAGCGCTAAGGCTTCTCTATACATCGCAACACGGGTCCGTTGATGAGAGGGACAAGACCAAATACCACCAAGCGCTGTGATATTGATAACCAAAATACTATAAGCCGTAGAAACAAAAAAAACCGTGAGCGCAAACCAGAACAACATCCAGACATCTTCAAGCGGC
The DNA here is from genome assembly GCA_964022305.1 of uncultured Hyphomicrobiales bacterium. Taxonomy (GTDB): domain Bacteria; phylum Pseudomonadota; class Alphaproteobacteria; order Rhizobiales; family HXMU1428-3; genus HXMU1428-3. The sequence goes on along the minus strand of CAXIBI010000016.1, from coordinate 5,889 downwards.
TGAAACAAAAACCAAAAACTGACAGAGAGTAAAATTGCAGCCAGTATTATAATTGAAAAGCGTTTATTCTGTAGGTAATCAGAAACAGCACCAATAAATGGATCCTGCAAACCATCAATCAAACGCAAAAATAAAAGCACACTCGCAAGACTTGAGAGCGACACACCAAATTGACTGGCATAATAATCCGGCGCGAGCACATAAATAGGAAAGCCAGCAAACGCCACAGGCAAAGCAATTAATCCATATTGCAAAAGAGATGACTTAGAAAGGGGCGCTTCTACTTGTTTCATCTCATGCCCAGCAATTTCTGCCGCAAAGCTTTTAATGATGTTTTTTCAGAAAGCCAAATATTAAAAAACAAAGTCGAAAATTGACGATCCTGTATAGAGCCAATCTCTTTATTCCCATGAAAGAACCGCACTCCAACCCTTGGCAAATACACACCTGTAATACGAGTTCCCTTTCTTACATCAGGAAAAATTCGGCGCATTTGCCGATACCAAGTTGCTAAACGAAATTCATCCTGAAATCCTTGTTGGCGAATTCCATCAATAGACCGCTTCGCAATATCTTGTCCCTTGGCAGAGAGGTGATAATGAAGTGTTAGAGCAAAAGGTTTATCATACCCCACCGGCCGACTATGACCATAGAGAGTTGCATCATAAATGGACCAGCCCAAGTAAGAATAATGCCCTTCTCCAATCTTCACAGCTCCAGGCAATAATTTATGAGCAACATTTTCAACAGCCAACACCTCAGGTACTCTCACATGAATGAGAGTTAAAAAGGTGAGCAAAACAAGGAAGCTATTGAAAAGTCTTTTAAGCATGTGCCAACTCCACATGCATCACATTCGTCCGCTTACTTTTAAAAAGAGCAATGCAACAAGAAAGATAAAAACGCCAAAGCCGAATGAAAGCCTCATCAAACCCTAGCCCCCGTATTGCAGTTAAATTCTCTTCAAAATTCTTGAGCCAAACCTCCATGGTGAAAGCGTAATCCTGGCCAAATTCAAAATGCCCCCCAGTTTTTAAACCCGCACGTTTGGCCTCATAATCAAACCTGCTCGGACTAGGTAACATACCACCCGGAAAAATAAAGGTACGGATCATATCACCGCTTCTTCGGTAAAGGTCAAACAATTGATCATCAACTGTAATGGTCTGAATAACCGCTTTCCCCTTAGAAGAAAGCAGAGACTTTAACTTTTTAAAATATGTTTGCCAAAAGGCCTCCCCCACAGCCTCAAACATTTCAATAGAGACAATATGGTCATACTTACCATCCTGATGACGGTAATCCTCAAGAGCTATATTGGCAGCTCCTGACAATCTGTCTTTGGCAAAAGAATGCTGTGCCTGAGATATCGTAATGGCTTTCACATCAGCGTCAGTCGTTGTAACCGCGCGTTCAGCAAAACCACCCCAGCCACAACCGACTTCAAGTAAAGGCCCCTTTGGATCATCCAAACATGATAAAATGCGATCATATTTTCTGTTTTGTGCCACGGCTAAGGCTTCATCATCCCTAACATCTAACGCAGCTGAATAGGACATAGTCGGGTCGAGCCAAAGCTTATAAAATTCATTGCCTAAATCATAATGAGCATGAATGTTCTTCGAGCTACCGCGAACCGTATTACGAGTAAAGAGATACATAAATTGTGAGACAAGGTGTGATAATGCATTACCATTAATATAACTATTTAAAGCGTTCTGGTTTTCCATCCCAAATAAGAGCAAGCCTTCAAGATCATTTGTCTCCCACCAACCATCTCGATAACTCTCCGCCAATCCAATATCAGCTTTTGTAGCAAAAGCTGTCACGGCTCGCCAATCATTGATCTCAAGCACCACATCCTGGCCATCATTTGGCCCTGCAAAATCAAAGTGGCGACCATCAGGTGTCGTTATCCGAATTGATCCCTTATCAATATTTTCAAGGACCTTAAAAAAACGATATGTGATGACTTTATGAAACATGGAAAACCTCTAATTATTTCTATCCAGTTCAACTATTTTTCTGTCTTTTCTAGAAGCCCTGCAACCAATGAGGGCCTTAAACTTACTCACATTGTGCTGAGGCACTAAAACTCACACGCTTTTTTTTCTGCTGGGGCAAAGAAAAAAACGTCAAACCCTTTGCCTTTAACTTAAGAGCCTGCCAAAAAATCAGTGAAATTGCTTGTTGCGGTATAAAGGGCATACGCCAAAAGGCTCTATTAAGACTTTGCCGTGTTAAGGGGGAAAGCACCCCTTTCAAACATGTCGCAAGCATAGGGGTCCCATCTGCATCAACAAAATTAATCCAAAGAAACAGCTGGTCTTCATCGAGATTTATTTTAAATTTATAAGTCCCCTCTCTCTTCAAATAAGGGGACACATGGAATTCCTTATTAGCGCTGATCCATTGATCATTCAGAAACTTCGAGCCATCTTCATGGGCACATACATAGAGATGGGTCTCGCCATAAGTATTATTCACTTCATAAAGGAGCGCGATAAGGTCATGGCTCTCATCAAAACAAAGCCAGAAGCTGACAGGATTAAAAACAAAACCATAGATCCGAGGCATCGTGATTAAGGTCACTTCCTCAACACGTTCATGCAAACCATAGTCTGCCAAGCGGTCATAGGCCCAAGCCGTTAAGTCACAATCGCTTTCCCGGCTACCATGATCTTTCCTATAAAAACTCGTGCGAGCAAAACGATCCACAGAAAGGGTCTTCTGCTGATCTAGCTCGTCTATTTTTTGTAACGGCAAGCCAAGATAATATATCGGGTATGTAAAACCATTTCGCTTTGGAGAAAGTCGCTGATGCATAACCTCACCAGAGAGGAGACAGGCTTGTTCATTTAATCTTAGCCCCATGGCACTGTCTCTCCCATCTTTTGCGTCATCTTCACTGCACTCAGCAAACCATCCTCATGAAAACCATAAGCCTGCCAAGCACCACAATACCAGAACCGATCTTTCCCCTGGATTTCATCTAATCGCCATTGCGCATCGATCGCATCTTGATCAAAAACAGGATGCTCCAACACAGTTTGATCATAGATCAAATCACTTTGTGGGTGCTCTGGCGGATTAAGTGTCACAATCACTGGTGTAGAAACACCAAGAGGCTGTAAATTATTCATCCAATAACTCACACACATGGATGAACTCAGGTCTTGTCTTTTATTTGAAAGATAAACCCAACTTGACCAGGCGCTTTTACGCTGCGGCATAAAACTTGTGTCACTATGCAATACCACATGATTATCCTGATATCTTATAGAACCAAGTATCTGCCGTTCGGAGGGTGTCGGAGAGGAGTTCAGCATAAGCGCCTGGTCACTATGACAGGCGAAAACCACCTGATCATAACTTGTAGAATTATGTTCAAAATCTACGATCTCAACATGAGTTTCATGCCTGATAACTTTAAGAACACCGCAGTTGAGTTTAATTTTATCTTTGAAGGTAGTCGTCAAGCGGTCAACATAAGCACGAGAACCACCAACAACAGTATACCATTGAGGGGCATCATTAACACCAAGCAAACCATGATTATCAAAAAAGCGAATGAAAGTACGCGCAGGATAATCAAGCATTTGCTTAACTGGCATACTCCAGATAGCCCCGCCCATTGGGAGAAGAAAATAATCCCGAAACCAGGAACCAAGCTTTAATTTCTCCAATAACTCTCTAAGCGTTATATCGGTATCACGATGCTCGAGTGAATGTTTATGAAACTTAAGAATATCAACCAACATCCCGAGAAAGTTAGGCCTCAGAATATTTCGCTTTTGCGCAAATGTTTGGCTCAATGAGCGGGTTGAATATTCAAGCCAGCCATCCATGATACTCACACCAAAGGACATATCACTTTCAACAACAGGTACGTCCAATTTTTCAAACAGGGAAACAAGATGAGGGTAATTACGCCGATTGAAAACGATAAAACCGGTATCAACAGAAGTATCACCACCAGGTGTGGTGATATCTACTGTGCGGCTGTGGCCACCGATGTAATCATTTTTTTCATAAAATGTGACATCATGATTCTGGTTTAGAATATAGCCAGCACCCAATCCAGCTATACCTGTTCCGATTATCGCTATTTTCATAAGACTTTCCAACTCTCCTATCTCTTAAGATATCAAGTCCTATATTGCGATGAGATTGAGTAAAGGTTACAAAAAGTTAAACTTTAAAACATAGAGATCTCAAACATTTAGCGTCAGTTCAACAATTAACCCTGGTGCATTATCCTTCAGTTCAATTTCGCCCTGATGCAAGGCCAGCACAGCTTTCACCAAACTGAGGCCCAGCCCACTACCTTCGGTAAAGCGGCTTTTATCAGTACGGTAGAAACGGTCAAAAACCTTATCCCTCTCTAATGCCGGAATACCAATCCCCTCATCAGAAATACGGATAATTTGCGCAGAATTTCTTTCACCTTTTGATTGACCAGCTAATAAATCAACTGAAATCTCACCACCATCAGGCGAATATTTCACCGCATTATCAAGTAAGTTCGCAATCATTTGAAAGAGTAAATGGTTTGAAGCAGATAAGAGAGGTAAATCAGCTATATGAGGTGTGATTTTAACAGACTTTTCTTCAGCAAGCGGATCATAAAGTTCAATCACATCCTCTAAAACTGTCTTAAGAGACGTTGGTTGAAATTCGAATTTTTTGCTGTCTTTTTCAATATGCGAAATACGCATTAAAGCATTGAACGTTCCAAGCAAGTCATCCGTCTCTTTTAAAAGCTCATCAACCTGCTCATTAGTTAGAGGGGTTTTCAATGCAGCTTCAAGCTGTGTTCTTAACCGAGCAAGCGGTGTTCTAAGGTCATGAGCGATATTATCACTCACATCCTTGATCCCAATCATCAATTCTTCAATGCGAGCCAACATAGCATTTAAGATTTGCGCAAGATTACTCAAATCATCCCAATTACTATCGATAGAAATACGCTGTGATAAATCCCCTGTCGCCATAATATTCTGTGCCGTTTGCCCAATCATATTAATCCGGCTCACAACAAACAAACTAATAAAGAAACTCACCAAAACAACACTGAGCATAAAAAACAAAATCAAAAATATAAAAAACCGAAGCCTTTCATATCTTTGTGTTATTTCATGAATGTCTCGCGCTATTAACAAGCGAGACCCATCTTCAAAACTATGGATCTTCGCGCCAAACTCACGCAAATGACGGCGTTCTGTAATGCTAAAGCCAATCGTACCATCGCTAATAGCCTCAAGTTCAGAAGGGATAGCATCAATACTCCCAGCTAAACGCTTATCATCCTTATCTTGGTAAAAGTAAATGGGGTTTGATGTTTGAGCTGATCGCTTCTTGATGTAATCTATACGCTCTTTAAGAGGTTTATCTGCAAAAATTTCCAGAATATGCTCAATCTCGATATCAATCGCCGCTTCAGTTTCCTGAATAAAAATTTGCCGACTGAAATCATAAAGGTAACTACCAAGCAAAATCGCAGAAACCCCTAACAAAACCGTAAAGAGCGCTGCCATCTTAAAGCTTGAGCTAGAAGTGTAGTTACGTTTAGTGATCACTAATGATATACCCCGCGCCGCGCACTGTCTTTATGATATCACCATTTTTATCACCAAGCTTTTTTCGCAAGCGACTAATATGCACATCAATCACTTTACTCTGCGGATCAAAATGATAATGCCAAACATGCTCAAGCAGCATCGTCCGTGTCACCACTTGGCCTTTATGCTTCATGAGATATTCAAGTAAATTAAATTCCCTGGTTTGAAGAACAACTTCCTCATGATTGATGTTGACAGTTCTAGATAACAAATCAATCTCAATAGAACCTGAACTTAACTTGGTCTCTTGTCGCCCCGTATCCAAACA
>CAXIBI010000015.1:0-30550 GCA_964022305.1 uncultured Hyphomicrobiales bacterium | reverse complement strand
ACACATTCTAAAATTAGCAAGTTTATCTTGTTGTAATGTGATCTTTAAATAGTTCTCACCGATCTGAGAAAGAACCTCTTCAAGTTCATCAATGTTTTGAAGTATAACTTGATCTTTGGTAATGGTCGCGTGAACGAGCTGTTCTGATAGGTCTTCAGAAATAGCAATAAATAATTCTCTCTTGCCACCAAACAGAGTATAAATGGCTGTTTTTGAAACACGAGCTTGTTTCACAATGTCATCTAGGCGTGTTTCATCATAGCCCTTCAAGAGAAATTGCTCTGAAGCAGCTTTAAGTATTCTTTGCCTATTTTCTTCAAAACTCTTATTCAGCGTCATATTTACGTATATTGTTGAATTGCTATATCTAAATAAATTAATAAGTCCTTAAAGACGAATGAAGCCCATAGCAATTCAAGCAAAAGAAATCAATAACTTATTTAATTTTGATCAGGAAAAAGTTGACATTGTTTACCTTAGTCAACCTATAAGTGTTGAAAATTTAAAGAGAACAACCTGAATTTTAGATGAATGTAAAATACTTATTTTCAAAGGTTTAGTTCAAATTATTAGTCAGTGAAGTGATAAATACTGTTATTGGTTATTCTAAAAACAATAAAAATTGCCATTTAACTGTCCAGATCTCCAATCAAACATCTTTTTCTAAGCGGTACATAGGGCCGGGCTATTGATTTATGGTTAGCAAAAAATAAATAAAAAAACTAACAACACATGAAACAATGTTTCATTCTTCGCATTTTTAGAAGTTATTACTGTATATGTTCCGATATGAGACAAAAAAGAAATAACTTTAGGATTTTATTACCCAACAATATTTACTGTATATTTGAAATATTATGTCATTCTCGAACCTAACCAAAAGTGGTTAAACCTTTTTCAGAAGGTGCAATTAGGACTGAAAAGGGTTTGTTTAGTGCGTACAAAATATGAAACGCCGGCTGCTGTCTCGGTTGCTTTTACCGGATGCTCTGTGGGCATCTGAAGGCAAACTAAAAAGCCCGATGTTTTCTGTTTTGATCTAATTAGGGAAGAGTAAAATGGCACGTTTAGATATGCCAATTAATGCTGAAATGGAATGCGCGACAGAAAGTAACTCTGTCGATGCTCTATTTGAGCTAGGTATCATGTATGCCGCTGGTCGTGAAGTGAGCCCAAATCTGGTCATCGCTCACAAGTGGTTTAATCTTGCAGCCTTGCAAGGCAATAAAGCAGCTTTAAAATACCGCAAAGAGATCGCGAACGAAATGTCGAGCGCAGAAATCTCGGTTGCACAAAAACTCGCAAGAGAATGGTTGCATAAATAAGCAAGTAATTAAGATGTCTTGGGTGTTAAGTGAAGGCATGGAACTCGTTTGTAAAGAAACAAGCAAACGAACTCACGCCTGTATTGTGATGTTAAAAGCCCCTAACATTTTTGAAAAAAGCTCGTTATGCATTTATATGTGGTCGATGCTGCATCTCCGATACCTTGACCAACAGATTTAACCGAGTCTTTCACCACATCAGAGGTCTTATCGTAAGTTTTCTTGACGGTTTTGCTGGTTTTATCAAAAGTCTTTTGAACTGATTTTGTGGTATTCTTGTAGGTCTTTTTTGTTTCATCAACTAATGTTGGCTGTGACTTTTCTTTTGGCTTCAAAGCGCCATCGGCGCTTGATTGATCTTCATCAAAAGTTTGAGGCGAGCGGACTTGTTCAATTGTTGAGGTATTTTTGAGCGTGTAAATCTCGCCATTACAGTCCGCTGATGATTTTCTCACATAAGCACACTGACCATGCCCCCCATATTGCGCAATTTCTTGAATGCAAGCAAATTGAAGTCCTTTGACATTAATCGTCGGAGGTGTAGAGGTCGTCTCTGTGTTTAGATCATTTGGTTGATACCTGCATTGATAAACTTTCCCTGGCTCATTACAAACAACACAAGCAGTATATCGTTCCCCCTCAAGTTCATTTGCATGGAGTAAAGAGAGAGGAAAAATAAAAGAAAGACTTAGTGAGAAGGTGCAAATTGAGGCCAAAATAGAATGTTTCAAGAGGGAATGCCCAAAGACAAGTCTATTAGACAGCTTCCATTTATATAACTTGTTGAACATTTTTAAGTCCCCAGGTCCGATAACGTCTTTTGTACAATATATCAAAAAGCTCAGCAGCTGAATACGGTCATTTTGAGGAAGGTTTAAAAGCAAAAAAGAATGACTATCTAATGATTTAGACAATAAAACTTATGAAAAAAACATTTAAAGGTCATAAATGGCGTGAAAAACGTCTAAGTCACATTAAATATAAAGATTTATAAGATAATACTGAATTTGAGCAAATTCATACTGTATTTTTATATGAAGTTTGGTTGAAGCTTTTAGAATAGTCAGCTAACTGAATGAATTTGAAAAACTCGAGTTTAAGAAAGTCCTTAAATGCCTGACTTTGATGGCGAAAAGCCTATGGTCCTAAAAGGAGTTTCAATGAGTAATTTTAGGAGATAAAGAAACTTTTATGTTGTTTAAGCGTCGAGATAAAGCCTCCATTCTTGAAAATATTAGGATCTTTTTATGGCCACGCCGCAGTTGGGCGCGCTCAGTGAATTATGTACTCCTAAGGGTCAATCGTTTAAGCGGCTCAGCCCATGCCATTGCACTTGGTTGTGCTGTCGGCATATTTGTTTCTTACACCCCCATTATGGGCTTCCACTTTTTAGCAGCGGCGACATTGGCGTATTTGGTTGGCGGTAATTTACTGGCCTCAGCTCTTGGAACTTTCTTTGGTAATCCAATTACCTTTCCCTTTATTTGGGCCTCAGCCTATAAGTTTGGTCATTGGATCCTAGGTAATGAGGTAGATGAATTTCGTGTTGCCGGTCTATTGGATGCGTTTTCTAACGGGATTATTCATGCATTAGATAACGCCTATGAAATCTACATTAAGCCAATGATGATTGGCGGTATTCCTCTTGGCTTTGTTTGTGGTTTTTTTGGATATTTCATAATTCGCAAAATAGTAGAAAACTATCAAAACAGAAGAGTTGAACTCATCACAGCAAGAGCAAGAGAAGTGATGCAAGCAAACTCAAAAGAACATACTGTATCTTAATAAAAGCAGCTGGATACCTTTAGATGATCCTAGGAATTGGCAACGACATAATTGACATCAGGCGCATTGAAAAAACCATTGAAAAATATGGTGAGCGATTTCTGAACCGTGTCTATACCGATATTGAACGTGAAAAGTCTGAAAGAAGACACCTTAAAGCCGCCTCTTATGCCAAACGATTTGCTGCCAAAGAAGCATGCGCCAAAGCTCTGGGAACCGGCATTGCTCAAGGTGTAAGGTGGAAAGATATGGGAGTGGTCAATACCCCTTCAGGAGCGCCAACAATGGCCCTAACAGGCGGCGCACAAGAACATTTATTAAATATGGTGCCAAGTGGTCACATCCCCGTCATACATTTAACAATTACTGATGATGGGCCAACCGCACAGGCTTTTGTCATCATTTCAGCACAAATCAAAGTTTAATTTAATCTCAGTGCTCTCTTAGTTTGACTGACTTCGGCTGTTTTTTTTTCCTACTTTTGCCGAATTTTAGAAGAATTAACAGTGATTAACAGAGATTTATTTGCTAACTGTAAGGCAATTGCGCTATAGGGCACGTCTGGGAAGAAAAAGCGATAAGCTTAATTTAGATGTCCAGGCTGATAAAAGTCGACATAGAGAAAAGATGATCTTTAAAGGAGTGGATTGATGAAAGCAGATGTAGAGAAAACTCATAGCTCTACTGATGAAGGCTGGTGGGAGGTTGTTAAAATCGTCTTCCATGCCATACTCCTTGCCATCATAGTGCGAATTTTTATCATTCAGCCCTTTAATATTCCTTCAGGTTCCATGCAGGGGAATCTACTTGTTGGTGACTATTTGTTTGTCAGCAAATTTAGTTATGGGTATAGCAAACACACCTTTGGCACAGATCTTTTCTCGGGCCGTATATTTGCAAGCAAACCAGAGCGTGGTGATGTTGTTGTTTTCAAACTTCCGCAAGATACAAGTCAGGATTACATCAAACGTGTCGTTGGCCTACCTGGCGATAAAATCCAGATGATTGGTGGCATTTTGCATATAAATGGCAATCCTATTCCAAAAAAACGCGAAGGCCAGTTCCTGGAAGATTTAAGAGCCACCCCGGTTGCCCGTTTTCGTGAAACTTTGCCAAATGGTGTGAGTTACCTCTCATTAGATAGTAAACCTCACAATGGCAGGGCTTTCACTGATAACACTGATGTATATACAGTTCCAGAAGGTCACTATTTTATGATGGGAGATAACCGCGATAATTCTGCAGATAGCCGCGACCCAAGTGTAAGTTTCGTTCCTTTTGAAAACCTCGTCGGTAAAGCTCAAATCATCTTCTTCTCTAAAGGAGATGCAACAGACCCATCAACTGGCCTCTTCAATATTCGCTGGGACCGATTATTTAAATTAGTGGGTTAATGAAAAAAAACGAGAAACCAAAAGGGGCATCAAAAAAGAAGTCCGGCAAGAAAACTTCAATTGGTCAAGGTGCTGATGTCACTGAGCTTGAGAAAACATTAAACTACAAGTTCACAAACCAAGGGTTGCTCAAATCAGCCCTAACCCATTCAAGCACAACTTCAGCCAACAAAAAAAACAGCAAAAGCCAAAAGCATCACGATCAGAAAAATGATGAAGATAATGAGCGTTTGGAATTCTTAGGCGACAGAGTTCTAGGGCTTTCCATCTCATCTCTATTAATCAAGCTTTACCCTGAGGATGAAGAGGGCGATCTAGCGCGTCGTTATAATCATCTTGTTCGCAGGGAAACCTGCACCGAAATTGCCAAAGATCTAGACCTGGGTAAATACCTAATATTAAGTTTAGCTGAAGAGCGCTCTGGCGGGCGAGAAAAAGCCACCATCCTTGCTAATGCAATGGAAGCGCTGTTAGGGGCCGTGTTTCTCGATAGCGGTTATGAAGCCGCTGATAAAATCATAAGAAACTTCTGGCAAGAGCAAATTTCTAAAGGTGTGCAGGTGTCTTTAGATGCCAAAACAGCCTTGCAAGAATGGGCGCAAGGGCAAGGACTTGATCTCCCCATATATAGCCAAGTTGACAGAACAGGGCCGGATCATAATCCGATCTTTGAAACAAATGTTCTGGTCGAAGGTGTAGGAGAGGCAAGTGGGAAAGGCAGCTCCAAACGCATAGCTGAACAAATGGCTGCGAAAAACTTGTTGGAAAAACAAAAAGTCTGGCCTAAAGAGTAGACAAAGAAAGTTTGTGATAAACTGATCTACCTAACAGCGAAACATTCATAATCTTACAAAGAAATGAATAGCGACACCGAAAGCTCAATGAGAATGACTGCAGCAAAAGAATCAGGCGAACCAGAAGAAGCCGTTGATAACGTTAGTACGGATGAGATTGTGGGAAACAGCACGAACACAAAATGCGGCTTCGTGGCTCTCATCGGTGCCCCAAATGCAGGCAAGTCAACACTGACCAATCGTCTTGTTGGAACAAAAGTCTCCATCGTCACAAGAAAAGTCCAAACAACAAGAGCGCGTATCAGAGGCATTGCGATCTTTGATGAAACACAAATCGTCTTTGTTGACACACCAGGTATCTTTGCCCCCAAAAGGCGACTAGATAGAGCCATGGTTGATGCTGCTTGGGGCGGAGCCGCAGACGCTGATTTGGTCGTGCTGTTAGTAGACGCACAAAAGGGCCTGACCGAAGATGTCCAAAGCATTTTAAAAAAATTAAAAGACACAAAATACACGCTCGCCTTAGCGATCAATAAAATGGACCTTGTCCGCCGCGAAGAGCTTCTCAAGCTCACCAAAGATCTCACAGATGAAGTGCAGTTTGATGAAGTATTTTATATCTCCGCTGAAAAGGGGCAAGGTACAAACGAGCTGGTCGATTATTTAAAAGCCCGCTTGCCCTTAAGCCCCTGGCTCTATCCAGAAGACCAGCTAACGGACGCTCCTATGCGCCATACAGCTGCCGAGATCACAAGAGAAAAATTATTCCTGCGGCTCCATGATGAACTCCCTTACGCCACCACAGTTGAGACCACAGACTGGAAGGTGAAAAAGGATAAATCAGTACGCGTAGAGCAAGTGATCTATGTTGAGCGAGAAAGTCAAAAGAAAATTGTTCTCGGCAAAAAAGGTGACGCCGTTAAATCAATTTCAATGTCATCTCGAAAAGAGCTCAGTGAAATTCTAGGCGTACCAGTACACTTATTTCTCTTCGTTAAAGTGCGAGAGCGCTGGGGAGATGACCCGGAACGCTTCCGCGAAATGGGACTGGATTATATTAAGTAATCTGTCAATTTAGACCAATTGGGGAGCGGGACGCGCACTATGGAATGGCGAGACGAAGCGATTGTTCTCTCATTAAAAACGCATGGTGAAACCAGCGTTCTGGTCGAGCTGTTCACCGTTGAAAGAGGCCGCCATTTAGGCTTGGTGCGTGGCGGCAAGTCCCGGAAAATCCGCCCTATCTTGCAAGTAGGTAATATTGTCAATGCAACATGGCGCGCACGTCTGGATGAGCATCTAGGCGCGGTAACAGTGGAGATGGAAGAGCCCATAGCTTCTCGTTTGTTTGACGAGCCACTAGCCCTTGCTGCTCTATCAAATTTATGTTCACTACTGTCTCTTTTCCCCGAGCGAGATCCACATGCAGGATTGTATAAGGGAGCCAAAACAGTGCTCACTCATATGGAAGAAGAGACCATCTGGCCAAGCTTACTTGTTCGCTTTGAAATGGAGATCTTATCAGAGCTCGGTTATCAATTAGATGTCTCTGAATGCGCAGCAACAGGGAGTAAAGAAGAGCTTGTCTTTGTCTCGCCTAAGTCTGGTAAAGCCGTCTCAAAAGAGGCAGGAGAACCCTATAAAGACAAACTTCTTCAGCTACCTGCATTTTTAAGGGGTGCAAGACAAGATGAGGGTAGAGATGAAGTTCGTGAGCGTGATATCTTAAACGGTTTTGCTCTAACCGGATTTTTTCTAGAACGTTTTATTTTCAAACCAGAGACAGGATCAACTTACAATCAAGGGAATAAAAATTTATCTCCTAAAAACTCAGATCAGTACAGAGCAGAAAAAGCTGAAACAGCGCGCAATAATTTTCTTAAGCGCTTAAAAAAAACTTTGGCTCGTTAGGAGTTGTTTTTAAGAAGCTTAGCCAAAGTCCCATAGGGGCGAATATTATAATCACTCCCTAGTCGGTATGGCAGTTTCCAATGCCAAAAGCTCACCCCCTTTAGCCAATCAGTATTTTCTTTTTTCAGCTCACCCAGCAACGCGCGATAGCCATTTTCTTGCTCGATTAAATCAATGCTCTGATTTTGTGGGCTACCCCACGGTGTTGCCAGAGTTTGATTATAAGGCGTTAAACCAAATTCAGTGAGATGAACAGGACGGCCATGGACTTTTGAAAACTGATGCAATTCTTTTAATTTCTTCGATAGTGTTTTTTGGATTTGTTGATGTGAAGGAGCGCCGATAGGAGAAGCTTCAGAAAGGGGGGACAAAGGAAAATACGCATTAATGCCAATATCATCTAAATGCCTCCAAAAAGGAAAGCTTAAATATTCTTCCCAATGAGCAGCGTAAATAAGCTTGGGCGAGAGGTTCAATTGACGATCCTGATCAGGTGAACGTAACTGATAAATCAACTCCTCCCAAAAGGGACGTGCAGCGATGTTATGAGAAAGGCTAGCCAATTCAGAACCAATGCAAATATAAGGCGACTGATGCTTGCGGCTCACCTCTGAAATTTCATTTATGAGCTTTATATATTGATGGAAAAAAGTCTCTAAAGTGCGACCAAAAAAATTAAGATTACCGCGCCATATGCTGCCAATTTGATAAGGATTATCAATTTCAAGCACCGGATAAAGTGACGCTTTAATCTTCCATTTTTGGGCAATCTCTAGTCCATGTTTGATGAAAGCAAGATCAGGCGCTTGGTTATTATTATAATGGCTCTTCTTGGAGATTCTCCCCATGACAGGGTCAACAAAATAATAATTTAAAATAAAACAATGTTGGATTTTGTGAGCCTTTAAATCCTTAAAAATTTCATTCCAAAATTTGTCACCATCTAATGAACCTTGATGCCAAAGGGGAAGGTGAACCCCAATCCGATTATTGAAAACTTGAGTTTGAGGAAGAGCCTTTTCTTTGGCGCTCGCTTCAGAAATATTGGCAAAAGGCCCAAAACCAGTGATAGCACCACTTGCAAGGGCCAAAGAAGCCGTTTTTAAAAACCATCGCCGATTGGTCATGCTTTAAATGCTCTTATATCAAACTGCTCACTATCGATTGAATAATAATATTTATAGCACTGTCTTAGCGGTTTTTCACTTCCCGACCAACATTTTTTGCCAGCTTAAGTGTGCTGCTATCTCTACCTATCAATTGAATTAAGGTCGCACTATCCATATCAGCATCCTGAAATTGTGCATCACTAATATCCGTATTTTCCAAATGAGCACCATCAAATTGAGCCCCCCTCGCATTAACGCCATTGAGTTTGGCATTTTTCAAATGGGCAAATTCGAGAATGGAGCGTGATAAATTAGCGCCGCTAAGGTCAGCATTTTCCAAATCAGCTGAAGTCAGATTACCAGTGATTAACCCCATAGATTGATTGCGCATATCAGCTGAAAGGTTTGCCTTCCGAAGAAGAGCATTTTTCAAATTAGCGCGGCTAAGGTTCGCGGCAATAATCGTGCTGGATAAATTAGAATTTTCTAAATTCGCTCCCACCATTTGCGCTTGAAAGATACTTGCTCCCTTAAGATCGCAGTTCTTAAGTTGAGCATCTAACATCCAGGCTTGATCAAGTCGCACTCCTTTCATAATGCTATTGGTAAAAACGGTCTTATTCATATTTGAAGCGCGGAAATTTACATTGGTAAAATCGAGACCACTGAGATCCAATCCATTAAGCGCAAGGTTTGATAAATCAGCCGAAGTTTTCTTGGAGCGGGCCTCTTCTAACCGCGTGATAACCTCGTCTCGTGTGAGCTCAGCTTTTGTCATAGCATCGCTAGAGAGATCCACATGGGCCATCATATCTTGAGCCTTAACATCTTGTAAAAAGGCCACATTATATCCAAAGGGTGCTGAGTGCAGGCCTATAAGGACGAGTACTGAAAACAGCACTTTTAAGAATTGTTGAAGAAATGGAATGAAAACCTTATATCGCAGATCAAACATGAAAACTAACCTTCCATATGGGGAGCCAGGTGGAACTAAACTAACCGATTGTAGCTAATTTCCCGAGCTGCTAAGGTGAGGGCTTAGGTAATAATGGGCTCATGTGGCAGCATAATTTCCACTTTCTACAGGGGTTATGATCAATTCATCTTGTTTTTCTTAATCTGTGCCCCTGTATGGCATGTGACTTGCCTATTCCAGAGTATATTGTGAGCGGAGTAAACTCACAAAAAAGTGAAAACCGCCCCTTCATTCAAATAGAAAAATAAAGAACAAACGATAATTTGAAATTGATATGAAGCAGGCGGTAAGGCCTATTTTAGATCGTAGATTAAGCTAAAATCTATAAAACTATGATCACTCAAAGGCTCAGGGGAGAGAGATATGTGTCTTGGGATTCCAGGTCAAATCGTAAGTGTTAAAGATGCCGACCGTCACTTAGCTGTTGTTGATGTCTCAGGTATTCAAAGAGATGTGAATGTTGCCTGTGTGATTTCTGATGAGCGCCCTATTGAAGAGTGTATTGGAGATTGGGTGCTGGTACATGTGGGCTTTGCCATGAGCCGCATCGACGAAGAAGAAGCAACAGAGACACTCAAAATCCTAGAAAAATTAGGCGAAGTTGAAGAAGAACTAGAAGCCATGCGAACAACCGGGACTTAAAAGAGAGTGAAGGCAAATCATGTCTGAAAAAAACTCTGAAGAAACCTTGGAAGCCCTATCAGGTCTCTATCCATTTCTTCACGATAAAAAACAAGATCCATCAGCCTTGAATTCAGCACTGTTGCAATCGGTTGAGCTCAAAGCAGAAGATCACATCAAAGTCCTTGCTGAGTTTTTCCAAACACACGCACAAGATATCGTCGATACTGCTAAAACCATTGCTGAAACCTATCGCTCTGATGGGCGTTTGCTGACTATGGGAAATGGCGGCTCAAGCTGCGATGCAGCCCATGTTGCTGTTGAATTTCAACATCCAGTAACAGCAGGGCGCCCTGCTTTAACAGCCATAAACCTCACCTCAGATATTACCATGATGACAGCGGTCGGTAATGACATCGGTTTCGACCATATTTATACCCGCCAAGTTATTGCACAAGGCCGCAAAGGTGATTGTTTAATTGGCCTCTCAACCAGCGGAAATTCAGACAATCTGGTCAACGCTTTTGAAAAAGCAAAAGAAATGGGGATCAAGACCATAGGCTTTGCAGGCATGTCCGGCGGTGCCATGAATGAGATCGGTCTAGATCATTGCCTAACAATAAAAAGTCAGTCCATTCACCGCATTCAAGAATGTCACCTGACCATCTATCATATTTTATGGGACTTGGTGCATACACTGCTCGCTGATGATCGCGGTGGTCTAAAGAGCGACTAATAAAAAGAAAACAAAGAGAAACAAAATAGTTTGCTTCATGAGTGAGATGCTCAAAGAAAGAAGATATAAGGGGAGCCCTTGATGAAATATGTAGACGAATTCCGTGATCCGGAAATGGCAAAAACCTTGCTCAAGGAAATAGAAGCCCTCACATTAGAAATTCCAAAAGCCTCAGAGCGACCATTACAAATTATGGAGGTTTGCGGTGGTCATACTCATTCGATCTTCAAATTTGGCATAGAGACCATGCTGCCCGATTGCATTGAATTGGTTCATGGGCCAGGCTGCCCCGTATGCGTGCTTCCTATGGGCCGCGTTGATGATTGTATTGCCATTGCTGAAACGCCCAATATGATCTTCACCACATTTGGTGATGCCATGCGCGTACCCGGTTCAAAAAAGAGTTTGCTCCAAGCCAAAGCTGAAGGCTGTGACATACGCATGGTCTACTCGCCGCTTGACGCCTTGGAATTGGCAAAAAATAACCCAGAAAAGGAAGTCTCTTTCTTTGGCCTTGGCTTTGAGACCACCATGCCCTCAACAGCCCTTACAATCTTGCAGGCAGAAGCTGATGGCATAGATAACTTTTCTCTTTTCTGTAATCACATAACCATCATCCCCACCATCAAGGCCATTCTTGATAGCCCTGACCTCAGGCTTGATGGATTTCTAGGCCCAGGTCATGTCAGTATGGTCATAGGCAATAGCCCTTATAATTTCATTGCAAACCATTATAAACGCCCACTTGTCGTCGCTGGTTTTGAGCCCTTGGATGTATTGCAATCCATCTGGATGGTCTTAAAGCAGATCAAAGAAGGGCGCCATGAAATAGAAAATCAATATAATCGCATAGTCCCTGAAGACGGGAATAATGTGGCTTTGCAATCAATTGGCAAAGTGTTTGAATTACGCGAATTTTTCGAATGGCGGGGGCTTGGCTCAATCGACCATTCCGGGGTGAAAATCAGAGATGACTATGCAAAATATGACTCAGAGAAAAAATTCAATCTCCCCTCATTGAAAATTGCAGACCCTAAATCTTGCCAATGTGGTGAGGTTCTAAAAGGGGTTATCAAACCATGGGATTGCAAAGTCTTTGGCGAATTATGCACACCAGAAACTCCCCTAGGTTCCTTGATGGTTTCATCTGAAGGAGCGTGTGCGGCATATTATCAATATGGCGGCGCCCTAATGGAGGCTAAAAAGGCAGAGGCTGAAAAGTCAGCGTCTTAAGTATCAGCACCTCGATCTAAGAGGGAAAAGAAGGCCCTGAGCAAAAATCGATCATAAAGGATTGATCAATGAATGAGCTAAAAAAAACAGAAAATGAAACAGCTGGCGCTACTCCTTTTAGGCGAGGAGGAGCTTTAAAGGCTGATAAAATAACAATGGCTCACGGCTCAGGTGGCAAGGCCATGCGAGACCTTATCGACGATGTCTTTATTAAAACTTTTGACAATCCAGCCATGGGCGAAATGGAAGATCAAGCCCGGATCGATTTAGCTACTCTGCAAGCCGAAGGTGACAGGCTGGCTTTCACAACAGATAGTTTTGTTGTCGACCCCTTGTTTTTCCCTGGCGGTGATATCGGCAAGCTTGCTATTTTTGGCACTGTTAATGACTTAGCCGTTGGCGGAGCAAAGCCACTTTACCTAACCTGCTCAATGATCCTTGAAGAAGGTCTTGAAATTGAAGTGCTTCGCAAAGTCGTCCAATCTATGCGCGAAGCAGCTGATTTATCCGGCGTGTCAATCGTAACGGGTGACACTAAAGTAGTTGATAAAGGTGCATGTGATAAAATTTTCATTAATACAGCTGGGGTAGGAGTTATACCTGCTGGTGTGAACATCGGGGCCTCAAAAGTTAATCCAGGAGATAAGTTATTAGTCAACGGTGTCCTTGGAGATCATGGAGCAGCTATTTTAAATGCAAGAGGAGATATGGCTCTCTCAAGTCCAGTTTTGAGCGACTGCAAACCTTTGCATGAGCTCATTGAGGCAGTATTGAAAGCGGCACCGGGCACCAGCTCGATACGAGATGCAACACGCGGTGGTTTAGCCAGTGCAGTTAACGAAATTGCTGCAACAGCTGGTGTTGGCGTCACATTAACGGAAGATGCTATCCCTTTAAGAAAAGAAGTCAGAGGCTTTTGTGAAATTCTCGGTCTTGATCCTCTCTATTTGGCCAATGAAGGAACATTAGTTGCTTTTGTCCCAGCTGATCAGGCTGATGATGCCCTTGCCGCCATGCAAAGTATGGAGGCTGGTAAAGAAGCGGCCATTATTGGTGAAGCTGTAGATGGCCCAAATGGGCGAGTTATCATGCAATCCTCATTTGGGGGAAAACGTATCGTTGATATGTTGGTGGGGGACCAACTCCCAAGAATTTGTTAATTCACCTGTAAATTCAATAAGCTAGAGAAAAGCAAGCCAATCTTTATTCACAGGCAAAAAACTCAACTCACTCACAAAAGGCTTTTAGCTGCCTCTTACCCTATATATTTGCTATCCGATAAACTCGAACATGTTTCATTTTCAAATGAAACATGAAAGTTTCTATTGCCAATCTATTGAACAATATTTAGGCTCTAGGCAGCGGTCTTAGTTAATAAGGCCTTGGAATGTTGCCGACTGTTGGATATAGTGAGGCCGCATAAGAGTTTTTGTGAGGGAGTTTCTGGGGATCTATGGTTCCCACTATGTAATATTTCTATTCGTATCTTCAAAACAATCATAGCATGTGAATTTTTCGGGGGGCTTTTAGGCCATATTTTAACACGTCTATTGATTTTAAAGTGTAAATGATACGAATAAGTGAGTATTTTTTCTAAAACTTGGGTCATTCAGACATTTGGCCCATTTTTTGAAGATCAATAATGCTTGTTGTTTTGATCTAGAGCACAATCCGACCGGAGTGAAACGAGGATCGGAAAAATTGTGCGCCAAAAGAAGAATATAGAGCATTTCATTGAATTTATGTAAAAGTGAAATGCTCTGAATTAAATTCAAAAATATGCATGGCGTCAGATCAGACATCATAACTGGTCTGTAAATCAGGTATATGATGGCCAGAGATGTGGATTGTAGTTAGGGTACTTAAAAGATTGCTTATCGAAGTACTCTATTAAGAAGTGTCTCTTGAAGGTAACTAGTGATTAGTCTGAGGCTAATGAATAACGAGTTTCATATCTTAAAGAACTGATAATTCTATAAGAATTAAGTGGTTTGAGTGGGGATGAAGCAAAGTAGCGATTTAACTCAGGGCGTTTAGGTTGGGAGCTTAATTTTATGCAACTTAGAGTCAAATTCCGGTGTTGGCTAATAGGTCTTCTTCCGTTGATATTGTTTGGTCTTTTGGTTGGGTTTATAAACAAAGGCACCATTGAAAGAGATCTTGAACAACGCTCTATCGCCGCTTTGAAATCAGCTGGTATCAAATGGGCCAAGCCAGAATTTAAAGGTTTAGAAGGCACGATCAAAGGTGAAGCACCAAGCAAAGAAGCGCGTCTAAAAGCAATAGAAATCGTCCAAGGAGTTTGGGGCGTTCGCTCAGTTGCAGATCAATTGTCCATCCAAAAAATCGTTTCTCCCTATGTGTTTAAAACATTTTATGGCAAGGAAAAATTGGTTCTAGAAGGCTTTGTCCCGTCAGAAAAAATTAGACAATCTGTCATAAGTGCATCTAAGGCGCAGTTCCCGAATGTAGCTTTGGTAGACAAACTAAAAATTGCAAGAGGCGCACCAGATCCTACAAAGTGGTTTGGTCAAGTAAGCTATGCTCTGGGCCATTTAGCACGTATGAAGGATGGTCATTTCATTTTAAGCGACCTTAACCTAAACATTGCGGGCACCGCACTGGATACATCTACCTTTAAATCTTTAAACGAAACATTTGCAGGGCCGCTGCCCTTACAGATGACAGCGGGTAAAATTGAAATTCAACCTCCATTGGTTGAAAATTATAACTTTGCAAGTTCATTTAAAGCTTCAGAAGTAACCATAACTGGCGTAATGCCCAATGAAGCATCAGTCAAAAAACTGATGTCCACTGCAAAAACATATTTCCCAGGCGCCAATATTAATTCAAATATTGAGCAAGGTTCAGGGGCGCCAAAGGCATGGGAGAAGGCAATTTTACTATCTTTAGCTGAATTATCGAAGCTAGAAGAAGGTGAAGTGTCATTACAAAAACGAACTGTTAAAATTAACGGTCTTACGACCTCTAAAGAGCAAGCAAAAGCAATACGTAAAACAGTACGTTCGGCCTATCCCACTGGCTATAAAGTTACAGATGAGATTAAAGTCAAAGAACCTATTATTCCTGTCGCGTTTCCTTTTGAATTCAAAGCAAATCATGCAAACGGCGTGATAACCCTCTCAGGTGTGGTTGAATCTAAAGATCAAAAACAAGAAATTTTAGATCTTATAAAATCTGAATTCCCAGATAGCCAGATTGTAGATGAGCTAACAATCGCAAGAGGCGCGCCAGACAATTTCCTACAATCAGTTCTAGCAGGTTTAAAGCTCTTAAAGTCAGTTGAAAGTGGTGAAATGCTTTTGAGAAATGACCAGCTGACACTTCAAGGGCAATCAACAGACGAAACACTTGTAAATACTCTGGATCAGAAACCAGTGAATTTACCAGAAAATTTCAGTTGGGTGAACGGCGTAAAATTCGACAATAGCAAACAGCTAGCTGAAGAAGCCGCAAGGAAAGCTAAAGAAGAAGCTGTACGTTTAGCTGCAAAAAAAGCTGAACAAGAACGCTTAGCTGCTGAAAAGGCCAAAGCTGAAGCTGAGAAAAAAGCCAAAGAAGAAGAAGAGAAGAAAAAGGCACGTGAAAAGGCTGAAGCTGAAGAAAAAGAAGCAGCTAAAAATATAACCAGCAAGGAAGAGCTTGAAAAAAGAAAGAGCTGGCTATCACGCGAACAAACCGCGAGGCGTTTGGAAGAAATGCACAAAGAAAGCGGCGCTGTTAACGCTAAAGAATGCCAGCTTTTGATGAACTCACTTGTCAGAGGCAATGCCATCCGTTTTAGCGTTAATAGTTCTGTGATCAATCCAAACAGTTATGACATCTTATCAAAAGTACACACAGTCGCCGATCGCTGCACAAATACAGTGATCCGTGTCGAAGGTCATACAGATAAAGATGGCACAGATATTTACAATTTAGAACTCAGTAAGAGACGCGCTCAATCTGTCGTCAATCATTTGGTAAAATTAGGCATTCCAAGCGACCGTTTGGACACCAAAGGCTTCGGAGAGAAGAAGCCTGTAGCTTCAAACAATACATCTGCCGGGAAAGCCTTAAACCGCCGGATTGAGTTCGTAGTTTTTGAGAACTAATCAACTGTAAAAAATATGGAGTGACACATCTAATGAGTTATTTGATCGTATCATTGTTGCCCTACATGGCCTTTGCATTTGTATTGGGTCTATATGTTGGTTGGTTTGCGTTTAAAAGAATATAATTGCTGAAATTTCAAAAGTGCCTTATTGGCGAATGGTCTTGAGATCTTAACTGATTACAGATGAGAAAAGAGATCATATTTGATGAAGCAGGCGTGAAGTCGGGGCTGGGTTCAGCTGATTGAAGTCTTTGTTGGGATAGTTTGATGGAAGAAATCGTACTCATATTATTTGTTCTTGGCCTTATGGTTTTGTTCTTTTTGCTAGGAGCAGCGATAGGTGGTGTCGCACGTGGCCTTAAGATGACTATTTTCGGCGTGAAGGACAGCGACAGATTTTGCGGTGATCGCAAACCGGAGACAAAAGAAGCAAGTATCGATGCCGCGGCCGCTGCCCTTGCAGCAGGTGGTGTCGCAGGCGCTGTGACCAGCAGTGAAGAAGACCAAGTTGAAACAAGCGCTAGTGAAGTCGTCAATGTGACCCATGATGAAGTTGCTGAAGACACACATCAGGAATGGAGTGAGGATACAGCAGCCACTATTGAACCGATTGACAGCGCTTCAGAAGTCACTCGCGACACAAATGAAGATCAGTCTGAACAGCAGGAAAATGAAGATTTATCCGTTGCGACACCATTAGAAGATCAAAATCTCGAAGGTGCTAATCTTGTCGATGTAAACGTGGCGAGAGATGAAGCTATTGAAACAACCCCTGATATGAGGGAAGTCCGTCCCAATGCTTATGCTGTTGAAGCAAAACCCTTTAGTGAAGATCAGGCTAACCTGAGAGAATCTCGCCCAAATGCTTACGTGGTTGATACAATTCCGCAAGGTGAAGAACCATCAGAGCAAGAAGAGGCTACCTTACAAGAAGAAATACCTCAGCAAGAAGTGGTAGAGCAGCAAAGCCAAGAAACTGCGGCAGAAACCACAGCAGAAACTTCTGATATGCGGGAAGTTCGCCCGAACGCTTATGCAGTTGAGGCAAAGCCCTTTAGTGAAGATCAGGCTCACTTAAGAGAATCCCGCCCGAATGCTTATATAGTAGACAGCACTCCACAAGGTGAAGAGCCAGAAAAGTCAAGCGACTATGATCTAAAAGACATGGCAGCAGCAGCTGTTAGCACTGTAGCCGGCGTTGCAGCGTTATCTTCTTCAGAAACGCAAGATAAGCAGAGCGCTGAAGAAGGGAAACCTCAAGTCCAAGTTTGGGACTATACACAGCAAGACGTTGATTATAGCGACATTAATTTCGCGGCTGAAGGTGCGGATGACAATCTACAGTTAATCAAAGGCATTGATGCCGAAATGGAAAGCTCATTAAAAGAAATTGGTATACGTCAATTCAATCAAATCGCCTCTTTGACTGAAAAAGAAGTTAATTTCTTAAGAGATAAATTTAACTTCCACAGCACTTTGAATGAACAGGTTTGGATTGAGCAAGCAAAGATCTTAAGTGCAGGAGAAATAACAAATTTTTCAAAATCTCCAACAAATGAAACAGTAGTTGAACAAGAAATTAGTGAAACCGGTATTGTTGAAGAGGAAACGGCTCAGCAAGAAACAGATAGTGAAACTGCAAGTGCAGATGAAGCATCTTTAGCTGGGCTCGCGGCAGCCGGTCTTGCAGGCACCGTTGCAAAAGAAGTAAGCGATCATGAGGGTGATCGCGACAATGCTGAAAATGAAACGAATTTTGAGCGTCAACCTAGAGAAGACCGCGAACCCAGAGGAGAGCGTGAGCCGAGGGGTGAAAGAGAACCCAGAGGAGAGCGTGAGCCGAGGGGTGAAAGAGAACCTAGAGGAGAGCGTGAGCCAAGAGGTGAAAGAGAACCCAGAGGAGAGCGTGAGCCAAGAGGTGAAAGAGAGCCTAGAGGAGAGCGTGAACCAAGAGGTGAAAGAGAGCCTAGAGAAAACAAACGCCTCTTTGGTGAAAAAGAAAGAGCTGAACGTGATGAAGAATGGCGTAACCGCTATCAAGGTGAGCGCAAAATTAAAACCCAGGAAAGTACCGTTGCAGCTTTCACTGATGATGAAGCCAATTCATCTGAGGTAAAAAAAAACGAGACTGAAGAAAGTTTAACCGTTGAACAGACAGAAGTTGTCGAAGAAATTCAAACGGAAACTCCACAAGACCAAAGTGCAGAAGCAGCCTATGTGCGGCCGGTTGATAGTGATGACTTAAGCCAGATTAAATATATCTCTACAGGGTTAGAGAAAAAATTGAACCTTCTAGGTGTTTATAAATTATCTCAAATCGTCAATTGGGATGAACAAGCAATCGCTCAAATTAGTGATCAATTAGAACTACGTGGTGACAAAATCATTGAAGAAAATTGGCGTGGGTTAGCACAAGAGGCTTTAGATAAACAACAAACTGAAGGAGCAAGTGAGCTCCAAAGCAGCACTTTCTCAGCATCAGACCTTGTTGCTCGGTTGGCAGAGCTGGATAAAATCACAGATTTAAATGAACATGAAAAAACAGTTCTCTCCGACAATGGCATTACCGAATTATCGCAAATTGCGAATTGGTCTGGTGCCGATGTAAAATGGGCTGCAGATTTACTAGAGCTATCTTCAACGGATCGTGCAGAAAGCTGGGTTGCTGCAGCTTCAGGGTTAATCTCATCAGGACAAATCAATATACCAGGTGGTGAAGCAAGTGGTGGTGCTGACGATTTAAAGAGAATTCGCGGCATTGACGATGAGGCCGCAAGTGCTCTTTCAAGTTTAGGTGTCACGACATACGCACAAATTGCTGAGTGGCAACAAACTGACATGGACCGTGTGAATGAAATGCTCGGAACATCAGGCCGGGTCGAGCGACAATATTGGGTCGTCCAGGCAAAAGTCTTAAAAGATGGCGGACAAACAGATTTCTCAAAACTTTATGATGAATCTTAAAATCTGAATTTCTTTAGATAAAATCTCCGGTAGCTAATGGGCAACTGAAGCACAACTAAACTAACCATACGAAGAAGGAGCATTGCCCTTTTCGGGCAATGAGACATGGCAGCAGGGCTGCCCGGCGCTTAGCGCCGCCTCTCGGAGGCCCATGAGCTTCAGCTCATGGAATAGCCGTGAGAGAAAACAAAAGGCCGATAACACCCGAGCAACCTAAAGCCCTAATAAAAAAGCCCAATCCCCTAGTCAACTTCATCATAAGGAGCCTGGTCCTGCAAATCGCAGCGCTCTAAAAATAATCGTATCCGCTCTATCGAGAGGTCATCATCAAGCAAAGGGGTATGCCCTTCATTCGCCACCGTAAACATCTGACAATTAGGATGTCTGTTAAACATCTCATCAAATGTTTCTTTGCTCAGCACTTCAGTGTTCTCACCGCGTATCGCAAGCACTGGCACATGTGAAAGACTTAAAAATTGCTCCCACATAACTGGCGCTCCTTTGGTCACATTGAGCATCATCAAAGCTTTTTGTAAGGCGGGGTCATAAGCGGGTGCTGGCTTGCCATCTTTTTCATTAAAGTTCTGGTAAGCTAAGCGCATCCAGTCATCTTGGGTTAAATCTGTAAAGCTGTTGCCATAAAGGTCGCGAAGAAGCTCAGCTGCTTTCCGCCAGCTGGTTGGCAACGGCAATCGGCCAATAAAGGCATGAAGTCTAATAAGGCCAGTGGTTTCTAATTTAGGTCCTGTATCATTTAAAATCACAGGGCCGATCATGGTTCTATGTAAAGTTCCAAGCATCATAGCCAGCACACCACCCCAACCAGAGCCTAATATGGTCGGACGGTGCAGGCGTTTTAAACTCATAAAATTGACCACATCAGCCATTTCGATAAGGGCGGTATAATTTTTCCAATTAGGGTCATTTTCAGAAAAACCACGGCCTCGATAATCAAGGGTGAAAACCGGCCGGTTTCCTAATTTATCACTAGAGAGCGCCTGAGCCAGCGGCTCAAATGTGCGACTATTTTGAGTGATGTCACCTAGGCATATAATGGGCCGCTTGGTGCGATCACCATGATAATGGCGCGCATAAAGGCGAATACCATCATACCCGGTAAAATATATATCTTCCCAATTTTGATGATAGGTCTCGTGAGCCTGTGCCATCTAAATTCCCGTAAATGCAGTAAGGTTGGTGCAATCATAATGAATTGCGCACAAATACAATAGTGAAAAAAACAAAGAGAGCTGAATTCACCCAGAAAAAGCATTCTCTAGGAAAACAGAAGAGTATTCGAGTGAAAACTGCCCTACTATAAATAGGATTGCTTGAGGAAAAGCGGATGCTCTGTGGACATCTGAAGTTCAGAAAAACGGATGCTCTGTGGGCATCTGAAGCTCAGAAAAGCGGATGCTTTGTGGGCATCTGAAGCTCAGAAAAGAGGATCGGCAATGGCGATTAAAAACGCCCTCTGTGTAAATCTTGATAGGTTTTGATTTCACTTTGCCCATCTGTCAATCGAGCACGATAAATCTGTACATTGGCAAGCACCTTTTGCACATAGTTCCGCGTCTCTTTAAAGGGAATGCGCTCCACCCAATCAATCGGGTCAATCTCTTTAGAGCGGGGGTCACCAAATTGACGAACCCATTGGCGAACGCGGCCGGGCCCAGCATTAAACCCTGCAAAGGTCATAATATAAGAGCCACCAAACTCATCATGCCGGTCACCAATATAGGCACTACCAATTTTAGCATTATAAGCTGGTTTTTGAGTAAGCCAGGAAACTTGACGTTTGATTTTATATTTGCGCGCCACATGTTTCAGCGTATTCGGCATGACTTGTAAAAGCCCGCGTGCGCCAGCATGACTGCGTATTTTATAATTAAACTCACTTTCCTGGCGGGCGATTGAATAAACCAACGCTTGTTCTGGAATAGAGCGCAGTGGTGTGTAGTTTGGCATGAACTCGGTTGGATATGCATAATGATCCACGGGCACACCTTGCGCCATCGCTGTTTTACCAATTCGCACAGCACTTTGATTATAACCAAGGTCTGCCGCTAATTTAGCAAGAAGGGTCAATTCATTAGGCTCGGTTAATTGGTAGCGCAAATGAGAAAAGAAAATCCGAACGATTGAGGTCTCTCCAGCCAAGTGGGCTAGAATAAGAGCTTTAATTTCTTCACGTTCAGTAAAACGACGAGCAATGCCGGAATTAATTTTCATCAACTCTGGAATTTTGATGTCCTTTTTCTCCTCACCATAGGCATGGGCAGAGAGCTGTCCGTAATATGTATTTTGGATCGAAGCACTGAGTTTAAAATTCTCTTTGGCCGCTTTTTCATTTTTTAAAACTTGCTGCGTCCGCCCCATCCAATAAGCTGATTTTGAACGCGTACGAGGGCCATCAGCAGCTTTTTTGAAATTCTCAAAATGTTTCTCAGCGAGCTTTGGTTTCTTCAAATATTGCAGCGCCAACCAACCGCTTAAAAACTCTGCTTCATTATATTTATTAACTGACGGGCCCTTGTGACCGCTGGCAATTTTATAAGCGGTTTCATATTTATTTTGGCTAATTGCTTCACGGGTGAGTTTACGTCGCTCAACCCACCATTTGTCCTTATTGAGAATCTCATCAGCTTTATAATCAGCTGCAACCATCAATTTCATAGCATGATCATATTTTTTACTGCGCCGTGCTAACTCTATGCGAGCAAGATGTACGCCCGGCCAGCTCTTTGTTTTATCGCCAAGTTTAGGAAATAACCGCCGGGCATGCCTAAATTGTCTTTTAGCCACAGCCGCTCTGAAACGAGCTGCTTTTTCTGTTTCACCGCCAACTTTTTTAGCCGTGCGAATAGCAGCAGTTGCCTTGCCCTTTTTTCCTTGATAGAGCAGGCGGTCAATACGGATTTTATGATCCTCTGGCCGTAGCATTAAAGGATAAGTCGCTAGAATGAATTTTTCTAAATAGCTTGGTAAATGAGGATTGTGCCAAACGCTGCGAATAAGCTCGGTGGCTTCTTTTTTCTTTCCCAATTTAAACAAGGCATCTGCATGAGTGGTCTTACCAACAAGAGACTGAGCCTTGTTCTTTTGAAAATAATCATCAATTTTTTGAGGCGGTAAAGCTCCTCTATATAAACTAACTTCTATCTTTTTGACCAAACGTGATCGGCTCGGCCATTTCGGGTTGGAGGATAAAAATTCAGCCAGTTCATTATAATCAAACAACATCTTTGAATGACGATAGCCATACCATTGAACAAGTTTTTTAGCTGTTGGGTCTGTTATTTTTTTTATAAGTCCGAGAGCTTGAGGCTTTTTGTTTTTGAAAATTGCTTTGATGGCTTGGTTAACAATTTTCTTTTCTTGGACGCTTAGTTTCAATTCATTGAGCGCAGATAGTTCATCTTTAAGAGAAACCTGCAAAGGCGCCTTAGGTTTTGTGTCTTTAACTTTCTTGGCAACTTTGATGATAGCGTTTTGGGTATCAACTGACTTTTTAACGGGTAAGGGCACAGCCTCAGCAGTGTGAGGGAGTGAGAAAGTATTGAGTGTAAAACCAGCAAGTAAAACCGAAAAAACTTTATTCATTAAAAAGCCTGTTATTAATTTAAAGAGTTCTTTTCATATGCCAATAGAATTATGCCTATTGGGCCTGCAACCATTTAACGCTTAACCAACTAACGCTTTAAGGAATTACTACTCACAAAATACCGCTACTCCCCGTCGCATCTGCATAAATACATGAGTTTTAATGCCAGTCGAATAAGGCCTTTTCATGCAAATTAAGGTTAATATCTGCATTTTGCCTAAAAAACAGTCTCTTGCAAAGCCCTATAAAAGTTTATGCTATCGTTAAAGCGGATACACTGTGGGTATCTGAAGCGCAAAGAAGCGGATGCTCTGTGGGCATCTTAAGCTCAGAAAAGGGGAGGCTTAGGGCCGGTGGTTGCTAGAAGATAAGATAAAGTCTATATGCTCTAAACTCTGTAGGTAATTGCGACGGTTGCCTTGTGGGCAACTAAAGGAGCACTAAAAACCCGGTTGCCTTGTGGGCAACTGAAGGAGCGCCAAAATGTGAGTTCTAAGGGTAGGTCGACTTTAGATGCTTGCTCTTAGAGAAATCAGTGTCTATTGTTTGCACCACCCATTCAGGGTAAATTTGAAAATTTAAGAAAAGAGATAAAAGATGTTTCGTGGGTCAATTACGGCACTCATCACACCATTTCGCGATGGAGCGGTTGATGAAGCGTGTTTCCAAGCA
Source organism: uncultured Hyphomicrobiales bacterium (assembly GCA_964022305.1). Taxonomy (GTDB): domain Bacteria; phylum Pseudomonadota; class Alphaproteobacteria; order Rhizobiales; family HXMU1428-3; genus HXMU1428-3. The sequence goes on along the minus strand of CAXIBI010000015.1, from coordinate 7,309 downwards.
CTTGTGCAGCGCCAAATTGATAATGGCACACATGGTTTGGTGCCAGTAGGTACAACAGGTGAAAGCCCAACCCTTTCACATGAGGAACACAAACGGGTTGTTGAGCTTTGTATTGAGGTGGCTCAGGCGAAAAACGGCAAAGGTGAAAAAGCTTTTGTGATCGCTGGCGCTGGGTCAAACAGCACAATTGAGGCCGTCGATCTTGCAAAACATGCGGAAAAAGCAGGCGCTGAAGCTGTGCTTGTTGTAACGCCTTATTATAACAAGCCTACACAAGAGGGGTTATATCAGCATTATAAAGCGATCAACGATGCGGTAAATATCCCGATCTTTATTTATAATATTCCAGGTCGTTCTGTCATCGATATGTCAGTTGAGACTATGGCAAGATTATTCAAATTATCTAATATTGTGGGCGTCAAAGATGCCACTGGCAATATTGCCAGGGTTTCAGAGCAACGCGCCGCCATGGGAGATAAATTCATCCAACTCTCAGGTGAAGATGCAACAGCTCTTGGCTTTAACGCTCATGGAGGTGTGGGGTGTATTTCTGTAACGTCTAATGTAGCACCAGCACTTTGCGCAGAATTTCAAGAAGCCACTTTAGCAGGTGACTATAAAAGAGCACTTGATTTGCAAGACCGCTTGATGCCCTTGCATGAAACTTTATTTGTTGAATCAAACCCAGTGCCGACTAAATATGCTTTATCAAAATTAGGAATTTGCAGTGTTGATGTCCGCATGCCGCTTGTCGGCATGAGTGAGGCAAGCTGTAAACTAGTGGATGAGGCCTTGGCTAAAGCTGGCGTAGCCTAACGTTTCAATAAAACTAAGTAGAATTGGTAAACTTTTAAAATGGCTTCGAAGAAGAAAAAATCATCATCAGATCATCGATCGATCGCTGAGAACCGGCGAGCGCGATTTGATTATGAGATCATAGAAACCTTCGAAGCTGGTATTATGCTACAAGGTTCAGAGGTTAAATCTCTCAGAACCGGCAAGGCCAATATTGCAGATAGTTACGCCAGCAATGAAGGCGGCGAGATTTTCCTCATTAATGGGTATATTCCTGAATATACCCAAGCGGGCAGATACAATCATGAAACCCGCCGCCCTCGTAAATTACTTCTGCATGCAAGAGAGATACGTAATTTAATCGGCGCGATTACAAGAGATGGCCTGACCATGGTACCTCTCAAACTTTATTTTAATGATCGCGGCATCGCCAAGCTACAAATTGCATTGGCCAAAGGTAAGAAGCTGCACGATAAACGCCAAACCCAAAAAGATCGTGATTGGAACAAACAAAAAGCAAGGCTACTTCGGGATCGTGGTTAAGTTGCTGTTCTAAAAAGAAAAAAGCAAGGCCTCAACCAATCTGCTCTTTGGCGATACGAAATACATCTTCAAACATCTCAGTTGTTAGGCGTCCTGTATTCGTATTATAGCGAGAGCAGTGATAACTATCTAACATCTTGTGACCGCTCGGCAAATCATGCAAACCAGCATGAGAGAATTTAAAATCTTTTTGCTTTCCACCAACTGTAGCCACAACACTCTCATGCGCAATGCGCCCTAAAGCAATCATAAGTTTTAGTTTTGGAAGTTGATCAATCCTATTCTTCAGAAAAGTGCGGCACGTTTTGATTTCTTCGCCAATCGGTTTGTTCTGTGGTGGAACACAGCGAACCGCATTTGTGATCATAGCATTCTTTAAGCTTAAACCATCATCGGCCCGTGCATCATAAACCCCGTCAGCAAAGCCAAATTTTAAAAGAGTGGCATAGAGCAAATCACCAGCATAATCGCCTGTAAACGGACGACCTGTTTGATTTGCCCCCTTTAACCCCGGCGCTAGTCCAACGATTAAAAGTTCTGCTCTTTCATCACCAAATGAAGGAACAGCCCCGTTAAACATGTAAGGGTAGAGCTCTTGGTTTTGAGATCTAAATTCAGTGAGCCGCGGACAAAGAGAACAAGTGGCTTGAGGTTCAGCAAGGTGTAGGTCAGACAAAATAAAAGATCCAAGACTGTCTAAAATGAGAGCTTAAAAGCTAATATCATAAGTAGCTAAGTAAATATTAGAATTCAAAAAAGCTCACTTATTCACTGTCATAGTCTAAACTTTCATTTAAATCTTTCAAGGGGGCTTCCCACTCAGGCTCCATATCTGTTTTCTCAGTTCTACAAATCTGAGTTTCAAGAGTTGAAAGTTCAATAAATTGATCAGATTGGCGGCGCAATTCATCAGCGATCATAGGAGGTTGCGTTTCCAAGGTTGAAACAACACTAACCCGCTTGCCCTTATGCTGAAGGGCTTCCGCAAGACAGCGAAAATCACCATCACCTGTAAAGAGGATAATATGATCAAGATATTCAGCAAGTTCCATAGCATCAACAGCAAGCTCAATATCCATATTGCCTTTGATCTTACGCCGGCCATTAGTGCCCTCACCATACTCTTTGGTCGGTTTGGTAATAACGGTATATCCATTATAATCAAGCCAATCGACAAGGGGGCGAACAGAAGAATATTCCTGCTCTTCAGCAAGTACTGTGTAATAAAGAGCGCGCACAAGTTGGCAACGAGAGCGGAATAAATTAAGAAGACGGCTGTAATCTATTTCAAAGGAGAGGGCTTTTGCAGTAGCATAAAGGTTTGAGCCATCAACAAAAAGCGCAGTTCGTTCTGCGGGATAAAATTTCATATGGCTGTTCCCCCTCAATCCACTAGAATGATAGTCATCACGAAACTATGACTATTTAACAATTTCTAAGTTAATTAGAAATGATTTGATATATTTGTAAATAAAAAATAGTCAAACTTTTGTTTAATATACGAGTTTTATTTATGTCATATGTATTATTAGCATTTGGATCAAATATATGTGGTAAAAATGGCCACCCTGTGAATTCTATGTCTTCTGCAATTAAAGAATTAAAGAAACTCGACCTACAGTTTCTTAAAATATCTTCCGTTTATTATTCAAAAGCTATCGGTGCAGCCTACCAACCCAATTTTTATAATCTAGTTACACTCTGTCATTGCACGTCACACCCTAATAAGTTGTTAAAGATAATAAAGCAACTAGAAAGTGATTCAGGCCGATCAGGTTCTTTGTATTGGGGGCCAAGGCCTCTTGATATTGATATTATTGATTATGATGGAAAAATATTAAATTGGCCCATAAAGAAAAAAGAGAATGTAAAAAGAAGGGCTTATGGCTCCAAAAAAGTCAGTCCCCTTTCATTACCACACCTTGAAATGCACAAAAGAGGCTTTGTCTTGATGCCCTTGGTAGAAATCGCACCTGAATGGAGGCACCCAGTTCTCGGCGGGGCAGCAAAATCATTGATGAAACGCTATTGTTCACCAATGGAGCTGAAAACCATAGAAAAGCTTGATATCTCATTGAGTTTGTGAGACTATATACCCGTAATCTATAGTGAAAAGTTAGATGCTTAGTTAAATTAGCTTTGTCCAGTTTTATAAAATAAAACGGGAGAGAGTTTTTTTTGCATTTAATTCAGGCACTTAAAATTTAAGAAAAAGGTTTTTTACATGGCACGTGTTACGGTTGAAGATTGCGTAGATAAAGTACCAAATAGATTTGATCTGGTATTATTAGCTGGCCATCGCGCACGCTCTATTTCATCTGGTGCACCAATTACCATTGAGCGCGATAATGATAAAAACCCGGTCGTCGCCTTGAGAGAAATTGCATCAGAAACAATTTCACCTGAAGATATGAAAGAAGACCTCATTCACTCAATGCAAAAATATGTTGAAGTGGATGAGCCAGAAGCTGAAGCAGCACCAGTGATCTCAACAGAGACACGTTCACCGATTATCATCGGTCAAGATGATCAAGGTATGGATACCAATATCGATACAATGACAGAAGAAGAGCTTTTACGTGGTTTAGAGAGTCTTCCACCAGCTGAAACTGGCGGCGCACGTAATCGCTAAGGTGAGCTTAAATAAGAATAATAAAACCTTCATGGGATACGACCTCATGAAGGTTTTTTTTTGAGTAAATTCTTTAAACGAATTGATTTATTTTATGGCGTACATTCTTTGAGTTACGTAAACTAGTTGATAGATATCAAACGTTTTTAAATAGTGGATTTAAATAAAAAGAATGAATGACACTGCTCTCGTTGATCAGGTAAGCACCTATAGCCCAAATGTAGATAAACAGCGTTTGGAATTGGCCTACCAATTTGCGAAGAAATCTCATGGCAGCCAAAAGCGTGCTTCTGGAGAGCCTTATATCTCTCACCCCTTAGAAGTTGCTGAAATTCTGGCAGATCTAAAACTCGATGAAGACACGGTCATCGCAGCCCTCTTACACGATACCATTGAGGATACACCTGCAACGAGAGAAGAAATCGACAAGCTTTTTGGTGACGATGTAGGCGCGTTAGTTGAAGGGGTCACCAAACTTGGTAAACTGAACCTCATCACCAAAAAAGCTGAGCAAGCTGAAAATTTCCGCAAACTTCTCATTGCTATTTCTTCTGACGTTCGCGTCCTTCTCATCAAAATGGCGGACCGCCTGCACAATATGAGAACCCTGGAATATGTAAAGCCCTCTACAAGAAAACGCATCTCTGAAGAAACAATGGACATCTATGCACCGCTTGCAGGGCGCATGGGCATGCAATGGCTGAGAGAAGAATTAGAAGAGCACAGCTATCGTTGGCTCAATGAAGAAGCCTATTTTACCTTAACGCAAAAACTCAACGAAATGCGTAAGAAAAACAAAGGGCTTATCCAAGAAATTGAAGAAGAGCTGCGAGCAAAACTGAAAGAATCTGGCTTTAATGCAGAGGTATCACACCGTGAAAAACGCCCCTATTCAATTTGGCGTAAAATGGATCACAAGCAAATATCTCTCGAGCAATTATCAGATATTTACGGCTTCAGGGTAATTGTGAAGTCGGTTGACGAATGCTACCGGGTTGTGGGAATGGCGCACACAACATGGCGGGCAGTACCAGGCAGGTTTAAAGATTATATCTCAAACCCAAAGCAAAATGATTATCGCTCCATTCACACGTCAATCGTGGGACCCAAATATCAACGCGTAGAACTGCAAATCCGCACCAGAGAAATGCACCGTGTGGCCGAATATGGTATCGCCGCTCACGCCCTTTATAAAGATGAGAGCTTAGGCGTAACGAGCGAAAACACATGTAGTCAAAATCAAATGACTTCAAGTTCGGCCTATCAATGGTTGAGGCGTTTGGTTGATCAATTGCTTGAAGGGGATAACCCTGAAGAGTTTTTAGAGCACACCCGTCTTGAATTGTTCCATGATCAGGTCTTTTGTTTTACACCGCGCGGCTCTCTCATTGCCCTACCAAGAGGCGCGTGCGCCGTTGATTTTGCATATGCCGTTCACACCGACATTGGTCACAAATGTGTGGGCGCTAAAATTAATGGTCGCAACATGCCGCTTCGCACAATCTTGCGCAATGGTGATGAAGTCCAAATACTCACCTCAGATGCGCAAACCCCGCAGCCCTCCTGGGAGCGGTTTGTCATCACAGGTAAAGCACGGTCCTCCATTCGCCGTGCCACCAAAGAAACCCGCCGCAAGCAATATTATGAAATAGGAGAGATGGTCTTAACCAGAGCCTTCCAACGGGTAGAGCAAACCTATGACATCAGCAAAATTGAAAGTTCATTGCACCGTTTTACGCAAGACCATGCAAGTGATGTGCTCGTGGCCGTTGGCAGAGGCGAATTGCCATCAAGTGATGTGATCAATGCCGTTTATCCAGACATCTCACAAGAGGTGATGCAACGCCGACATGCGGCAACCGGCACCAGAAAACTCACACCTGAAGACGGCTGGTTTAACTTTGCAAAAGTCGTGGGGCTAAAATTTCGCATGAGCCCAAAATCGGTCAAAGCATCAGATCCTTTGCAAAGCCTACCAATTAGAGGTCACCGTGACGGTGTCGCTATTGATTACACTGTAGGCCATGCCTTACCAGGCGATCGTATTGTCGGCATTGTCATGCCAGGCGAGGGGATCAACATCTATCCGATCCAGTCTCCCTTGCTTGAAGAATTTGACGATGAACTCGATCGTTGGGTTGATGTCACGTGGGATATTGATGAAAAATCAGAAACCCGTTTTATGGCAAGGATTATGGTATCTGCTGTCAATGAACCGGGTTGTTTGGCACAAATTGCCCAACTCGTTGGTGATGCAGATGGCAATATTGATAACCTAAAAATGATTGTAAAAGGCGTGGATTACACAGAGATGCAAATTGATCTCGAAGTCTGGGATCTAAAACATCTCACCCAGATCATTGCGGGTTTAAAGGGCCTGTCAGTCGTTAGTAAAGTCGATCGTATTTTTACTTAAATTTTTGAATTATCAATAAAATTAGCCCATATCTTCACAGGGTTTTGATTGTTAATTAATGAACTGACAGTCTAATATTCTTATATAAGAATGTAACTAAACCGAGCAAAAAGCATCGGAGATCATGACAGAATGGAAAATGAAGCCCTCTATCGATTAAGCGTTTTTGCTGGCGTATTTCTCCTTATGGCAATGCTTGAGCTACTTATCCCAAAAAGAGGATTAACAGGCGTAAAATTAAAGCGCTGGCTGACCAACATTTCATTCGGAGGGATGAATAGTTTTTTTATCCGCCTCATGGCGTTAAGTTCTGTCCCTATTGTGGCAATGGCCGTAGCAGAGGTGGGCGGTGCTCAAAACTTCGGTCTTTTTCGTATCCTTGATCTGCCAATTTGGCTGAGCATCATTCTGTCATTATTCATTCTAGACTTTGCCATCTATATCCAACATTGGGCGTCACACAAATTTAATATTCTCTGGTCAGTCCACCGTGTCCATCATTCAGATATTGATATTGATGTCTCGACAGCCATTCGCTTTCACCCGATAGAGATCACCCTATCTATGATTTACAAATGCCTATTGGTCTATCTACTTGGTATTGAAAGTGTAGCCGTTCTGCTCTTTGAAATTATTTTAAATGGCTGTGCTATGTTTAACCATTCCAACATTGCTTTGCCAAAAAAATTAGATGCCATCATCCGCGTTGTATTCGTAACCCCTGATATGCACCGTGTTCATCACTCAATCATCCGCAATGAAACAGACAGTAATTATGGATTTAATTTAAGCCTTTGGGATCGCCTCTTTGGCACTTATATCGAACAGCCCAAAGAAGGCCATGACAAAATGGATATCGGCCTGCCAGATTATTTAGGAACTGAACAACCAACAAGATTAACCTGGAGCTTCCTACTTCCCTT
>CAXIBI010000014.1:0-34108 GCA_964022305.1 uncultured Hyphomicrobiales bacterium | reverse complement strand
GCAGGAGTGGAGGGACTCGAACCCACAACCCCCGGTTTTGGAGACCGGTGCTCTAGCCAATTGAGCTACACTCCTAAACCTTAGCTATGTATTTTTTCAAACCTACACAGCCTAAAATTTGCTCAACCATCCAGCTAAAACAAGCAAAACATAACTGAGCATAAAAAAGAGACCCCACCAACCGCGTTTTCACGATTAATGCAGCCTATATTCCTGGAAATGAAGATTAGTACGACATATTATTGCCAAGTTCAATAAAAAAAGACAGTTTTTTAATCTTTTTTTCAAACCTGCCACAATGACTAACTCTAGAGATTAAAATCACTTTAAGACAAAAAGCAGCAAATTTCAGCCAAAAAATCAAAAGACCGCATGAAATTTACGCCAATTTCCCAAAATTATTAAATATAAAAGATGGAGTTTAAGGGATGAAATGGAGCGGGTGAAGGGAATCGAACCCTCATCTTCAGCTTGGAAGGCTGTTGCTCTACCATTGAGCTACACCCGCTTTTTTTGTCTCACGGGCAATGGCAGCAAAGCTGCCGCCCTACATTCTTGATGTGCTTCAGTTGCCTACCAGCAACCGCACTGCGCCGCGCTTTTTTGCTCCCAGATACCCAGAAAGCTTTGCTCTTATATAGAACAATGTCAACAGTGCCAAAATTATGACCTAAAAATATAAAACACACTAGTGTGTGGTGGAGGGGGATGGATTCGAACCAACGTACTCCGAAGAGATCAGATTTACAGTCTGACGCCTTTAACCACTCGGCCACCCCTCCGCTAATCACTGACTTAATAAGTCAACAAGCGATAGCGTCTGTATATGTAAATTATCGGCGCGACTGTCAACCGGTAATTTGCCAGATTTGCATTTTTCCGATAGCAATTTTGATTTAAGAACAATATTTTTAAGAATTGTAGGAATTTTACCAACCCCAAAAGGTAAAATGCCACAATGATCACCCCATTATCTTCAGAAAGATGTAAAACCTTATGAGCCAAAATAAAAAACGGCCACAAAAATCTCTCCCTCATAAAGGAGACCAGAAAAGCTCAAAGAATAAAGGCTCAAAAGATCGTTTCAAAAAACAAACAAACGAAACAGTCATATGGGGTATTCATGCTGTCACTGCGGCGCTTAACAATCCCAAACGAGAAATCAAACGACTTTGCCTCACCCAAAATGCCGCCCAGCGCATCAGTGAAAACCTAACCGCTCCCATTAGCTCATATGAAGAAGCAAATCCAAAAGACATAACAAAACTAATCGGCCCTGATCCAGTGCATCAAGGTGCCCTCCTATACACCTCTCCATTAGAGGATATGGCCATAGAAGATTTAACAGGTAAGGAGTGCATCGCGGTTCTCGATCAAGTCACAGATCCACACAATGTCGGCGCAATCCTGCGCTCAGCTGCTGCCTTCAATGTCTCGAGCCTGATTATGACAGCCAGAAACAGCCCCCCTCTATCAGGTACCTTGGCCAAAACCGCATGCGGTGGATTAGAAGCCGTTAATGTGATTTTGGTCAGCAATCTATCCCAAGCCCTAGGAAAATTAGGAGAGCTCGGCTTTAGACGCATTGGCTTTGACGGCCAAGGTCAATCAACAATGGAACAAAACACAAGATCACCAGATGAGGGGGTCGCATTAATCCTAGGCGCTGAAGAAAAAGGCATGAGACGGCTCACAAAAGAACATTGTGATTGCATTTGCCGCATTAACGCCAGCGGCGCATTTGCTAGTCTGAATGTATCAAATGCAGCAGCCATCGCCTTCCATCATTTTCAAACGAAATAAAACAATGAGGCGCACATAAAAAAGCAAGCCCTACTCAAAAATGAACAGGGCTTGCTTTTATTACTTCATTTTCACCGAGGCGAAATCACCTTACCAGCGATGTCTCAGATAGCGACGAATATGACGACGCAATCTTTTCTTACGATAGTACTTTCTCAATCTATAAGAACGACGTACCCGATAAGGACGTGAGTAACCGTAATACCGATGCGAACGGTATGGACGATAGCCATAATGATAACGAGAATATCTATAGGGACGATAACGATAACGGTAACGCGGCCCAATATGAATATGGATACCACGATATCCACGACGGAACCGATACCCGACCTTGGTCACCGGAGCGACTTTTGTCGTTGCAGGCTTATGCTCTAACGTTTTGGGGGCAACAGCAACACCTCCAGCTTGTGCCAGGCCAACAAAGCCAAACACACCCAGAACCATCGCAGATAACAAAGCAAACAGCCTCAAACGAACACGAGTTAAAAATACAGTCATATGTTTACTCCTTTATAGCCTATCACTTCTTTATGAAAAAAACGGCTATATAGTCTGATGTACTTAACCATCATGCCATAAATGGTTAATTTATGTTAATCAATTTGCAGTGACTGTAAAATTAAAAGTTAAGATTAAGTGATAAAAATCGGCAGAGTTACAAAAAAGCCGCCAATAAACATCTAAAAACCTCAAATAAACACTTATTCACCCCCAAGTTGATAACCTCTCATCAAAAGTAAAACTTATCAACAGGCCGTGCAGTTGCTGGTGGGCAAACTAAAGCACAGCTAAAAAGTGCGGTTGCTCCTGCGGATGCCTAGTGGGCATCTGAAGCACAGAGATGGCAACCTGAAGCACAAAAGAAGCCGCATGAAATCAATCATGCAGCTTTTTTGAGGAAAATAAGGTATGATTTTTTCTACTGATCTGTTGGAGGAAGGGGAAATCAGTAGATCACACTCTCCTTACCAATAATCACGGCGGTGATGACGGCGCCAATGGCGACGATATTTACGCTTTTTAGTGCAGCGATAAGGATCACCCCAACGGTCATAACAAATACGATGACGACGCCAAGGCCGAGCATGCGAGCGATGCTTGTAATAATGGCCATGAGCCCGAGCCCGGCGGCTCTCACTTGCAATAATAGCCAAAGCTGCAGCACCTAAGATAGCTCCAGCAACAATTCTGCCACCCTTACCAGCCTGAGCCTGGTTAATTTGAACAGTTGAAACACCAAGCGCCAACATCAAAGTCGCAGCGACGGCTGTCAATTTTTTAGTTAAATGCGTCATAGAAACCTCCCGAGTTTCTTAAAAAGGCCCTTTAAAGGCCAAAACACTGTTAAATTCGTATGGCTCAAAACGCTAAGAAGGGGGAAATCTCAAACAATCTCAAGCCTGTAAAAACAACATAAAGCTTGGAACCTGAATGCAAGCTGAACGAAAAATAAACATCGCCAAAACCATAAAAAAACCTCCGCAAATCAGCCTATTGCGGAGGTTTAATATAAAAAAATACAGTTTAAAACTTACTTGAATTTACCCTTTTCACCACGTTTAGCTCTGCGGCAAGGAGTTGATTGAATGCTACATGACCAACCATCAGCACCTTTTTTACAACCAACCTTCTTATTCCGTGATAAACGCCAATGTCCCCATTCAGAACCATATTCAAAAACGGTGAAACTAGCCCAAGACTCGATTGCATCTTTCATAGCCTGACGTTTACTTCTAAAAGTACCACTAGAGCCGTAATGTAGGTGATCACCTTGACAATAAACAGCCAAACGCCCTTTTCTGCGTGCTTCAGCATCAGAAACACTCAAAAAAGTAACTGCAACAAATAAGACAGGAAAAATAATTGCGAACAGACGCATAATGAAACTCCAAATGTTAGCCTGATTTTTTAACGATCATATGTCAGATTCTGTACCACTTAGATACTATGAAAATATTAAAAGCATTTATTATGCCAGCCATTAATTTAAATCAAAATTCATTGATTTAAAATTAATGTTAAATTTTTTCATTTTAGGGGTGGATAGAATTAAATTTTTAGGTTAGAAGGCTGTCTTCAACAGTGATTTGCATCTGATGCATCTAACCTGTTTCTTATGAAATAACCACTATTTCATATTCTTAGAGCCGGCTTAGCTCAGTTGGTAGAGCGGCTGATTTGTAATCAGTAGGTCGGGAGTTCGAATCTCTCAGCCGGCACCATTTTTCATAACATCACAATTCTCTCTCATTTTTAGAGATTTTTCAGGATAACGACCTCAATAGCCCTGTCTAAAATCCATAAGAGAATTTGTTTAGTTCTATAAAAACCTGATAAATTAGAATTATGGTAATCTCACCTCTCCCCTTATAATCATACAGCCAAATAAGAGACTTCATAAATTACACTGGATATAAGTTTAGTGAATAGACGACATTTTATAGGCGGGTGCACAGCTTTTGGGCTTACTCATTTCTTAAGAGGAACAGCCATGTCCGGAAATTCAAATGAAATTTATGTTCCAGCGGAAGAAGCCCCCCATGCCAACACCTTCATGCAATGGCCAGTAAACAAACTCATACATCCCGATATTGTTTTTTTAGATTTTTTACAAAAAACAATTGCCGATATAGCCAACACAATTTCTGAATTTGAACCTGTCATTATGTTGGCAGCCAAAGAAAATCAACTACACGCCAAAAAATTTCTCTCTAGCAAAGTCTCTTTTATAGACATTTCAACAGATGATTTGTGGTGTCGAGATGCAGGGCCATTATTTGCAAAACAGGGAAAAAATTTGGTTGTTAGTCATCTTCAATTTAACGGATGGGGCAACAAACAAATTCACAATCATGATAGTCGCATCGCAGCCTCTGTAGCCAAGCAACTTGGTCTCCCCCTAATTGACAGCGGTCTCATTGGTGAAGCTGGCGGTGTTGAACATGATGGTCATGGATTATTAATGGCCCATGAAAGTTGTTGGATAAACAAAAATCGAAATCCAGGTCTTTCAAAAGAGATAATCGGGAACCGTTTATTGGCAGCCTATGGTGCCAAGAAAATAATTTGGTCCAAAGGCGTTTATGGTGAAGATATCACTGACTATCACATTGATAGCCTCGCCCGCTTCACAGGCCCCTCTCGAGTTTTAATGAACTTACCTGACAAACCTGATATGAGTGATCCGTTTCATCGCGCAGCCCTTGAGACACATGATAGACTTGTTGCAGCAAAACTCAAAGTCGATGTTATACCTGAACCACACAAACCAAGAGTAAAGACTTTGGACTTTGTCGCCTCCTATGCCAATTACTATGTTTGTAATGGCGGCGTGATCGCAGCTCAATTTGGAGATCCTTCAACTGATGAGCTTGCAGTTAAAGCACTTAGAAAACATTACCCAAGCAGAGAAGTCGTAACTTTAAATGTCGACGCTCTTGGAGAAATCGGCGGAGGCATACACTGCGCCACTCAACAGATGCCAGCCTAACCACACTTAGAAACGAAACCAATCAACTACCACGATTTTTAAAATCTAAATTTATAGAATTTGATCGAGCACATTTAAAAACATTTGTGAGAATAGCATGATAAAGAATCTCACAAAAAACTGAATTTAAGAATTGATTTACATTTTAGTTTTTCTTAAGTTCCCTCCCATGCGTACACAAAGTTGGTTTAAAAATTTATCATTTCTAATCGCATGGGTATTTGTTGTGAATGCCCTGATGCCATCTCTTGTGCAAGCATCTGTTAATTCATTTTCCCAAGCATCCTACCTCTCAAACTCACCCCAAGAGCTCTCAACAAAAATTCTGATTTGTACAGCTCAGGGTTATAAATGGGTCGAGATAAGTGAACTTGAAAATCAAGATCAAACACAGCCAATAAAGCCGCATTATGAATGTCCGCTCTGTTATAGCGCGTCACACCCACATGTGGTATTGATACCAGATGCTGAAATTAGAGTGCCACTGCCTGCCGTTATTCAAAAGGCAAATTACCGGCTTCAACTCCAATCAAAACAAAAACAAAATCACTTTCTCCTCACCACCTCAAAGCGTGGCCCCCCTCTATTTGCATAGACAAAAACCCATCTTTTAAAATTAATAAAATCAGTGAGATAGCTCTTTTTCGTTTTTTTAAACGCGGAAAAGAACTGCGCTCTCACCTGTGCAAAATAGGTAAATCTATGTTTAAAAAATCTATTCTTTTGAGCACAATTTCTGTGTTCACACTCCTCAACACGCCTGCATTGGCTGATGAAAACATCACTCTTGATACAATTGTGGTCACCACAACCAAAGAAGAAAAACCCGTTAGTGAATTGGCTGAGACAATTAGTGTTGTTGAAGAAAAAGACCTAAAATTTGTAAGCCCCGCCCACCCGTCTGAAGTGACAAATAGAAAAGCAGGCGTATATGTGAATGACCTCGGCGGTGAAGGCCATATGACCTCCATTCGCCAACCACTCACCACAGGCGCGGTTTATCTCTTTTTAGAAGATGGCATCCCAACCCGTCCAACAGGTCTCTTTAATCACAATGCGTTATATGAAATTAATGTACCTCAAGCCGAGCGCGTTGAGATAACAAAAGGCCCCGGCTCTGCCCTTTATGGAAGTGATGCTATTGGCGGCATTATCAATGTCATCACACCGCCTAGTCCTGATGAAAAAGAGATTTATGTAAACCCTGAATTTGGCTCATTTGGGTTTAAAAGAATGCTAGCCTCAGTGGGCTCACCTCTCGGACTTAATGCAGGCTTTAGAGCCAATATTAATTTAACAGACAATAGCGGCTGGCGTGATGAAAGCTCCTTTAGTCGTTATACAACCAATGGTCGGTTTGATGCCAAGATCAATGAAGATTTGAGAATAAAATCTATTTTCTCTTACACACATGTTGATCAAAGCGGTGTCTCTGGCCTTGAAGAAGAAGATTACTTAAACAACCCAAAGAAGAACCTCTATCACAATGATGTCGGCCGAAGAGAGCTCGACGCCATTCGGTTTTCCACTGAGTTCGCCTATGAGCCAGATGATGTGAACTTGCTAACGATAACACCGTTCATTCGTCACAATGAATTGAAACTCATGCCAAGTTGGATGCTCACTTACGATCCAAATGACAGAAATTATGAATTCCAGTCATACGGCCTCAACACAAAATATCGCCGCAAACTACATGATCTAAATGCTGAAATCATCGCCGGCGTCGACTTTGATTACACCACATCGCAATATCAAGAAAAGCGTCTTTCTGTACAAAAAGACGGAGAGCTTTTTGTTGGCACAACTGAAACCGGGCGCACCAACTATGACTATGACGCTGATATGCTCGCAATCTCTCCTTACATCCATGGCGAATGGCAAGCTTTATCAGAATTACGTCTCTCTGCTGGTCTGCGTTATGACTATTTCCGCGTTGACTACACTGATAATCTAGACACATCCGTACCAGAGAGACAATTTGGTTTTGGTGGCTTTAATCACCTTCGCCCAGATAGTCAGACCATCTCATATGATGCTTTAAGTCCTAAATTTGGAGCCGTGTGGCAAGCTAATAAAGACCTTGATCTTTTTGCAAACTATCGCCACTCATTCCGCGCACCATCAGTTGGCCGTATCTTCCGCCCCGGCTCTAGCCAGGATACTGACAAGCTCAAGCCCGTACATTCAGACAGCTTTGAAATCGGTACACGTGGGACTTTTGCTGATTGGCTAAACTATAGCGTCACCCTTTATCATATGCTGGTGAAGGATGATATTGTGAGCTATATCGACAATGTGTCTGGTGATAGAAAAATCTCTAATGCCGGTGAAACCGAGCACCAAGGCATTGAGATCGAGCTAAAAGGTCAAGTCACTGAGGAGTGGAGCTACAATGCTGCGTTTAGCTACACCAATCAGGAATATAAAGACTTCACAGCTGTTTTTGGTTTCCCAGCGTCTCAAATCAATTTTGCAGGCAATGATATTGGCAAAGCCCCAAAAACACTCGGCAATCTTGCAATTCAATATCGTCCCTCTTTTGTAAATGGTTTGATGTTAGAGGCTGAATGGGTCCATGTCGGTGACTATTACACTGATGAAACCAACACCAATAAATATGAAGGCCATGACCTCTTTAACCTACGAGCAAGCCTTGAGATTTCAGAGAAATTTGAGCTTTATGGTCGCGTTATGAATATAACTGACGAGCGTTACTCAACCTACACAAGCAATCAGGTTGGTGACCCAGATATCTCTTATCGCCCAGGTTTACCACGCCGTTTCTATGTTGGTTTTAAATCCAAATTTTAAATCACCAATCAGAATTTAGATTTACAAACATAGGATAAAGACAATGGCGTATGGAAAAACCTTCTCGCTACGTAAGTTTACAAAACTACATCAATGGTTGGGATGGACTGGCGGACTGGCATTATTAATTTTTGCCATCTCAGGTATAACCCACCCGCTTATGACATGGACGGGGCCCAAAGCGGCCTCGTTCTTCCCACCACAAGTAAAAGTCTCTGCTGAAAGTGCATCGCAAATTCCAAGCATCTTGCAGCAGAACAATATCTCAACCGCCATAATGGCAAAAATCATCCCCTCAAAAGAAGGGGCTTTACTTCAGGTCACACAATCAAATGATGCCCCGCGGCGTTATTTTGATTTAAAGACAGGGAATGAGAAATTAAACTATGATCAAAAACAAGCTGTTTGGTTAGCGCGGTATTATTCTGGTCTTAAAACGACACCAATTAAATCTATTCACTTTCAAACGGAATTTTCAAACAGCTATCCTTGGGTCAATAGATTACTCCCCGTTTATAAAATTGAATTTGATACCCCTGATCAAAAAACAACTTTTATATATACAGAGCTAAGCGCTTTGGCCGGAATAACCAACAATTGGAAAACTTCCGTTCAAACTGTTTTTAGAGTGCTCCATTCATGGTCCTGGCTTGATGATTTTGAATATGCTCGCGTCTTTCTCATGATGCTATTAATGCTCTCATTACTCGGCATGGCGCTAACGGGAATGACGTTAATCTTCATGATAAAGAAACGCACCATCTTTGATGGCCGCCGCAAGTGGCACCGCTTACTCTCATTTGCTATTTGGTTGCCTTTATTATTGTTCACTGCAAGCGGCGTTTATCACCTGCTGCACTATTCATTTGGAGACAACCACCGGGGCCTAAAACTCGGCAACTCATTTGATCTAAGTAGAGAGCGCTTTGGCCCAGACCTCAATTGGCTCGACCAATTTAAAGATAAGCCCTTAAACAGCCTCTCATTAGTTGATGTTCTAGATGAAACAAACTCCCCTCGCCTACTCTATCGCATCTCAGTTCCCAAAGGAAAACCAGGCCAAACGATCTCTAGGGTGCAACGCTTTAAAGGTATGGGCGTTGAAAAGCAGGCTTTTTACTTTGACGCTTTCACTGGCAAGAAAGCAAAATTCAGCGACAAAGATGTCGCTATAAATATTGCCAAAACTCAGCTGGGCTTCACAAAAGACCAGTTACTATCGACCAAACTCGTCACCCATTTTGGTCCTCACTATGATTTCCGAAATAAGAGATTACCAGTATGGCGTTTAGATTATAACACCCCTAAAGGTGACAAACTCTTTATTGATCCTGCAACAGGCGTGCTAGTCGATCGTTTGGTCGATCTTGAACGCTATGAAGGCTATTCATTCTCACTTCTTCACAAATGGAATTTCCTTGTTCCCCTCATAGGGCGTGAGAACAGAGACATAGTCATAACAATCATTTTAATCGCTGCACTTATTTTTACATGTCTTGGCTATCTGATGCTGTTCAAACGGCGCCGCACACCTTCATAAAAAGCTAGTGTTTAAACACCATCAATTAAGAGAGGACTAGTAGTTTTAAATCTACTAGTCCTCTCTGCTAGCACAATGACCATCACCATCTTTGAGTTGATAGTTTTACTACAATCCCAAAACTCACTTCGTCGTTACAATGTCTTTGGCCATTTTTGGCTCGAGGGTCATCTTATGTTTCTCAGGGTTTACTTTTTCAAGAACAGCAATTGTTAGAGCTGGCAAAAAGGTCAAAGTCACAATCGCAGTTGCAACAATACCAAACAGAACAATCGCACCAACACCTCTATAAAGCTCCGTCCCAGCGCCAGGAATGAAAACCAAGGGAGCCAAACCGCATATGGTGGTGATGGTAGACATCGCAATCGGGCGCAGCCTTGATGAAACCGCCTCCATCACCGCATCTTTAGCTGAAAGTGCATGATTACGCAGATTATAAAGAGCGCGATCAACAATCAGGATCGGATTGTTGACCACCGTCCCCATCAAGATCAAGAACCCAAGCATAGAAATCATATCAAAAGGTTGCTGGATCGCTTTGACGCCAATAAGAGGCAGCGCCGCCCCCACCCAATTCATCAATAAAAGTCCAACAATACCCCCCGCAACCCCAAGAGGAATAGAGGTAATAATCAAAAACGGATAACCCCAATGGGTAAAGATAGCGACAAGCAATAAATAGATAATGATAACAGCAACAATATAATTGCTCATCAAAGACTTTCTCGTTGCATTCAGTTGATCACTGGCTCCAGAGATATCCATACGAATGCCTTGTGTGACCTGGCCACTTTCACGCATATGGTCAATCAAGTCCTTGCGTACAATCTGAACACCTGTCTCTAAGGGAACATTTGCTGGCGGAATAATATTGAGCGTCACCGTTCGTTTCGCATTTATGCGCCTAATGGTATTGGTATCAACAGTCTCATGAATGTTCGCCAATGTTGATAAGGGAACGATGGTGCCTTGAGGCGTATGCACTGGAATTTGACCGATAGTATCCGGTCTTGCTTCAAAGCCAGATTTGCCAAAGAAATAGATATCTATTTTTTCATCATTTTGAAAAAAGTGCCCGGTAAAAGCACCATCCGTAAAAGCGGCCACTGTAAAGCCAAGCTCATCCGCCGTCATACCAAGCTCAGCTGCCCGGTCCCAGTTTGGGCGCACTTCTAACAAGGGCTGCGAGAGAGTAAGAGTGGAAGGGTCAGCTTGAATGCGCGGTTTATCAAATATCTCACCGGCACGGCGATAAGCCGTGAGTGCCGTGGCATAAACATCTTGTAAATTCGCACCCGAGATATCAAGGCTTATGCTTCTTGTACCACCATCATTACTAGTAATAATAGAACCCCTCGTCGCAAAGGCTCTCATACCTGGATAAGTCTTATATTTATCGGTAACGAGTTTCATGTAGGCGTCAATATCTTCAGGGTCAACCGTTTGAGATATCAAAGTCAATCCTGAAGAGCGGATCCACATAAAGAAATATTTAATCGCCGGGACCTCTGTTTCTTCGCGTTTAAAAAGCTCTGGATCATTATCAACATAGGGCACTAGATAATCGCGAATTTCCTGGCCAATTTTCTCCATCGTGGCCATATTATAGCCAGGCGGCGCACTCATGCGCGCAAAAATCTTCGGCTCATCCCCTTCAGGTAAATATTCTGCCGCTGGCGTCAAAAATGCAATCACAGCAAAACTAGCAGCGGCGACAGCAAAAATACAAACCAAGCGGCGAGTAACCCCACTAACCAACCAATGCACCATTTTCACCACACCAGTGTAATCTGCATTAACTTTCGAAGATTTTTTTAAAGTGTTTTGATGCCCAAAATCGATGTGAGCCGCCGCTGTGGGAATGATAGCAATTGCAACCAACATGGATGCTAAAATAGAAGATGAAACCGCAATGGCGATATCTGAATAAAGCTGGCCAGCTTCTTCTTGAATAAAAATGATCGGAACAAAAACCAGGATGGTAGTCAGCGTCGAAGCCAAAACTGCAGGCCAAACTTTTTTAACCCCTTCGATCGCGGCACGCAAACGATCAAGACCTTTGCGCCGCTCAAGATAAATACTCTCTAAAACCACAATGGAGTTATCAAGCGTCATACCAATGGCAAAAGCAACACCAGCTAGCGAGATAACATTAACCGTACGCCCTGCAAGAGCCAAACCGATAAAGGCCGCGATCGTACATATCGGAATGCCGATAACCCCAACAAGTGTTGCCTGGCTTGATCGTAAAAACAAAAACATGACAATGATGACCAGCACACAACCAATGGCAAGATTTTTCCAAACATTCTGCAGCGAGTCGACCACATAAACCACATCATCAGCAATGGGCTCAAGTTCCATACCTGCTGGCTTTAGCACATCAGCATTGATGGCCTCAATTTCAGCAATCACTGCTTTTTTAATCTCGATAACGCTGGAACCACTTTCACGGCGCAAAGCAAGACCAATGACAGATTCACCGTTGACAAAAGCTTTCTGCCAAATCTCAAAATGGTGAAGGCGAACCTGTGCAATATCCCTAAGGCGAATGATGGTTTCACCCGTCCGGGCAACAATGAGGTTTTTCAGCTGTTCAATTGTATCAAAGCGACCAACAGTGCGAATGAGATAACGCCGTTTGCCACTATCAATCTCACCGCCCGATCGATCATTATTACGACTAGAGATCGCACGGCGCACTTGGTTTAATGTTAATTTACGCTCTGCAAGTGCCGAAGGGTCGAGCAAGATTTGAACTTGCTTTTCAGCCCCGCCAAAGATCCCCACACTTGAAACATCTTTAACGTTCTCTAAGCGAGCGCGAACATTATCGTCAATAAAGTCACGCATGATGTTCATATCAAGTTGACGCGGGTTCCCCTCAAGCGGAGAGACCCTAAAAAACATAAACGCGTTTGAGCTAAATGAGCTGGCAGATATGCGCGGCTGATCAACATTTTCAGGATAAGAGGGCACCTGACTAAGAGCGTTATTAATCTTGATAAGGGTTTCATTGAGATCGATATTGTAAGGAAATTCCAGCTCAATTTGAGCGCGCCCACTTGAAGCCTTAGAGACAATCCGCTCCAAACTAGGAATGGAGCGCAAATACTCTTCTTGCTCAATGATAATTTCTTTTTCGATATCTTGCGGCGTCGCACCAGACCATCTTGTCTCCACACTCACAGTGCGCACTTCAAGGTCTGGGATCATTTGAATAGGAATACGCAAGGCAGCGACAATACCAAGCACCACGGTAATAAGCGTAATCACGGTCATGATTGTGCCGTGCCTAACAAACCATTCAAACATAATCGAACTTTCTAAAGCATTCTATTTAAAGCCCTGCCTCAAAGATTATTTTTTAACCATCGCGCCGAACAAGCTGACCATCTCGCAAAGCTTCATTACCATGCGTGACCACCTGATCGCCGGCCTTCAAACCAGAGAGAACCTGAACAAATTGGTCAAAGGCAAGACCAATTTCAATCTTTCTCTCTTTCACCCGAGTTTGATCTCCATCATTTTCTAGAACCCAAACGATCACCCGGCCATCAGGGTAGCGGATCAAAGCATCGCGGTTAACAACAACATTCTTTTTACCCGTATCAAAACGAATGGTCGCGCGTGCTGACATACCAGGCGTGATTGCAAGCCCTTTATCTTTCGGGCGCACCCGCAATGTGAAGGTTCGAGCATCAGGATCACTAATGGGAATAATAGCATTGATCTCAGCAGCAATTTGGCTCGAAGACAACGCCTCAAACTGCAGAGATATCGTCGCCCCTTTTTGCAAATGACCGTAATATTGCTGAGGAACCGGAATATCAATACGCAAGCCCTGCATCTCAACAAGTTCAAATACGGCTGTCCCAGGCGTGACCCATTGGCCAACTTCAGCCATCTTCTTCGAAATCACCCCTGTAAAAGGAGCTTTGAGTTTATAACGTTTTAAAATCGCCGCCATTCTAGCTCGTTGAGCTTTTGAACCTGCCAATGCAGCCTTATCAATCTCAATTTCAGTGAGGCGTGCATCCACTGCATTCTTCGTTCCATGCGCTCTCTTGGCAAGGTTTTTAGCAATGGCAAGCCGGCGCTTCGCATCCGTTAATTCAGCAAAGGATTGCGCAACACGCGCCTCTGATTGTGCTAAAGCAGCTTGCTCTATTTCAGGATCGAGCGTGAGCAGTAGCTCGCCTTCTTTCACAGTGGCGCCGCTATCGTACAAGATATCTTTCACCAACCCTTCAACAGACGTCGAAATTTGTGAAACCCGCGGAGATGTAACTGTACCGGAAAGTTCGACCTTTTTGATAATGGATCGAATTTGCGTCTCTTGCACCTCAACCCGAGGAGCATTGGATTTTGCCATAACAGAAGAAGTATAGATCGCAGAGCTAGAAGTCACGCTGCAAATCAACAAAAAGCATAAAGGCAAGCACGTCCCTTTTATCTTCTTCTTAAAAGCTGCTTTCACTTGATGGATAAACATCATTCGAGACATAATAACTAACTGACCTTATGACTAACTAACCTATGTTTGCGTCTGTATCTGCCTGGTATCTTGATAAAGATCATCAGGCTTTGCAAAGTCTAGCAGTCGTTCACAGGCTTGAAAATGCTAATTTTATAACATTTTTGAGAATTGTCATAAGATGGAAGCACTTATGTTTAATGAAATTTTTTAAAGAAGTTCCTGAGCAAAGCACTTATTTAAATACAAATGAGTAAAACACACATAAAAGTAATGAAAAACAAAACTCAGTAATCTCTCATCGTCTATCCCCCCCTTCAATATGAAATAGTTTGTCTAAAATATGTACAGTCAAAACAAATTTGATCCGCACACATTTTAGTTTTTTCTCCTTGTTGATTATTCCACCTCTGATTTTTACTTATTTATTTCAAAGCACTAACATAACGGTCTCAGGTTTTTCAATTGATCTTGACGTAAGTTGTTTTTGCATAGCTGCTACGCTTTTCTTCCTCTACCTCATCACAACTTTCAAGTGTAATATTTCCATCACGCTCTTCAAGCGACAGAGCTCATCGTCTTGATCGGCCTTGACTGAAACCAAAGGTGTTAAACGGTCTGATAGTCCGAAACACCAAAAATATTAGGAGATGTTTCAATGAAACTTTTCAAAAATATTCCTATTGTTGGCTTCTTGACATCATTCATTTTGCTTGGAACAGCCTCAGTTGCGTTGGCAGGCGAAGGTGTAATTTTACAACCGGGTGATGGCCGTAGTTTTGTTATTGGATCAAAGCGAGCCACTGCATATTTCTACCCCAAAGCGGGAGAATGCGAAGTGACTTTAATGCTCGGCGAAGCCAATGCTATAGCGGGTAAAGAATATCTGTCAGCTTCTCGTTTAAAAATCAGGCTGACACCTACGAACATGACTCGCATTGACAGCTTTAAAGGGCAATCTTTAAGCATTATTTGTGATGCTTCAGCAAAAACAGTTACCATCATGAACAAACGTGTTCGTCTAACAAATTACCTACAATAATCTAACTTGAGTTAACTGCCTGAAGAGTAAAGAACCATTCTTCAGGCAGTAATTTGCACGATCTTCACAAACCATCCTTTGAGTTTAAAAAACTTAGACCAGCCCCTCTCATACCTTCAACATAATAAGTTCCACGAACAACTTACCAAAAGATCTAAACAAAAACAGATCCGGTCAAAGATTAAACTTAAGAAATATGATGCATTTTCATGTGTATATAATAAACAAAGAATATTCGTGAAATCGAATAAATTTGGGATCATATTGAAGATGGCAACCAAAGAACAATTTTCTGAAAGCAAAGATGATCTAGACATAGATTTAACGCTGAAGCGTTTAAAGCTTTACGAGTCCATTATCAATAAAAGTCAAAATGGAATTTTGGTTTTTAATGACAAATTTGAAGTTATATTTTCCAATACACGGTCAGGGGAAATATTAAACGAAACACCAAGTACTCTAAGAGGCCGGGCATTATCGGACTTTATCCCTCCAATCATCCGCCAACAACATGATGGCTATGTCGATCATTTCAGCATCACCCACGAAAAGCGCCAAGAATTATTAGACTGGCGTCACATCCAATGTTGCCGTCTTGATGGCAGTCAATTTCCTGCAAGTATCGTGATTGAAAAGGTACCGGTTGCTTCAAGCACAGTATTCATCGTTTTTCTAGAAGATATGACAGAAATCCTGGAAATTGAGAATAATCGTTTTGAAGCCGAATTAAATTCCTTTCAATCTTATCGTCAAAAGGAATATGCAAACAACTCCTTACAATTTCATATCGAGCAGAACATCGCGCAAATTGCAAAAATCGTACAGTCCATTAAAGAAGTGTACGACCTAAAGCCAATCACAGATGCAATGTCGAACATCATGCAATATGGGATGAGCACCCTCGGCTTGGCGCAAAAGTCACTCTATGTTTCAGAGATCGGAAAAGAAGGTAAAAAATTTAACCTTGTGGATCAATCGCTGCAAGGCATCTTTGATCGTCTGCAGCTTGTACTGGGAAACCAGGAGCAAGACACCACTCCAAAAATTGAATGGAATACCCCTGTCGAAGCAAAAGAAATTTTCCTCAAAGAAGATCAGACGATTGAACAAATCCTTTATAATATTTTAGAGGATTTAAGCAAAAACGCACCTAGCCAAAAAATCAAATTTAATATCCCCACGCTAGAGAAAAAAGAGGAAGGAATAATAGAAATAGAGTTTCTTATCCGTCTTAATGGTTTTGGCGTTTCTCAAAATATAATGAATATGCTTTTAGAGGCACCAAAAAGTCAAAAGCTACGGGAATTAAATACACTGCATCTAGAAGGCTTAGGCTTTCGCCTTGCTAATAATTTAACCAAACGATTAAACGGAAAAATGAGTGTAAAAACACTTGAAGGTCAATCGACAACTATCCAAGTTTATTTAAAAACACCAATAATCGGTGAAAGCCCTGAACCGGCTGGAAAAGTCACAAATAACCAAATCTCTACTCAAGATACAGAAATGGTTTAAGTATATTGACTAGTCAGTGGTGCGGGCGGCCGGACTTGAACCGGCACGATCGTTTCCAATCGAGGGATTTTAAGTCCCTTGTGTCTACCAATTCCACCACGCCCGCTTAAATGGCCTGATTAATCTAAAGTTAGATTAAAGGATGGAAAGAAAACTGTGTACCCTCAACAGACTAAAGGTGCAAGCCCAGATTTAACAAAAATGACAATTTTTTTGTGGTCTATCCACTATCACGATGAAATTATTCTTCTCAATTCTGAGAGCAATCTTACAATTTATCACCTAACTGTGACTTGAGAGCCAAAGTCATGCATCATAAAATGGTCTTTTACATTATTATCTTGTAAAATCAGCTCGCAATTCTCTATGCTGAGTTTATATTTCATATGCGTCTGCATACCAAAACATTGAATGGGAAACTCAAATGTCAGCTAAATCAAAATTTGCTCTTCAACATCTATGGTCAAAAAGTCTCCCTAAAGCCTTTGGATTATCTGTCATTGCTATTTGCACGCTTGCAATAACTACACTTAGTGTCTCAATTGCTGAAGCAAAGCACTATAAACGCGAATACGAAAACACAATTCGTATTGAAAGCCGCTTTAGTCCCAATAAATTCATTTATGCCCCTGTGCGCATAAATCACCGCGGTGATAAAGAAGTCCGTCTTCCAAACGGTCGTTGGCTGAATTGTGCGAAAAACTGCCGCTGGACAGTACAAAAAGAATATCTCGACTTTTGGGAATATCAACAACGCCCCTTTGGCCCAGGTTATTTACGTTTTAATATTTATGTAGATTAAGCACGGCCAAGACAAACATAATTAATTACAATTTTAATTAAATTTACGCTCCTTGGGTAAGCCTCTTTTAGGCTGCCCAAACTAAAATAAAAGACAAACCACCCGCAAAGAACACATGTTCAATGATTAGGAGGTTTGTCATGAATGATCTTTTGCGACCACCAAACTGGCTCTCAGTGATTTTAAGCTTATTAGTCATTGGCCTATCGATCCATCTTATATGGGTGATAAACCAACCAATCATTTTATGAACTAAGGGAAGTCACAAGCCTTGCAACAATTGCAACCAAAGTGAAATCGTAAGAACCGAAAGTACAGTGCTCAATAGCAAAACTGAAGCTGCCAGCCCCATAGCACGATTATAAAGGCTAGCAAAAATATAGATATTAAACCCAGCGGGCATCGCAGCAACCGTAACTGCGGCTTGCACATAAAGCTTTGGCAAATCAAACAAGACGTGCGTTATGAAAAAAACAAGCGCCGGGTAAAAAATCAAAGCGATCCCAGATATAATCAAGCTTTCAAAAATCTCAGCTTTTAAAGTGTAACGAGTAAGCGCAACACCCACCCCAAAAATCGCAATTGGCAGCGCCCCTTCCGCAATCATATCAATCGCCACCATCAAAGGCTTAGGTATAAAAAGCCCAACTTGATTGCTAAAAATACCAAGCAACAAACCAATCATCAAAGGATTGGAAAAAATTGATGTGAGCGTTTTACGAACTGTCTCGCCTAATGGCGCTCCATCTCTTCGAGCCAACTCCATTGAAATCATTCCAATAGAATAAACAATCGGTGTATGAATTGAGATAATCCCATAAGCCAAATTCAAAGCCTCGGCACCAAAGGCACGCTCTGTTATAGGAAGCCCAAGCAAAACTCCATTTGTAAAAAACGCACAAAAGCCAACAGCCACAGCCTCACCAGGCCGACGCTTCCAAAGAAGACGGCCTAATAAACCCGCGACTATAAAACTCGCAATAGCCCCACTATAAAAGCCAAACAACATCGGCCCATTCAGTGCAGTGCTAAAATCAAGATGATACATCGCTTGAAACAGCAAAACAGGCAGTGTGAATTTAATACTCAGCGCGTTAATAACATCAGACGTCTCTGGTCCAATATAGCGAAGAGTACAGGCAATATAGCCCGCTAAGATAATAATAAAGACAGGAGCAATGATGAGCAGAATTTCAAACACAAGAACTCCAAAGAGCAAAGAGAAGTGTAAAGAATAGGTCTGTAAAACTTATTTAGACGCCCCTGCAAACCAATTGTCAAACAAGAAAGCTCTCCCTCTTTAAAAAGAGGAAGAGCTTAATCTCAATTCAGTTCAGCAAAATCACTTACTGATCTAGTTCTCTCTAAACCTACTCATCTTTCGGCAAATTCAGTCTGATATGCAACTCACGAAGTTGAGCCGCAGACACATCAGATGGCGCTGACATCAGCAAATCTTGCGCTTGCTGGTTCATCGGGAACATCGTCACTTCACGAATGTTCGGCTCGCCGCATAACAACATCACAATCCGGTCAACACCAGGCGCGATACCACCGTGAGGCGGCGCGCCATATTGAAGGGCCCGCAACATGCCACCAAACTTATCTTCAAGAACGGCTTTGTCATAACCAGCAATATCAAATGCCTTTTCCATGATCTCAGGTTTATGGTTCCGAATAGCACCAGAAGAAAGCTCAACACCATTACAAACAATATCATATTGATAAGCATTGATCGTTAGCGGATCTTGATTTTCCAAAGCCTCTAAGCCGCCTTGTGGCATAGAGAACGGATTGTGCGAGAAGTCCACGCGCTTTTCGTCCTCATTCCACTCAAACATAGGGAAATCAACAATCCAGCAGAACTTAAACCCTTCAGTCTCTGAAAGACCAAGCTCATCACCAACACGAACACGCGCCTGGCCAGCAAAATCAAGAAACGCCTTCGGCTTACCGCAAACAAAAAATACCGCATCGCCATCTTTAAGATTCAATTGCTCCGCAATTGCCTTCGTGCGCTCTTCACCAATGTTTTTCGCAACAGGGCCAGAACCAGCCCCATCTTTAAAGAAGATATAACCAAGCCCAGGCTGACCTTGATCTTGCGCCCAACTGTTCATGCGGTCACAAAACGCACGCGAGCCACCCGTTGGTGCCGGGATCGCCCAAACGCGAACCTCTTCATCCTTCTCAATCATACCGGCAAAGATTTTAAAACCAGAACCTGCGAAATGCTCAGTAACATTTTCCATCTCAATCGGGTTACGAAGGTCAGGCTTATCATTACCGTATTTTTCCATAGATGTTTTATAAGGAATGCGCGGGAATTTTTCGGTCACCTCTTGGCCATCGGCAAATTCAACAAACAAATCACGCAGCACGGGCTCAACAGCTTGGAACACATCTTCTTGTGTTACAAAGCTCATTTCAATATCAAGCTGATAAAACTCACCAGGACTTCTGTCAGCGCGCGCATCTTCATCTCTAAAACAAGGAGCAATTTGGAAATAGCGATCAAAGCCTGCCATCATAATCAATTGCTTAAATTGCTGCGGTGCTTGTGGCAACGCATAGAACTGACCAGGATGCATCCGGCTCGGCACCAAAAAGTCTCTCGCTCCTTCAGGGCTAGAGGCAGTTAGAATAGGTGTTTGGAATTCAAAGAACCCATTTTCAATCATCCGGCGGCGCATAGAAGAGATAATCTCAGCCCGCTTCATGATGTTGTTGTGCAAAGTCTCCCGGCGAAGATCGAGGAAACGATATTTAAGGCGAATATCTTCTGGATATTCAGGCTCACCAAAAACAGGAAGTGGCAGCTCTTGTGAGGCACCTAAAACTTCCATATCGCGAATGTAAATCTCAACCGCACCTGTAGGAAGCGCCTCATTACGGCTTTCCTCATCACGCGCTTTCACTTCACCATCAATGCGAATAACCCACTCGGCACGCACTTTTTCAATTTCAGAGAAAACCGGGCTATCAGGATCACAAACACATTGGGTCACTCCATAATGATCACGCAAATCAATAAACAAGACGCCACCATGGTCACGGACCCGATGAACCCAGCCAGAAAGACGCACTGTTTCACCCACTTGGGTTTCCCGTAGTGCCCCACATGTGTGGCTTCTAAATGCATGCAATTCATCACTTGCAGATGTATCGACTGTCGAATTCATTATATTCTCTCACCCAAAGGTTAGTTTTTTAAAGCTTTTGCCTCTTATAGCGGTTTGCTGCTCAAAATACAGACAAATCCCACTGAAGACCGCATTATTTCTCTCAAAATAAACTTGATAATGAGGGAAAAACGCATGAGGGGCTTTGTTTGTCAAGTTGCTTGCGCTATTGATAAAGAAGAAATTTGTTAAAGATAAAACCTGATAGCCCAAAATTCACAAGAAATCAAAGCGCAAGATGCAAATCATAACCACAACGCCCGACCTAAACGACCTTTGTTCCAGATTAAAAACCCATGATTTTGTAACCGTAGA
Organism: uncultured Hyphomicrobiales bacterium; assembly: GCA_964022305.1. Lineage (GTDB taxonomy): Bacteria > Pseudomonadota > Alphaproteobacteria > Rhizobiales > HXMU1428-3 > HXMU1428-3. Next base: position 13,125 of record CAXIBI010000014.1, on the reverse strand, counting down.
TACGGAATTCATGCGCGAAAGCACCTACTGGCCAGATTTATGCCTCATCCAAATCGCCTCTGATACGGAAGAAGCCATAATCGACCCGTTAAGTGACGGCTTAGATATGGCAGCTCTTTATGAACTCATGGCGGATACATCTGTTGTGAAAGTATTCCATGCTGCCAGACAAGATGTGGAAATTTTCTTTAATCTCTCTGGTCAAATCCCAACCCCTTTGTTTGACACCCAAGTCGCTGCGATGGTCTGCGGTTTTGGCGAGCAAATCAGCTATTCAATGCTGGTACAAAAAGTCACAAAGGCTGAGCTAGATAAATCATCCCGCTTCACAGATTGGGCCAAACGCCCGCTAAGTGAGAAACAATTAAACTACGCCATAGGCGATGTCACTCATTTGAGAGACATTTACAAACGGCTCAAAAATGACCTAGAAAAAAGCGGCCGCAGCTCATGGCTGGATGAAGAAATGAAACTCCTCACCAGCCAGGAAACCTATGACATCCAGCCTGTTGATGCCTGGAAGCGCATGAAAATGCGGGTCAAATCCAGAAAAGCACTTGGTATCTTAATGGAACTGGCCGAATGGCGTGAAAAACTTGCTCAAAGCGCCAACATCCCGCGCGGACGCGTGCTGAAAGATGACGCTTTATTTGATATCGCTAATCAAGCACCTAAAAATGTGAAGGATCTTGGTCAATTAAGAGCAGTCTCAGAAGGGTTCGCCAGATCAGATAAAGGCAAGCAAGTCTTAAGTGCAGTTGAGCGCGGCAAAGCCAAAGACATTGAAACCATTCCTCCTTTAAAAAAGGGAACGCCTTTAGACGCCGAAGCCATGGCCATATGCGAACTGCTTCGTGTGCTCTTGAAAGCTATCGCGGCTAAAAATGGCGTCGCGCCAAAACTCATCGCCTCAACCAATGATCTGGAAAAACTCGCCCTCAATGATAATGCTGACATCCCAGCGCTAAACGGCTGGCGCTATGAACTCTTTGGCCTGCCAGCCCTGCGTATCAAACGCGGCGAATTACTCTTGACTGTAAAGAACCAGCGCGTCCAAACAATTGAGTGCCCAGAAACCGCACAATCTCAAGTTTAAAGCACAATCCAACACAAACCTCTCATTATGCTGAGAATAAAAATAACGAGATATCAAATTACGAAGAAGGAGTATTGCCCTCCCTCAGGGCAATAGGACATGACGCCAGGGGCGTCCGGCGCTTAGCGCCGCCCCTCGGAGGGCCTGCCGCTTCAGCGGCAGAATAGCCCGTGAGAGAAAACAGAGAAAATAAATCTCCCTACCCTGCCAGCAATCTCATAATCTTGCCCCGCGGATTATAAGGCGCATGCTTGCGCCAATTGGCCATAGCGGCCTTGGCTTCATCAGACCAAACATTAGGCATAACCACCCGAACGCAAATAATCTGATTGCCGTGGCCCTCATATCCACGACGCAGCCCCATTTGCTTCATCACAATCTCATCACCATCGGAAGCATTTTCTGGAATTGTTACCTTGGCTGGTCCGTGGATCGTTGGCACATCAAGTTCAATGCCAAAAAAACATTCATAAGGTGTGATCGGCACATCCATATAAATGTCTTCTCCCTCTCGAACAAAAAGTGAGTGAGGCTCAACGCGAACCTTCACAACAAATGGCTCACTATTCTCACTCGAGCTTTTCACCCGCAATCTTTGATCAGAGCGAACCCCAGCCGGTATATTGATTTTAAATTCTGTTTTATTCGGCAACCGCACATGTTTGGTCGTCCCAAGACATGCTTCAACAAAATCAATACTTAAACGATATTGCTTCTCTCGTTTATAAGCACTCTTCGTGCTAGAAGAGCTATCTTCATCAAAATAAGCTTTTGTCGCATCGCTCTTATCTTTCTCCCCCTTAGCCTGATACTCATGCCCCGTCGTGTCTTTAACAGGGCGCTCAGTCGCTCCGCTGCGTTCATAAGAACGCCTCGGCATTGGTTTGCCTTGATGATCTATACGTCCCAGATCATAAAGCGCACGCACTTTCGGATCCCCCAAGATCTCAAAAGCAGACACAACATCTTTGAACTTCGCTTCAGCAGCTTTATCCCCCAAATTACGATCTGGATGGTACTGCAAAGCAAGCTTATGATACGCGCGGCGGATCTCAGGCTGACTGGCAGTCATCTCTATTCGTAAAATTTTATAAAGCTCGCTCAAGGCAAACCACTCCGAATGACTAAATTAAGGATACATTTTTAACTTGAACCTCTATGAGGCAAGTCCTATGCCAAAGTACCACGCAACCCTTCGTTAACCAAAACACACCAGCAAGCTATGGTTAATTGGTTAAGGAAAATATCTGAGATTTTTCTAGAAAAAATTTGAAGTAGAAAAATTTTAGAAGTTCAAAAAGCCAAAGAAACGACTATCAGAGTTAACACGAAGCTCAGTATCGATGTTTAAAAGCTTACCAAGTGAGCGAAAACGCTTTTCTAAACGCTCTCCATCTAACGCATCAAAAGGGTGTGGCAGCTCAATCACCAAACGATCATCATCATAAAAGACAGGTGTTTTAGGAATAATCCCTGTTACCCCAGCAGAAATCATATGAGCAGTGCGAATAGCACCGCCAACAACCCGTGCCCGATGCATCATATTTTCATCAAGCAAATCGGCATAATGTGTTTCAAAACCATCCGAATTTGGCCCATTATGGCGAAAAAAGTTAGAGAGTGCCAAAAACGCACGCCCCTGATGATCAATACTTGAATAAACACTATAAGCAATAGCCGCCATAGTACGCTCTGCCCGAAAAGAAGGGTGCGTGCGCCAACCGATATCAGAAACCAAACACGCCGCTTCGCGCAACCGTGTATCTTCTCTCGTCTCTGTTAAAGCTTCACTTTCAAAAATAGCCTTTGTCCAGTCACAAAGCTCAAAAGCATGAGAAGGAGAGCGAGACCTTAAATAAGCTAAATTCTCACAAGCTGAAAGTAGAGGATCCTTTGCCTTTTCCGTCTCACCCAACAGACTATATAAAAGCCCCTCTCTCACACCATAGTTGGATGTAATAATTTCAGAGGGTTCAATTTTTTTGATTATTCGCTCAAGCACCAATGCCCCAAAAGGTAAAACCGAGCGTCTTTGTTTTGAAATAGAGCTAATCCCAGGCACGTCCTTCATATCACTCTGCTTGATAAGATAAGACGCAAATTCAAGGGCACTTTCAGGAGATATCTTATAGCCATGTAACACACGCAGCGGATAGGAATGAGCCGCCATATGCAATTTCACAAAGGCGCGCCATGTCCCCCCAACAAGATAAAAAGAACGCCCCTTGCCCTTTTCCAGCCATTTCACACGATCGAGAGCTTCATCAATAATTTTACGTGCAGCTTTAATATCATTATTAGAGGTATCAATAAGACGAAGGCCGCCTAAGGGTAATGTTTCACCTTTTGAGAGAGTTTGATTGGCTATATCAATAAGCTCTAAACTACCCCCACCCATATCACCGGCAAAACCATTTGCCCTATGATCACCAGCAAGCACACCAGCTGCCGCTAATTCTGCTTCAACAACCCCAGAGATCACCTCAATCGAGCACCCACAAATAGCCTCTGCATCTTTGATAAATTGAGGACCATTGCTTGCCTCACGCGCAGCAGCCGTTGCGATTACGCGTATTTCACCAACACCAATATGGTCAATCACACTTTTAAAGCGCCGAAGAGCCATTAAAGCGCGCTCAACCGCATCATCACCAAGCTTACCGCTTGATGCCACTTCACGGCCAAGACCGCATAAACATTTCTCATTAAATAAGGGGATAGGCGTGGGGTCAACAGCTTCAAAAACAACCAGTCTGACAGAGTTCGAGCCAATATCAATAACCGCAACCGGCTTGGTATTCGGTAAAACCCCACCTTTTTTATTCTTTAATTTCAACGTCGTTTTCGCCATTCATTAAGTCAATTATTTGTGGCGGGAAGTTCTTTTTTAAGGCTTTGCCGCGACCAGACAAAGAAGGGTTATTCATAAAATAGTTCTGAGCACTAAATGGCTCTTCTCCCTCAGCTTCTGATACGCGCACTGATGATCCGTCACTTTTTACCATCCAACTTTGCTGATTATCTTTCAAATTTGCAACCATAATCTGGCTTAAAATTTGATCATGCACAGTTCCAGGCTTAATCGGAATAATCGTCTCAACCCGGCGATCGAGGTTTCTTTGCATCATATCAGCTGAGCTAATGTAAACAATTGCCTCTGGCGATGGTAGCTCCTTACCATCTCCGAAGCAATAAATCCGAGCATGCTCCAAAAAGCGACCAATAATAGATTTCACCCTTATATTTTCAGATAAACCAGGCACACCGGGGCGCAAACAACAGATGCCACGTACAACCAAATCAATAGAAACCCCTTTAGAGCTTGCTTCATAAAGCTTATCGATCACCGTATCATCAACAAGAGAGTTCATTTTCATCCATATAGTCGCCGGACGCCCAGCTAAAGAATGCTCTATTTCTTTGTCAATATGTTCAATAATCTTGTCACGAAGCCCAAGCGGAGACGCTGCCATGCGCTCAAGCTCAGCTGGTTCAGCATAACCCGTAATGAAATTAAAAATCCGAGTTACATCACGCCCAATCGCCGCATCTGTCGTGAAGTAAGAAAGATCAGTATAAACCTTGGCCGTTTGCGGATGATAATTCCCCGTACCCAAATGACAGTAGGTTTTAAGTTCTCCATTCTCACGGCGAATAATCTGGCAAAGTTTCGCATGAGTTTTCAACTCAAAGAACCCATAAACAACATGCACACCCGCACTTTCCAAATCGCGGGCCCAGCGTATGTTCGCCGCTTCATCAAACCGCGCCTTTAACTCAACCACAGCAGTTACAGATTTACCCGCCTCAGCAGCTTCTTTCAGCACCTGAATAATCGGAGAATTTTTACTGGTCCGATAAAGGGTCCATTTAAGCGAGACGACATCCGGGTCATAGGCCGCTTGTCTCAAAAATTGCAGCACCACATCAAAGGATTCATAAGGGTGGTGAACAACAAAATCTTTTTCTTTGATAGCTGCAAAACAATCCCCATTATGCTGACGCATAATCCGCTCAGGGAAACGTTTGGTAAATGAAGGGAAAACAAGGTCCCGGCGCTCATCAATAATTAACTCAGATGTATCATTAAGCCCAAGTAACCCTTCTTGAACAAAAACTTCATTGTCCTGCACTTCAAGTTCATTGACCACAAATTGACGCAAATCTTCCGACATAGAAGCATCCACTTCCATACGGATCACAGATCCCCGGCGGCGGCGCTTTAATGCCGTCTCAAACAAACGCACTAAATCTTCAGCTTCTTCTTCAATCTCAATATCGCTATCCCGCAACAAACGGAACGCCCCCTGATCAACAATCTCCATCCCCGGGAACAAACGAGAGGCAAAGTGAGAAACAACAGTTTCAATACGAATAAAGCGTATCGCTTTAACTTTTTTACGTCCCTTCCCTTGCGGCAATCTTAAGAAACGGCTCGATTGAGGAGGCAGAGGAATGAGCGCACGCATCGGGCTGTCATTACCTAGCTTTAAACTGAGCGCAATTGAAAGCCCAAGGTTAGGAATAAAGGGAAAGGGATGAGCAGGATCAACCGCAATCGGCGTTAAGATCGGGAAGATCTGACTCATAAAATAATCATCAAGCCATTCAGCTTCGCTTGTCTTAAGTTCATCTCCCGTAACCACATGGATTTTTTCACTCGACAATTCTTTAGAAAGCCGTGTCCAAACCAATTGCTGATCATCACTAAGCTCAGCAACAGCTTCATTAATCTGAAGCAATTGTTCTTTGGGGATTAAACCATCTTGACTTGGCGCATCAACACCAGCAATGACCTGCCCGCGCAAACCAGCCACCCGCACGGTATAAAATTCATCCAAATTCGAAGCTGAAATTGACAAAAACCGTAAACGCTCAAGCAGCGGATGATTTAAATTCCCCGCTTCTTCAAGAACACGTTTATTAAACTCAAGCCAGGAGAGTTCCCGGTTAAAAAAGCGATCCGGGCCAGAAAGGTTCGTATCAACAACTTGTTCCATAAATGCGCTCATAAGGTCTCAAATTAGGGATTTAAATTATAAACGAGGCATAGCCCCATAAAATTAAGTATCACAAATTCCTCAAGAAAGAGAAAATAACGGAATTATCCAATAAGCTAATCTATCATATTAAAACAAAGTAAATATGACAGTTTCTCTCTCCTAACAGCGTTAAAAGAGCGCAAACACAATCATTTTTAGGGAAAACTCTTACTTTAGAGAACAAAAGGAGACGGGGTTATGGGGTAATAAATTACCCCTGAGCGCGCAGCACATCACCAACAAACTGGCGTGTTAATTTTCGCCCTGTAGATAAAGCGGCCTTGTCAATCTGTTCGACAGCCTTGCCCACTCCTTCAAATGAGCGCTCCATACGAGGCAGAATATATTCGATTAACTGCGGTGTAACCTCTAATTGGCGATCTTCAAATTGCTTGAGCAGCATAAACCGAAGCAGCATATCATCAGGTGTTTCAATTCTCACAACGGCTAATGCTCGAATACGAGAACGCAAATCAGGCAAATCAATATCAATTTGGCCCGGTCCCGCGGCAGAAGTAAACAGTAGGGAAAAACCTTTTTCCTTCGCCAAATTGATAAGATGGAAAAGAGCATGCTCATCTGCAATTCCCTTATCCAAATCTTCAATCACCATTGACGAGATTTCATCATCAGAGATTTTAGAGGAGTTAAACTCACTCGCTTTGAAAATTTTAGCCTCTGACGCAATTTGCCAAACATGGGCGAGATGACTCTTTCCGGAGCCAAGTGGACCTTGCAAAAACATCGCTGGCGCCGGCCAGTTCGGCCATTGATCAATCAGCTCAATCGCAGCTTGGTTGGAAGTCGAGACAAAGAAGTTCTCAACGCCAAGCGCAGGCCGGTGTTGAAAATCAAGCGTTAATTGCTCTGAAGAAGTTGAAGAGCGAGGGGCCTCATCCTGCTCCAACTCAGTTTCTTTGGTCATATAATTTCTACTAAATCTAAAATTAAACTCATCTTCAAGTGGTCACCCCACTCGAACTCATACCCGAGGTTCAAAACCTACTTTTTCCCGTGATAAAGCTCACTGTCCATATAACGCTCAAGCGCAAAACGAACCAAAACGCCAATGGTTGCTGCAAGTGGCACCGCTACCAACATGCCAACAAAACCCATCAGATAACCAAAAACAAACAAGGCAAAAATCAACCAAACAGGATGCAAGTTTACCTGATCCCCAACGATTTTAGGTTGTAGGAAATTACCTTCTATCAACTGGCCTGTTAAAAACACAACAAATACCATCAAAATAGAAATCCAGTCAGGCCAAAATTGCCCGAGCGCAAACCCAACAGAAAGCACCAGTCCAATAGCTGAGCCGATATAAGGCATAAAACTCAACGCACCTGCAATCACCCCAATGACAAGCCCGTGCTTTAACCCAACCAGCATCAATCCAATGGAATAAATTGTCGCCAAGATCAAACAAACCGTCACTTGCCCACGCATAAAACCGTTCAATGTGCGATCAATCCTGCGAGCAAGAGAGCGTAGTGTCTCCAAATGAGCCCGCGGTAAAGTACGATCAACCCGCTCTATCAATTTGTTCCAATCCATCAAGAGATAAAACGTAACCACTGGGGTCACAACAAAGAGGGAGATCATATTCACAAGCGCTAAACCACCATCCCATAAATGTTTTAAAAACGCGCCAAGCTTCAAAGAAGAGCTATCAGCAAAACGGCGAAGCGCCTCTTCAAACCCAAATTCAACTTCTCCAAGTTCTTTCCCAAAGAAGGACTGATAATAATGCCCAATAACACCTCTAAAATTTTCCAAATGCGCTGGAAGAGCCAGAGCAAGGTCCCGTGTCTCCCTAACTAAGAACGGCAAAACAGTCACCAGGAATAAAATGATGATGAGTGTAAAAACAATAAGGATAATGAGAGTGGCAAAAAAACGAGACAAGCCTAATTTTGATAACCAATCAGCAATCGGGTTCAAGAAATAAGCAATCGCGGCACCTGCAACAAAGGGAAGTAAAATCGGCCTGAGCCAAAACAAGCCCACCATAAATAGAATACCAACAACACCCCAAAATAAAAAAGCTTTTTCCCGTACCGTCATATCACCCAAACTCTTTTCTTATCTAACAGTTTAATTCTGCATATAGGTTTTGTTGCCCATTATGAACCACTTTTTCAAAAAACCAAAAATGAGATGGTGAGAATGTGGGGAGATCATGGGGAGAGTGAAAGAAACTCGCCATTTCTAAAAGAAAAACACGATGGACCGAACACACCGATTAATTGGCCAATAACAACCACTTATCCCCATTAGGCTGTAAATTCATCCCCGCAAGTGCCACCTGGCGAGCAAACGCCTCAGCCCCGCCCGGGTAAAGACAACTCACATCAGCCCCGCGAGCAGACAATTTTTCAATATTGAGCTCCTCAACACCATCAATCGCTGCAAGGCGTTTACGAATAGACTGCCAATGACGAAGTCCACTAAATTTAACATGCATCAACACACGCGCACCACCCACATCCCCTTGCCACCCCGCTACTGGGGCATCCTCTTGTGTTTTGGTTTGCCATGGCAACACTTCAACTGGTGCTGCTTTGCGTGCCACTTGTGGGCTCACGCGCAAGAGTTTCAAACGCTGCTCAAATAGTCCCAGTGCAACTTCGGCAGCAATATCCGCCGCCCCGATTAAACTCCCATCAGGAATAAGGTGATCTCGCTTGTAAGAAATTTCCCCAATGCCATCAAACCCAACCAAAGTAAGTCTTAATTTATTCTTTGATTGCGCTATAGATATGAGAGCTATAACAACTGCCTTACCTTGGTAAGCTGTTTTCAAGCCTTCCTTCGCTTTGCTATCCCCACGAATAAGCGCACTTAAAACAGCATCATCAACAAGAGCCAACCGTTCAGTAACTTTTAAAGGCACAAGCGCATGAGATAAATCAAGCGTATTCCAACTAGACACCCACTCATCTTGAGTTAGCAAAGGTTTGCTCTTGCCAGACGGCACTTCAAGCAACCCCGCATCCACAACAGGCACAATTAAAACCTGATCACCCTGACGATCGAGAAAAGGTATATTATGTTGCCTCAAAAGGGCTTTAACCCCTTTAGAAGAAAACTTAAAATCCATGGTTGCTAAATATTCTGTCGCTGAGTTTCTCTCATTTTGTACAGAAAGAGACGTAATCAACTTCGATAAAGCTTTTTCGTCAACCTTAGGCAAACTTTGGTAAGAACTATAGAGCGTTAAACGTTTAAGAAGGAGAGAAAGAGCAACTTCGCGCCCATCAGCAAGAGCTGCCCGTTTGGCGGCAACAGCATCTTTCGCCTCAGCCCAAACCTCAAAATTAGAAACGGTATAAACAGGATTATCAGGCTGTTTGTTCGACTGCGCACTTAAAGGAACAACAATAAATGAGCTAATCAGCAAAGTGATTGACAAGACAGTCCCAACAAATAAAACATGATGGAAATTTAGGTTCTTCATCTTGTACAAAAGCTGCATAAACTTAAATCCTGATTGAGCTAAAATCTTAAGGTTTAACAGTCCTGACACATAAAAAGATTTGGTCAGGCATTAAAATAAATTTCTAAAGGACACTCGTGTCCCTTTTTTGGCATTTTTTTGTAGGCTACCCCATCAAAAAACTAAAAATTCCCCCATTCATCCCCAAAATTGGTGCCATTAAGAGCTCAAATAACAAAACATCCCCTATTATCCCTCCAATTCCCCTTAAAAGAAGTCTTGATTAGCCCTATAAAATAACGCTAAGACCAAGCCTTAAAGATCCACTGCAAGCGAGCAAACTGAAAATTCAAATTTTCCGCAAAATCGAAAGCTACAACAAACATGTCAGACACACCGACAAATCCTGATAAAAACACCCAAGGCCAATCAGGCCTAACTTACGCAGATGCAGGAGTTGATATTGATGCAGGCAACCAACTGGTAGATGCCATTAAACCCTTTATCAAATCCACTCATCGCTCAGGTGTTGTTGGTAATATTGGCGGCTTTGGTGGCCTCTTTGACCTAAAAGCAACGGGTATGCAAGATCCATTACTTGTTGCTGCAAATGATGGTGTCGGCACAAAATTAAAACTCGCTATAGAAACCGGCATTCATGACACCGTTGGCATCGATCTCACTGCCATGTGCGTCAATGATCTCATCGTCCAAGGCGCTGAACCATTATTCTTCCTAGATTATTTCGCATGCGGCAAGTTAGAAAATGGGGTGGCTGAAAATGTCATCAAAGGCATCGCGGAAGGTTGCAATCAAGCTGGTTGCGCCCTCATCGGCGGTGAAACCGCAGAAATGCCTGGCATGTATGCAGAAGGCGAATATGACCTAGCCGGTTTCTCCGTTGGCGCAGTTGAGAGAAATGAGCTCTTACCAAACCCTAATCTGGCAGCTGGAGACGCTATCATAGGCCTTGCCTCTAATGGCGTTCACTCTAACGGCTTCTCGCTGGTACGCAAAATCGTCGATCATGTCGGTTTAAGCTGGAATGATCCAGCACCCTTCGCACCAGAAATGAGCATAGGAGAAGCCCTCCTCACTCCAACCAGAATTTACGTGAAGCCTTTATTAAGCGCTCTCAATGGCATTGGGCATATCCATGCCCTAGCCCACATCACAGGCGGTGGCCTCATTGAAAACATTCCGCGCATCTTATCAAAAGACTTAGCGGCAAAAATCGATCTCTCGAAAATCACACCACCACCTGTTTTCGGATGGCTTAAAAAAGCAGGCAATGTCAGTGAGAGTGAAATGATCCGCACCTTCAATTGTGGTGTTGGCATGGTGCTAATCGTTAAAAATGAAAAAGCGACAGAGATCATCAATCTCCTCAATGAAAGTGGTGAAACCGCCACCCTAATTGGTGAAGTTACCAACTGTTCAGAACAAGACGAGCAATTTCAAACAGTAAATAAGCTGGAATTCGCTTAAATGACCTCACCAAGCCTAAAGAAAATGCGTGTCGCGATACTCATCTCCGGCAGAGGATCAAATATGCAAGCCTTGATTAAGGCGGCTCAATCCCCCGATTATCCTGCCGAAATCGCCTTAGTCATTTCTAATCGTCCCAATGCTAAAGGGCTTGAATTCGCAAAAGAGAACAATACCCCTTCATTGGTGATTGATCATAAAACCTTCGAGACCAGAGATGAATTTGACCAAGCCCTAGATACAGCCTTAGCGGAGGCCGATATTGAACTGATCTGTAACGCAGGCTTTATGCGTCTTCTTGGTAAAGACTTTGTCGAAAAATGGCGGAACAAACAGCTCAACATCCACCCTTCTCTGCTGCCAGCTTTTAAAGGGCTAAACACCCATGAACGCGCCTTAGCTTCAGATGTTAAAATTGCCGGTTGTACCGTTCATTTTGTCCGTTTTGAAATGGATGAAGGCCCTATTATCGCGCAAGCAGCCGTTCCTGTGTTACCAGAAGACACCCCAGACACTCTTGCCAAACGAATTTTAAAAGCAGAGCACGAGATCTACCCAGAAGCCTTGAGAAAAGTAGCATCAGGCCAGATAAAAATGGCAGGAGAGCGACTTTTAGACACATCCAGCGGTGTAGAACAAGCCCCGCTATTTTCTCCGCCACTGCAATAATTTAGAGCGTGTCGCACAAAAGTGGATACCGGTTTTGTGAAAAAAGACACGCCCAAACAAAAAGATAGAGCGTGACTTTGAATTTAGTAAAATACGACACGCTCTAGGAAAAAATTGACAATTATTGCAGTTGTTTAATCTATTTGAACACTGAAACAGCATTTTCTCTCACAAGAGGGCTTTAAAGCTATATTTAGAATGCAATTAACCATATTATGCATAATTTCAGTAACCATTTGAGTTAAATCAACACGTCCTTGAGTAACTATGTATAAGGCTTTACTCTAGACAGACCCTCAAGACTAATGTTAGGTGCTTGGGTTAAGAAGTATATATATGAAAACTTGTCGGCCATTTATAAAAAATGAGCCACAGAACGGGGCTTTCATTTAGTGACCTAAAATAGGAAATTTATGAAAACTAACCTCATTTTAGAGGCAGTTTACTCATTAAAACCACATTTTCTCTCACAAATTGTAAAGCTGAAAAATGAGCGCAAAAACGATCAATCGACGATTGATCATGCAGCTCTTAACAAACGAAATTGTAATTGAGCGTAAAGAGGTACCCATGTCCGTAGCTGACGTGCCAAAACAGTCACATGATCTAGGCGAAGAAGAAAGCATCTGGTTCAAATTGACCCCACTTCTCAAAGGGGCCAACCCGATGCAAGTGGTCATGCACATGTGTGAAAAATACGGCGGTGTGATCCCGATCAATCTCAAAGACCAAAAGCTCTGGTTCATGAGTGACGTCGAACATTTCCGTAGAGTTCTCGTAACAAACGCAGACAATTACACCAAATATTTTGAAGGTATCCGTCCCATCTTTGGCGACGCGATGATTACCGTTGATGGTCAGCTCTGGCAAAATATCAGAACGCCGCAGCAACCCGCTTTCCACCCAAAAGCCTTTGATAATTATTTCCCATTTTTGGTTGAAGCCATTAACGCCAAATGCGACCGCTTCTCAGAGCTTGCCAAAACAGGCGAAACCATTGAAATGGTCGAAGAAACATGGACATTGGCCGCTGACATGGTTTGCCGAGCCCTCTTTGATCGCAAAATGCCATTTAACCCGCATTTCGTATTCAAGGCTGTAAAAACTTATACAGACGTCTCAAGCCATAAATCAATTCGTTTGGGACGCCAATCAGGTGAGTTAAAAGACATCTCAGAAGTTGATCCAGCCAAAGCGGTTGAAACCTGGTGGTCTGTTCCAGAAATGGTTCTCGGTGAAGACCCGCTTACAACCAGAGAACAAACCCTCATGAGCCTTATCATGAAGGCCAAAGAAGATGAAAACATCCCTGAGTTTGACGAAAAACAAGTCATTGATGAGCTAAAACAATATCTCTGGGCTGGTACAGAAACAACCGCCCTCACTCTAGC
>CAXIBI010000013.1:0-34140 GCA_964022305.1 uncultured Hyphomicrobiales bacterium | reverse complement strand
TTGGGGCGTGACACTTGTGTCGTTGCTAGGCTGCTTTGTCTTCTTCTGGCACCAACTTGGTTCCTTCATTGGAGGATGGCTCGGTGGCTATGTTTATGACCAAACCGGAAACTATGATATGGTATGGTATATGGCCATCGGCTTTAGCTTGCTCTCAGCCCTATTAAACTGGCCAATTCAAGAAACTCCCGCTACTGAGAGAGAAAAACGAGTGGCAACATGACTGAAAAGAAGACATCAAAGAAGACATCAAAGAAGACCATTCCAACAATACTTCTTTTTATCGCCGCCTTAGGCTTGGCTGCCCTTGTTCTCAGCATCTATCAGTCGCCTACCATGGCCTTTTTACTCGAAGACTTTCGCATCTGCTAAAAACCTACAGTGTAAAAAGCTCAAAACAAACAAAACCCGCCCCCAAAATATCTTTGGAGGCGGGTTTAAATTCATTTTTTAAAGAGTCTAGCGCTCTATAGAAAAGGCTTAACCTTTAGAGTGAGCCTTATGCAGCCACTTCAGCGTCTTCATCTTTTGTAAAGTCAGCTGTTGGACCTGAATCTTGGCCGCGTGCATCTACATCACGGTCAACAAGCTCAATCACAGCAACTGGCGCGCTGTCACCATAACGGTAACCAGCTTTAAGAACGCGTGTGTAACCACCGCTACGATCTTTATAACGCTCAGCTAATACATCAAAAAGCTTCTTCGCCATAGCTTCATCACGAAGACGAGCAGCTGCAAGACGGCGCGAATGCAAATTGCCTCTTTTACCAAGTGTAATAAGGCGATCCATAACACGTTTTAATTCTTTTGCTTTTGGCAGTGTTGTAATAATTTGCTCGTGCTTAATAAGAGCTGAAGCCATATTGGCAAACATAGCCTTCTTATGACTAGACGTCTTATTTAGCTTCCGCCCTTTCATACCATGGCGCATTGGTTTTCTCCTAACCTAACCACTTATCTACAGTGACAGTGGCGACTTAAACTTAATAGTGATCTTCAAAGCGCTTAGCTAGCTCTTCAATATTTTCTGGTGGCCAGTTCGGCACTTCCATGCCCAAATGCAGCCCCATGCCAGCTAAAACTTCTTTAATTTCGTTCAAGGACTTCCGTCCAAAGTTTGGCGTACGTAACATCTCTGCTTCGGTTTTCTGGATAAGATCACCAATGTAAACAATGTTATCGTTCTTCAGGCAATTCGCAGAGCGAACAGAAAGCTCAAGCTCATCAACCTTCTTCAAGAGAGCAGCATTGAACTCAAGTTCAGGTTGCTTCTCTTCAACAACTTCTTTTTGTGGCTCTTCAAAGTTAACAAAAATGCTAAGCTGGTCTTGAAGGATACGAGCAGCAAGCGCAATCGCATCTTCAGGAATGATAGAACCATCAGTGTGAATGTCTAAAATCAACTTGTCATAGTCAAGGATCTGACCTTCACGAGTATTCTCAACTTTGTAAGAAACTTTACGAACCGGGCTATAAAGCGCATCAACCGGGATAAGACCAATCGGTGCATCTTCTGGGCGGTTGCGATCCGCTGGAACATAACCTTTACCTGTGTCAGCCGTAAATTCCATATGGATTGAGGCGCCATCATCAAGGTTACAAATCACATGCTCAGGATTAAGAACTTCAATCTCTGATCCAGTTTCAATATCACCAGCACGCACAACACCAGGCCCTGTTTTTTGAAGCACCATACGCTTCGTGCCTTCAGAATGAGCTTTAAGAGCGATCTCTTTAATGTTCAAAACAATGTTTGTCACATCTTCACGCACACCTGTGATAGAAGAAAACTCATGCAAAACACTATCAATATGAACTGAAGTAATCGCCGCACCGCGCAATGATGATAACAACACACGTCGGATAGCATTACCAAGTGTCATACCAAAACCGCGCTCAAGCGGCTCAGCAATAGCAGTTGCATGGCGCTTTGGATCGCGGCCACCTTGAATGTCTAACTTGCCAGGTTTAATAAGTTCTTGCCAATTTTTCTGGATCACGTTTCGTCACCTTTATTCGCAAAATGGACTTCACAAAATGGACAAAGCCTTTATTGCTCTTTTTACCCTATCAATAAGGGCAGCCCCTAAAGCACAGTCTAAGTTATTTTTAATGCCGATATTTTCAGAACATTTAATCTGTATAATCGGCCAGTTTTCACACTCGAGCAAACTCTAGAGTGTGAAAGTTCAATCCCGCATTAAAATTATACGCGGCGACGCTTACGAGGGCGACAGCCATTATGAGGAATTGGAGTTACATCACGAATTGTCGTCACTTGAAAACCAATTGACTGAAGCGCACGCAGTGCAGATTCGCGGCCAGAACCTGGACCAGTAACTTCAACTTCAAGAGTTTTCATGCCATGCACTTGAGCTTTCTTACCCGCATCTTCAGCAGCCATCTGAGCCGCGTAAGGTGTCGATTTACGAGACCCTTTAAAACCCATCATACCAGCTGAACTCCAAGAAATTGCATTTCCTTGTGCGTCAGTAATTGTAATTTTCGTGTTGTTAAAACTAGCGCTCACATGGGCAACACCAGATGTGATGTTTTTCTTTTCGCGCTTGCGAACACGTGCTCTCTCTTGTGCCATTTACTTCGTCTCTCAATAAATCATATTGAAAATCGCCACCAACCCCAAACAAGAGGTAAAAAGAAGCAATCTGCCAATACCAAATCCTTTAAATTACTTCTTCTTACCAGCAATCGCTTTAGCTGGTCCTTTACGCGTACGCGCATTTGTGTGTGTACGTTGACCACGAACAGGAAGCCCACGACGATGACGAAGACCACGATAGCAGCCAAGATCCATTAGGCGCTTAATATTCATGGAAACTTCACGGCGTAGATCACCTTCAACCATATAGTCACGGTCAATTGTTTCACGAATTTGGATAACTTCCGCGTCTGATAGTTCATTCACACGGCGATCCAAAGGAATTTTCACTTCTTCACAAATTTCACGAGCGAACTTGTCACCAATTCCGTGAATATATGTCAGCGCAATCACAACGCGCTTGTTAGTTGGTATATTTACACCTGCGATACGAGCCACAGTATTCTCCTTGATCAAGAGCGAACTAAATTACGCTCTTTAAGTTTCACTAAATTTCATTTTATCAGTTAAATTCAATCAACCAGCCTCCCCAAAAATGGCGCTTGATTGATCAAAATGGCCTAACAAAAACCTTCTATTTGTTCCTCAAACGCTTAAATCTAAGCTTTTTGAGGTTTATTGGTGATACACCAATGGTCTGAACTTTAAAAACAGGCCTCAAAGCCCCTTAAAAACCAGCAAACAGAAAGCACAAAACAGGCACTTTCTGACAGAATCACTAAATCTTGCGTGAAAAAGAGCTTTTGTAAGGGGTTAACCGCATTTCGTCAAGCCCTTACACTCTTTCTAGCAAAAAAACTTAAGCAACCGTTAAGACGATTTGCTATCTAAAATAGTCCTAATCTGGCCAGTCACTTCTGACATATCAGCTGTTCCATCAAGTGAGCTCAGATTATCTTTCGCAAAATAAAAACCAATCAGCGGCGCTGTTTCTTTATAATAAGATAACAATCTCGTCCGTAATGTTTCTTCATTATCATCCGCGCGGCGCTTAAAGTTAGAGCTGCCACAATTGTCACATTGGCCTTCAGTTTTTGGCATGCGGAATTTATCGTGATAGCCTTCACCACAATCACCACATGTAAAGCGGCCAGTGATGCGCTCAACAAGCTTCTCATCATCAACGCGCATTTCAATCACAGCGTTAAGGCTCTTCCCCTTAGAAGAGAGTAATTCTTCTAAAGCAGCCGCTTGTGGCAATGTGCGCGGGAAACCATCAAGAATAAAACCGTTTTGGCAATCAGCTTCATCAATACGATCAGAAATAATGCCAATTACGATCTCATCAGAAACTAATCCACCAGCTTCCATCACAGCTTTTGCTTTAAGACCAACTTCTGTGCCAGCAGCAACAGCTGCGCGAAGCATATCACCTGTTGAAAGCTGTACTAGGCCGCGTTCTTTTTCAATGATACGAGCTTGTGTACCTTTACCTGCCCCAGGAGGGCCTAATAAAATTATATTCATCTTCTCCGACTTCCCCGCAATTTAGATTTCTTGATCAATCCTTCATACTGATGCGCTAAAAGATGACTTTGCACTTGTGAGACTGTGTCCATCGTCACACTCACAACAATGAGAAGTGAAGTACCGCCAAGTGCAAATGAAACCGCTGTATAAGACTGAAGATACTCAGGTAGCACACAAACCAGTGCCAAGTAAATTGCACCAACGACTGTAATTCTGGTCAAAACATAGTCGATATATTCAGCTGTTTTTGTACCAGGACGAATGCCAGGGATAAAACCACCATATTTTTTCAAATTATCGGCTGTTTCTTCAGGGTTAAACACAATCGCTGTGTAGAAAAACGCGAAGAAGATAATCAAGCCAACATAAATCGCTAAGTAAAGCGGCTGACCACGACCAAGCATGGCTGTTAGCTGTGAGAACCATTCAGAGCTTCCACTTGTCCCAAAGGCCGCAAAAGTAGCAGGTAGCAATAGAAGACTTGAAGCAAAGATCGGTGGAATAACACCAGCTGTATTCAGCTTCAATGGCAAGTGAGAGTTATCACCTTGCGCCATACGATTACCCATTTGGCGTTTTGGATACTGAACAAGCAACCGGCGCTGAGCCCGCTCCATGAACACGATGATTGCGATAATAGCAATAATACCTACAAGCAAAGCGATAAGAAGAGGTACAGAAAGTGTACCACGGCGTGAGAGTTCAAACGCGCTAGCTAAAGCACCAGGTAATTCAGCAACAATACCAGCAAAGATAATAAGAGAAATACCATTACCAATGCCTCGGGCTGTAATCTGCTCACCAAGCCACATCAAGAATACTGTACCACCAACAAGCGTGATCACTGTCGACGCTCTAAAGAACATACCCGGATCGAGCACCACATTATTAGTAGACCCTTCCAAGCCAACAGCAATGCCATAAGCCTGAATGGTCGCTAAAATAACAGTACCATAACGTGTATATTGGTTGATTTGTTTGCGGCCCTGCTCACCTTCTTTTTTCAGCTGTTCCAAATGCGGTGAAACCGTCGTTAAAAGCTGAATAATAATCGAAGCAGAAATATAAGGCATGATATTCAGCGCAAAAATCGCCATCCGCGAAATAGCACCACCAGCGAATAAATTTAGCTGGTCAAGAATAGTACCACCAGTAGAGCCTGTTCCTTGGAAAACAGAACGCAATTGGTCAAGATCAATACCAGGAATAGGGATATAAGTTCCAAGGCGATAAACCAATAAAGCGCCTAAAGTAAACCAAATTCGCTTCTTTAGTTCTTCTGCCTTACCAATTGCAGAAAAATTCAAATTAGCGGCTAACTGTTCGGCAGCTGAAACCATTATTTTAATCCCTATAAGTCAATTTATCTCATATATTTATCTGACCAATATGGCGTTTTATTTTTATTTATAAAGGCTTTTCTAAGAAAAGCCTTTATGAGAAAACCAAATTGGTAAATTCAGATCAGATAAATTAACGAATGTTCTTTGTTAATTTATATTACTTCTCTTCTGCAGCAACTGGCTTAGCTTCAAGGATCTCAAGTGATCCTCCTGCTTTTTCAATCGCAGCAACAGCTGTTTTTGATGCGCCAGCAACTTTAAAGTTAAGTTTCGCCTTAAGTTCACCAGTGCCAAGAATGCGAACACCATCCAAAACACGGCGAACGATACCAGCTTCAACCAAAGCCTCAACAGTGATTGTATCACCAGCTGATAGCTTCTTCTCGTCTACAGCTTTTTGTAAGCGACCCAAATTCACTTCATTAAAGTTTTTAGCAAAGATATTGTTAAATCCGCGCTTAGGTAGACGACGGTGAATAGGTTGTTGACCACCCTCAAAACCTTTAATCGCAACACCTGAACGTGATTTTTGACCCTTTACACCACGCCCACCGGTTTTACCTTTACCAGAACCAATACCACGACCAACGCGCTTGCGTTCTTTCGTAGCACCTGGATTGTCTCTTAATTCATTTAAGCGCATGAAAGATACCCTTTATGCTTTTCATTCGGCTTCAGATGCACTTAAAGCATCCTTTGCATTCAAAATTAATTCTTCTAACTTCTCAAATGTTGAAAGTCAGCATTTACAAAACCTACAAGTAGGTTAGTCTTCGACTACGCGTACCAAGTGAGAAACGCTATTGATCATTCCGCGAACAGAAGGCGTGTCTTCCAATGTACGTTTTTGATGCATCTTTGTAAGACCAAGGCCTGTCAGAGTTGCACGCTGCTTCTCATTTTGGCGAATACGGCTTCCAATTTGCTCAACCGTAATTGTTTTTCCTGATTTAGCCATTTAAACAAATTCCTAAATTAAACGTCAGCTTGCAATTGGTTATCACCAGCACCATCACGGCGACGAGCAACGATATCACTCACCTTTTTACCGCGCCGGGCTGCAACACCACGTGGGCTATCTTCACCTTTAAGCGCATCAAAAGTTGCACGAACCATGTTATATGGGTTTGAGCTACCTTGAGACTTAGCAACAACGTCTTGAACACCAAGAGTTTCAAAAACCGCACGCATCGGACCACCAGCAATGATACCAGTACCAGGAGGCGCTGCACGAAGAAGAACCTTACCAGCACCATGACGTCCTTTAACATCGTGGTGAAGAGTTCTACCTTCACGAAGCGGAACCTTAATCAGTTGGCGCTTAGCTTGCTCAGTCGCTTTACGGATCGCTTCTGGGACTTCACGAGCTTTACCGTGACCAAACCCAACGCGCCCTTTTTGGTCTCCAACAACAACAAGTGCTGCAAAACCAAAACGACGACCGCCTTTTACAACTTTAGCGACGCGATTGATGTGAACGAGTTTGTCAACAAACTCACTGTCTTTTTCTTCCCGGTCTTTTGGGTTACGTGCCACGTGTTAAGTCCTCTCAAAAAACAAAAACTAAAGGCTTTACTAATTGAATAAAGCCTCGTTTTTAAAATTAAAACTTCAAGCCTTTTTCGCGAGCAGCTTCTGCCAAGGCCTTCACACGACCATGATAGATGTAACCACCGCGATCGAAAACAACCTCTTCGATGCCTGCTTCTTTACCGCGTTCGGCAATAATGCTGCCAATTTCTTCAGCAGCTTCAACATTGCCGCCTTTTTTAATTTTATCGCGCAAGCCCTTCTCAATGCTAGACGCAGAAACAAGGGTTTTACCTGTCTGATCGTCAATGATTTGCGCATAAATATGTTGCGAAGAGCGATGAACAGACAATCTAGGGCGCCCGTTCGCGACGCGAGCTAAAGTGCGGCGCACTCTGGCTTTACGACGTTCAAATGTAGATTTTGCAGAGCTCATGAGCTTATCTCTTACTTCTTCTTACCTTCTTTGCGGAAGATATATTCATCTTTATATTTAATGCCTTTGCCTTTATATGGCTCTGGCGGACGATAGCTGCGAATTTCAGCCGCTACTTGACCAACAACTTGTTTCTCAATACCAGAAACAACAATCTCTGTTTGGCTTGGGCATTCAATTTTAATGCCTTCTGGTAATGGGTAGTCAACATCATGGCTAAGGCCAAGTTGCAGTGAAAGGTTCTTACCCTTAATTGCAGCTCTGTAACCAACACCATTAATTTCAAGTTCTTTTTTATAACCTTCGGTTACACCAACAAAGATGTTTGAAACAAGTGTACGAGACATGCCCCACATAGACCGAGCACGCTTGCTCTCACCTACAGGTGCAACCACAACACCGTCATCAGTCAATTCAACAGTAACATCATCAACCAAAGTGACTTCAAGTTCACCTTTAGAACCTTTGGCTTTGACTGTTTGGCCGTCTACCTTGACTTCCACACCAGACGGGACCGCAACAGGTTTTTTCCCGATTCTAGACATGGGCTATCCCTTCCTTAAATTCCAACGCAATTAAAATACGTTGCACAAAATTTCACCGCCAACATTCGCTTCACGCGCGTCGCTATCTGACATCACACCCTTAGGTGTAGAAAGAATTGCAACACCAAGACCGTTAGCAACCATCGGTACATTCTTAACTGCTGAATATACACGGCGACCTGGTGTAGAAACCCGGCTAATAGAGCGGATAACTGGATCACCATTGTGATATTTCAATTCAATCTCGATTTCTGACTTACCATTATCATAATCGATCTGCGCATAGCCGCGAATGAAGCCTTCTTTTTGAAGAACATCAAGAACCCGTGCACGAAGCTTAGAAGCTGGTGTAGCAACTTTGCTTTTATTACGCATTTGAGCATTTCTAATTCGGGTTAACATATCCCCGAGTGGATCTGTCATTGTCATGAACAGGTCTCTCCTTACCAGCTTGACTTTACCATTCCAGGAATAAGACCCTGATTGGTCAATTCCCGTAGCGCAATGCGCGATAGTTTAAGCTTTCTATAAAAGCCGCGTGGGCGGCCAGTTAATTGACAACGGTTGCGCATCCGATTTGGACTTGAATTGCGCGGCAACTCAGCCAGCTTTAATTGAGCTTTAAAACGCTCTTCAGCTGGTAAACTTTTATCTCTAGCAATTGCTTTTAAACGAGCACGCTTAGAAGCATTTGCCTTCACAAGGCGTTTGCGCTTTACATCACGCTCGATCATTGATCTTTTTGCCATTTATTCCTCCGTTTGTTCCCTTAAATCTTAAGAACTTTTCATCTCAATCGAGATTATTTCTTCTCTTCCGGGAACGGGAAATTAAAACCTCGTAACAGCGCCCGTGCCTCATCATCCGTTGGTGCTGAGGTGCAGACAATCACATCCATGCCCCAAATTTGATCAACTTTATCATAGTCAATCTCAGGGAAAATAATATGTTCTTTGATGCCCATTGCATAGTTACCACGCCCATCAAAACTCTTAGGGTTTAGCCCTCTAAAGTCTTTCACTCGCGGTAGAGCAATTGTAATCAGACGATCAAGAAATTCATACATACGAGCACTGCGCAATGTAACCTTTGCACCAAGTGCCATTTCTTCACGCACTTTAAAACCAGCAATTGATTTACGTGCTTTTGTATAAACTGGCTTTTGACCAGCAATCAAAGTCAAATCTTCATAAGCAGATTGAACTTTTTTGCGATCATTAACAGCTTCACCAATACCCATATTGAGAACAACTTTCTCAATTTTAGGAATTTGCATTTGGTTGCTATATTCAAATTTTTTCAATAAGTCGTCACGAACAACTTTATTATAGTGAGCCTTTAAGCGTGGCTCATATGCAGTAGCCTCAGCCATCGATAACTTCTCCTGAACGCTTAGCAAAGCGAACTTTGCGGCCATCATCTAATGTTTTGTAACCAACGCGAGTTGGGCTACCATCTTTAGGATCTTCTAAAGACAGGTTAGAAACATGGATAGGCGCTTCTTTTGAAATAATACCACCTTCGTCAGATGCGGATTGTTTTTGATGACGTTTAATCATATTTACGCCATTCACAATAACGCGGTTCTCTTTAGGAAGAACCTTGAGCACTTCGCCTTTCTTGCCTTTGTCTTTACCAGCAAGAACAACAACACGATCGCCCTTTTTTATCTTTAATTTAGCCATTTTTCAAAGGACCCTTTTCTTAAAGCACTTCAGGCGCGAGCGAAACAATCTTCATTTGGTTCTTAGCGCGAAGCTCACGAGTAACAGGACCAAAAATACGTGTACCAATTGGCTCACCAGATTGATTAATTAAAACCGCAGCATTGCGATCAAAACGAATAAGGCTACCGTCTTGACGGCGAACACCTTTGGCTGTACGAACAATCACAGCTTTCATCACTTGGCCCTTTTTAACACGGCCACGTGGTATAGCTTCTTTCACACTCACAACAATAGTGTCACCAATCGATGCATATTTGCGCTTAGAGCCACCAAGCACTTTGATGCACTGAACACGGCGAGCGCCAGAGTTATCCGCCACATCCAAATTTGATTGCATCTGTATCATTTTAAACTATCCTCTTTCGGCCTTTATAGAATTCGCAACAACCAATTCTGACCGTTATATTTTTTGACTAATTAATGAGTATTAAAACACTCACTCAATCAAATCGAAAAATCCTCAATTGGATTATTCAGCGTTAACAACAACCCAACGCTTATTTTTGGAAATTGGCACACATTCTTCAATGCGAACTGTATCTCCATTTTTATATTTATTTGCTTCATCATGCGCGTGATACTTCTTAGAGCGACGCACAACCTTTTTATAAAGAGGGTGAGTAAAACGGCGTTCTACTTTGACAACAACTGTTTTATCAGTTTTGTCACTCACCACTTCCCCTTGTAAAATTCGTTTAGGCATTATTTCAAATCCTCAAACCAAAGCTTAAAGCGCGCACTTAAGCACTTGCAGCTTGTTTTTCCCGTAATACGGTTTTAATCCGTGCAATTTCGCGGCGCACATGACGAACACGAGCTGTGTTTTCCATTTGGCCAGTAGCAGCCTGGAAGCGCAGATTGAATTGCTCTTTTTTTAATTTCACCAGCTCATCATCTAGCTGATCTGGTGTTTTATCTCTAAGATCACTCGCCTTCATGGCCAAAAACCCTTCAAATCCTAACATAAATTGCAACTTTAACGCTTATGAACCAAGACGCTTAACAATACGTGTCTTGATCGGTAGCTTGGCAGCCGCCAACGATAAAGCTTCGCGGGCGATGTCATCTTCAACACCGTCAATTTCAAACATAATACGGCCAGGAGCCACACGAGCAGCCCAGTATTCAACTGAACCTTTACCCTTACCCATCCGAACTTCGGTAGGCTTTTTAGAAACAGGTAGATCAGGGAAAATTCTAATCCATACCCGACCAGCACGTTTCATTTGACGAGTCATCGCACGGCGAGCCGCTTCAATTTGACGAGCTGTCACACGCTCAGCTTCCAAAGCTTTCAAACCATAGGAACCAAAGTTCAAAGTTGTGCCACCTTTAGCAACACCTTTGATCTTACCCTTATGAGCTTTGCGGAATTTCGTCCGTTTTGGTTGCAACATAATTAAAAGTTCCTTTAATTAGCTTGGCGCTTAGGGCCATTATTTCTAGGGCGGCCACCTTCTTGAGCTTCAATAGAAATCCGCTCTTGAGCCATTGGATCATGTTCCATGATCTCACCCTTGAAAATCCAAACTTTAATACCAATGATACCGTAAGCGGTTACACCTTTGGCTGTACCATAATCGATATTAGCGCGTAGTGTATGTAGCGGCACACGGCCTTCACGATACCATTCCATCCGAGCAATCTCAGCACCAC
Source organism: uncultured Hyphomicrobiales bacterium (assembly GCA_964022305.1). Lineage (GTDB taxonomy): Bacteria > Pseudomonadota > Alphaproteobacteria > Rhizobiales > HXMU1428-3 > HXMU1428-3. Next base: position 22,813 of record CAXIBI010000013.1, on the reverse strand, counting down.
CAAGACGACCCGCACAGTTAATACGAATACCTTCAGCGCCTAAACGCATAGCAGACTGAACTGAGCGTTTCATCGCACGGCGGAAAGCCACACGGCGCTCAAGCTGCTGAGCAATACCTTCAGCAACAAGGTTTGCATCAATTTCAGGCTTTCTAACTTCAACGATGTTCAAGTGAACTTCGCTGTCTGTATATTTTTTCAAAGCACCTTTAAGCTTCTCGATGTCAGAGCCTTTTTTACCGATCAAAATACCAGGACGCGCACTATGTACTGTCACACGGCATTTTTTATGAGGGCGCTCAATAACAACTTTAGAGATACCAGCCTGACGGCGATACTTTAAGATGTGCTCCCGAATTTTGAAATCTTCAAGAAGAAGATCACCATATTCATCTTTCGTAGCGTACCAGCGGCTATCCCAAGTTCTATTGATACCAAGGCGCATGCCAACAGGATTAATCTTCTGACCCATTATGCGGTCTCCTCAACTTCGCGGACCACAACGGTCAGACGTGAAAAAGGTTTTAGAATTTTACCAACACGGCCACGTGCTCTTGGTTGCCAGCGCTTCATCACTAGACCTTTACCAACAAAGGCTTCTGAAACAACAAGACTATCAACATCAAGTCCGTGGTTGTTTTCAGCATTAGCAATCGCTGATTCAAGAGTTTTCTTCACGTCTTTTGCAATGCGTTTTCTAGAAAAGGTTAGATCAGCCAAAGCTTTTTCTACCTTTTTTCCGCGAATAGACGTCGCAACCAAATTCAGCTTTTGAGGACTGATACGAATGTTACGTGTAACAGCCTGGGCCTCATTATCGGCTAGACGGCGTTGTTGTTTTGCCTTACCCATTTTGCGTTACTTCCTCTTAGCTTTCTTATCCGCAGTGTGGCCATAGTAAGTACGAGTTGGAGAAAATTCACCAAACTTGTGACCAACCATGTCTTCAGAAACGAGCACTGGAATGTGTTTTTTGCCGTTATAAACGCCAAATGTTAATCCCACGAACTGCGGTAAAATTGTTGAACGACGCGACCAAATCTTGATCACATCTTTACGAGTGGACCCTTGAGCTGCTTCCGCCTTCTTGAGGAGGTAACGATCGACAAATGGGCCTTTCCAAGATGAACGTGCCATCAAGCTCTCCTATCTTTTCTTCTTCATGTGGCGGCTACGAACAATAAACTTATCCGTAGATGCATTTGAGCGAGTACGTTTACCCTTCGTTGGTTTACCCCAAGGAGAAACCGGATGACGACCACCAGATGTACGGCCTTCACCACCACCATGTGGGTGATCAACAGGGTTCATAGCAACACCGCGTACAGCTGGGCGTTTACCCATCCAGCGTTTGCGACCCGCTTTACCTAATTTAATGTTTGAATTATCAGGGTTAGAAACAGCGCCAACAGTTGCCATGCAATCAGCATGGATCATGCGTGTTTCACCAGATGATAATTTCATAATCGCATAACCACTATCGCGGCCAGCAAGTTGAGCATAAGTCCCAGCAGAGCGAGCAATTTGACCACCCTTGCCAATTTTCATCTCAACATTGTGAACAATCGTACCGATTGGCATATTGCGAAGTGGCATAGCGTTACCAGGTTTCACGTCAACCTTATCGCCAGCAATCACTTTGTCGCCTGCAGTTAATCTTTGCGGCGCCAAGATGTAAGCAACTTCACCATCTTCGTACTTAATCAATGCGATGTAAGCTGTACGGTTAGGATCATATTCAATCCGTAGTACTTCAGCTTCCATGTTACGCTTAAGACGTTTAAAATCCACCATACGGTAGCTACGCTTGTGACCACCACCACGACGACGCGCAGTGACACGGCCCGTATTGTTACGGCCACCTTTACTGGTCAATCCCTCAGTAAGAGATTTAACTGGCTTGCCTTTCCAAAGGTCTGAGCGGTCTACTGTTACTAGACTACGCTGACCAGGAGTAATTGGCTTATACGTTTTAAGTGCCATCTCGTGTCCTCTTAAAGCCCTTCAACTTTAAAGTCTTATAAAAGACTTAAAGCCCTGTAGCCACATCAATTGTGTGACCTTCTTCTAATGTTATGACAGCAATCTTTTTATCGTTTTGCTTGCCTTTAATTCCTTTAAACCGTTTGACTTTGCCTTTACGGTTCAATGTGTTTACAGCTTTCACCTTCACTTTAAAAAGACCTTCAATGGCCTCTTTAATCTGAGGTTTAGACGCTGTATCAGCAACCTTGAAAACAACCTGATTGTGCTCACTAGCACCTGTTGATTTTTCAGTGATCACTGGAGCGACGATTACGTCATATAATTCTGCTTGTCTCATTTAAAACGAGCCTCCAAAGCTTCCACCGCAGCTTTAGTCAAAACAAGCTTATCTCGGCGAAGAATGTCATAAACATTGATGCCTTGAACAGGAAGCACATCAACTTCAGGAATATTGCTTGCAGCACGGCCAAAAGTTTCATTCACTTCAGCGCCATCAACAACCAATGCTTTGCTAAGCCCAAGCTTTACAAATTGAGCAAGTAAGCTTTTTGTTTTGCCATCAGCAGAGCTTGTGTCTTCGATCACAATAAGCTCATCTGCTTTCGCTTTTGCTGAAAGAGCATGACGAAGACCAAGTGCTCTAAATTTCTTTGTTAAATCATGCGCGTGACTACGTGGTGTAGGACCAAAAGCTTTCGCACCACCGCGGAAAATATTAACTTTTTTATTGCCGTGACGAGCACCGCCAGAACCTTTTTGCTTCACAAATTTCTTTGTTGTGCCACGAACATCAGAACGACCTAATGTAGCGTGAGTTCCAGCTTGACGTTTCGCGAGTTGATAACGAACGCAGCGGTGCAAAATATCTGCACGCGGTTCAAGACCAAAAATTGTTTCATCAAGGTCAACAGAGCCAACTGACTTGTCATCAAGTGTTTTAATATCAAGTTTCATGACTTACGCTTCCTTCTCTTCTGAAGCAGGAGCCTCTTTGGCAGTAGTTGCACCAGCTGGAGCTTTAAAAGCACCCGGAGTTGGAACACCTTCAGGAAGAGCTTTCTTCACTGCATCATTAACAAGAACCCATCCGCCCTTAGAGCCAGGTACTGCGCCTTTGACCATCAATAGGCCGCGCTCAGCATCAACTTTAACGATTTTCAGGTTTTGAGCTGTCACTTGAGTAGCACCCATATGACCAGCCATTTTCTTACCCTTGAAAACCTTACCAGGATCCTGACATTGACCCGTAGAGCCGTGAGATCTGTGAGAAATAGACACACCGTGAGAAGCCCGAAGACCACCAAAACCGTGTCGTTTCATACCACCAGCAAAACCTTTACCAATAGAAGTACCAGTAATATCAACATACTGATCAGCTAAGAAGTGATCGGCTGTAAGTTCACTACCAACTTCAATAAGATTTTCTGGGCTCACCCGGAATTCAACCAAACGATGTTTGGGTTCAACCTTAGCAACTGCAAAATGACCGCGCTGAGCTTTTGTGGTGTTTTTCACCTTAGCTTTGCCGCTACCAATTTGTAGAGCACAATATCCGTTTTTTTCTTCAGTTCGCTGGGCAACAACTTGACAACTATCAAGTTTCAAAACAGTCACAGGAATATGATCACCTGCTTCTGTAAAAACCCTGGTCATTCCGACCTTTTGCGCTATGACACCTGACCGCATTGGTCCCGTCCTTAAGTTCTAAATCTACATTTTAAAGCGAATTCTCATTTATAAGCCTTTATCAGGCTTTAAAGAACACGCACTTAAAGCTTAATTTCAACATCTACGCCAGCGGCGAGATCTAGCTTCATCAATGCATCCACTGTTTGCGGCGTTGGATCAACAATGTCGATCAGACGCTTATGTGTACGCATCTCAAACTGTTCACGTGATTTCTTATTAACGTGCGGCGAACGATTGACCGTGTATTTCTCAATTCGCGTCGGCAACGGTATCGGGCCACGAACATCAGCGCCTGTGCGCTTTGCTGTGTTCACGATCTCCTTGGTCGACACATCGAGGATACGATGATCGAAAGCCTTGAGACGTATTCTAATATTTTGGCTTTGCATCGAAGCACACCTTAAAGAATGAAAGCGGCGTCTCCTCACTAAAGTGCGAAGACGCCGAAATTACAATTAAACGTTATTCAATGATTGAAGCAACAACGCCTGAACCAACAGTCCGGCCACCTTCACGGATAGCGAAACGTAGTTTCTCTTCCATCGCAATTGGCACGATTAGCTCAACGTTAATTTCAACATTATCACCAGGCATAACCATTTCAGTACCATCAGGTAATGTCACAACACCTGTCACGTCAGTTGTACGGAAGTAGAACTGTGGACGATAGTTTGTGAAGAATGGTGTATGGCGGCCACCTTCATCTTTAGTCAAGATGTAAGCTTCTGCCTTAAATTTAGTATGCGGTGTGATTGAACCAGGTGCACAAAGTACCTGACCGCGTTCAACTTCCTCACGTTTCGTACCACGAAGTAGTACACCAACATTATCGCCAGCTTCACCTTGATCAAGAAGCTTACGGAACATTTCAACACCAGTACATGTTGTTGTTTGTGTATCTTTGATACCCATAATTTCAATTTCGTCACCAACATGGATGATACCACGTTCAACACGGCCAGTTACCACTGTACCACGACCAGAAATTGAGAACACGTCTTCAATTGGCATTAGGAATGGTTGGTCTTTTGGACGATCTGGAGTTGGGATATGCTCGTCAACAGCTGCCATCAGCTCAAGAATAGCTTCTTTACCAATTTTCTCGTCTTTACCTTCAATCGCAGCTAACGCTGAACCCTTAATGATTGGAATATCGTCACCATCAAAACCGTATTCTGATAGTAGTTCACGAATTTCCATTTCAACAAGCTCTAGAAGCTCTTCATCGTCAACTTGGTCAACTTTGTTCATGAAAACTACAAGCGCTGGAACACCAACTTGGCGAGCAAGAAGAATGTGCTCACGTGTCTGAGGCATAGGTCCATCAGCAGCGTTCACAACCAAAATACCACCATCCATCTGAGCAGCACCAGTGATCATGTTCTTCACATAGTCAGCGTGACCTGGGCAGTCAACGTGAGCATAGTGACGATTATCAGTTTCATACTCAACGTGAGCCGTTGAAATTGTAATACCACGTTCACGCTCTTCAGGAGCATTATCGATATCTGCGTAGCTTTTAGCTTCGCCACCTTGAGCTTCAGCAAGGATCATAGTAATCGCAGCTGTAAGTGTTGTTTTACCATGGTCAACGTGACCGATGGTTCCGATATTCACGTGAGGTTTATTACGCTCAAATTTTTCCTTGGCCATCTTGGCTCTCCATCTTTCAGTCTACTGTGTTTTTAAAATGTGTTTCTAAAACACGATTTAACCAAACTTCAAAAAATCAAAAACTAATTTCGTTACACACACTTACCTTAAGCAAACTTAGCTTGAACTTCTTCAGCAACAGCTTGAGGTACTTGTGAATAATGATCAAATTGCATCGTGAACTGAGCACGACCCTGGCTTTGTGAGCGCAGTGTATTCACATAACCAAACATATTGGCTAGCGGAACCATTGCATTCACAACCAACGCGTTACCACGTTGCTCCTGGCCTTGCACCTGACCGCGACGACTATTCAAGTCACCCATAATGCCACCCACATATTCTTCAGGAGACACAACTTCAACCTTCATAATAGGCTCAAGCAATTTAGGGCCAGCTTGTTTAGCACCTTCACGGAAACCAGCACGACCAGCGATTTCAAATGCCATCACAGAACTATCAACGTCGTGATATGCACCATCAGTCAAAGTTACCTTCACATCAAGAAGTGGGAAACCGGCCAAGATACCGCCATCCATAACTGACTGAATACCCTTTTCAACACCAGGGATATATTCTTTTGGCACGTTACCGCCAACAACCTTGCTCTCAAATTCAAATCCTGAATTTGGCTCACCAGGTTCAATTGTCATTTTCACACGAGCAAACTGACCAGAACCACCAGATTGCTTCTTGTGAGTGTAATCAACATCTGCTGATTGCGTGATTGTTTCGCGATAAGCCACTTGAGGTTGGCCGATATTCGCTTCAACGTTAAATTCACGCTTCATACGATCTACAAGAATGTCGAGGTGTAGCTCGCCCATACCTTTCAAAATTGTTTGACCAGATTCTTCATCTGATGAAACACGGAATGACGGGTCTTCTTGAGCCAAACGGTTAAGCGCAATACCAAGCTTTTCTTGATCGCCCTTAGATTTAGGCTCAACAGCAATCTCAATAACTGGATCAGGGAATTCCATACGCTCCAGAATAACAGGAGATGTTGGAATACAAAGAGTATCACCAGTTGTCACATCTTTAAGACCTGCAATCGCAACAATATCACCAGCATATGCTTCTTTAATATCTTCACGATCGTTTGAGTGCATAAGCAACATACGGCCAATACGCTCTTTTTTATCTTTTACTGAATTCAGCAATGTCATGCCTGATTCAACTTTACCTGAATAGATACGAGCAAATGTTAGCGAGCCAACAAATGGGTCGTTCATAATCTTAAAGGCAAGCATTGAAAGCGGCTCATCATCAGATGCTTTGCGAACTGTTTCTTCTTCTGTCTTAACATCGATACCTTTAATCGAAGGAATATCGACTGGAGACGGAAGATAATCAACAACCGCATCAAGCAAAGGCTGAACACCTTTGTTTTTAAAGGCTGTACCACAAAGAATTGGGTGGAAATCAATATTGATAGTACCCTTACGGATCAACTCAATGATTTTTTCTTCGCTAGGCTCATTACCTTCAAGGTAAGCTTCCATAGCGTCTTCATCAAGCTCAACAAGAGTTTCAATCATCGCTTCGCGGTACTCAGCAGCCTTGTCAGCCAAGTCAGCTGGGATCTCATCAATGCGGAATTTCGCACCAAGTGATTCTTCTTCCCAAATGATTGAATTCATACGAACAAGATCGATAACACCTTCAAATTCGCTTTCAGCACCAATTGGCAATTGAATTGGAAGAGCAACAGCACCAAGGCGCTCTTTTACCATTTCAACTGAGTTGTAAAAATCAGCACCAAGCTTATCCATCTTGTTAACAAAGATCATGCGAGGAACTTCATAACGCTCAGCCTGACGCCAAACTGTTTCAGTTTGCGGCTCAACACCAGCATTCGCATCCAACAAAGCAACAGCACCGTCAAGCACACGCAATGAACGCTCAACTTCAATTGTGAAGTCCACGTGACCAGGTGTATCAATGATGTTCAAGCGCTTGTCATTCCAGAAACAAGTTGTAGCAGCTGAGGTGATTGTAATACCACGCTCTTGCTCTTGCTCCATCCAGTCCATTGTTGCAGCACCATCATGCACTTCACCAATTTTGTGGCTTTTTCCTGTATAGTACAGAACACGCTCTGTAGTTGTTGTCTTACCAGCATCAATGTGAGCCATGATACCGAAGTTGCGATAGTCTTTAATGTCGTATTCGCGGGCCATTTGACCGGTTCCTCAAAAATTGAAAATAAATTTCAAAAATAAATTCTTTAATTCTACCAACGATAGTGTGAAAATGCGCGGTTAGCTTCAGCCATCCGGTGCGTATCTTCACGCTTCTTAACTGCAGCGCCACGATTATTCGCCGCATCCATCAACTCACCAGAAAGACGCTCAACCATTGTGTTCTCATTGCGACCACGTGCAGCTGAAATCAACCAGCGAATAGCAAGAGCTTTCTTGCGTTCCGCGCGAACCTCAACAGGAACCTGATAAGTTGCACCACCAACACGGCGAGAACGAACTTCAATAGCAGGACTGACATTCTCTAAAGCCTGATGAAACAACTCAACAGGATCAGTCTTAGCTTTATCTTCAACACGATCGAGAGCACCATAAACAATGCGCTCTGCGGTAGATTTCTTACCATCCTTCATAATGCTGTTCATAAACTTCGTTAAAACAACATCACCGAATTTCGGATCAGGAATGATATCTCTTTTTTCTGCTCTGTGGCGGCGTGACATTTTGCTCTCCCAGCCAATAAACTAATTAATTCCAGCCGAATAAAATTACTTCGGACGTTTCGCACCATATTTAGAACGGCGCTGCTTACGATCTGCGACACCTTGTGTATCAAGCACACCACGTAAGATGTGGTAGCGAACACCAGGCAAGTCTTTCACACGACCACCACGAATAAGAACAACTGAGTGCTCTTGAAGGTTGTGACCAACACCTGGAATATAGCTTGTCACCTCAAAGCCGTTTGACAATCTCACACGAGCAACTTTACGCATCGCTGAGTTAGGCTTTTTCGGGGTCGTTGTATAAACACGTGTACATACGCCGCGCTTTTGAGGACAAGCCTCCATCGCTGGCACTTTATTTCTTTTAACCTGCGGCTTGCGCGGTTTTCTAACAAGCTGTTGTATTGTAGGCATTTGCTACATCCAAATTCTAGCGCCTGACCAGCGAATATCCCATCCTGGATCAAAACTTGATCCTAAATAAAATGGCATACCCTGATCATGGCAATTATGATCCTTAAACACCAAAATCGAGCTGAGCCTGCATTGGCAATATCTGCTTATATGCAGAATCACCAAAGGCTCAACATCAAAACATCAGAGGATCAATAAGGGTCTAAAATGACCAATAAGGATCATGGGTCTCTCATGTAGTTCTTGGTTTCAAACATCAGTGTTTAAGCGTTTTAGTCTCCCAAACCATTATAAATATGGCTGCGAAAAAGAGATCCGCGGGCGACTTTCATTCACTTACGACCTGTTGTGAGTAGGGCGCAACATATAGCGGCTTTCGTCTGGCGTCAACAGTTAACAACATTGAAATGTCATTTTTTTTCATTTCATCATTTTAAGTAAAAATGTGAACTCAATTCATATAAAATATTAATCAACATAACCACTTAAATTTAAGGGTAACAGCAAGGCCATGAAGCACATCACATTGATCACAAATGGCACCAGAGGTGATGTTGAACCCTTCCTTAATTTTGCAATTTTACTAAAGAAAAGAGGTTTTTTAGTCAGGCTTGCTGCTCCAGTCGACTTTAAAGACTGGATTCTATCAAACCAGCTAGAATACGCTTCAATAGGTCTAGAACCTATCAAAGAACTCTTAAAAGCCACTCAAGAACAAAACTTACTTGAGTTTAACATCTTCAAAATCAGAAAAACACTCGCTTTTTTCAAACAAAATGTAAGAGATGTTTTAATCACCACCCTACCTCACGCAGCTGAAGATACAGACTTGATCATCTCACACGTCTCACTACCTGCTTGCTCAGATCTAGCAGAAAGTAAAAACGTTCCTTTAATCTACATATCAACCGTTCCATTAACGCCAACAAAAACACGCCCCAACATCCTAATGCCTCTCAAATTCGGGCCATTTTCAGGGCGATTCTATAACCAATTCACCCATCTACCTGTACGATTCTCTAGAGTTTTTTATTCGGCTATTTATAAAGAACTCAGAAAAAAACTTGGGCTACCCCCTGATTCTATCTTTACCCCCGCCTTTCAAAAAGCTGGAAGTCCAGTTCCAGTCCTACATATTTACAGCAAACACCTCCATCCTCGCCCAAATGATTGGCCCCAAACCGCCCAAATAATCGGCTATTCATTTAATGATCATGAAGGAGAAAACTGGCAACCACCTGCAAATTTAGCCCAATTTCTTAAGGAAGGAGAACCGCCTATATATATCGGCTTCGGCAGTATGATACCTCAAAATGAGAGAGAGCTCACAGAACTGATATGTAAAGCAGTTGAAAAAGCCAATGTGCGAGCCATCATTTCTAAAGGCTGGGCAGACTTAACACCCCTTTCACATTCAGAGAAAATCTTAAGCTTAGCCCCCATGCCCCATCATCGCCTCTTCCCGCTTTGTAAAGCAGTTGTTCATCATGGCGGCGCCGGCACGACAGCGGCTGGGCTAAGAGCTGGGCGCCCAACTCTCATCTGTCCTTTTGCCTTTGACCAACCTTTTTGGGGACAAATCATTGCCGAGAAAAAACTAGGCCCCGCACCAATTAAGCTTAAAGATCTGACCGTTGAAACCCTAGCAGCCAGCTTAAGGGAGATAAACACGAACCCAGAATATCAAGAAAATGCCAAACAGATATCAGTTAAGATCAATCAAGAGAATGCTTTTGAAAACCTAATGCCCTACATAGATCAAACCTTAAACCATTCCCAAAAATAAAAAGTCCAGCTTGTGGCTCACAAGCTGGACTAATCAAAACAAATGAAATGAAGCCATAGCCTCATAAATTACACTTTATTTGCGAAGCATTTCCGTCTCAATAATAATATCAACTTCATCACTGGTTGCCGGTACATAAAGCCCCATGCCAAAATCACTACGTTTAATTGTTGTCTTGCCAGAAAAGGCCACAACATAAACGCCTTTCATTTTCGGGTTAAAAGCCGCCATCGGGTGCTCTTTATCTGCATTTAGTTTCAGGTTTAAACTCACGGGCTTCGTTTTACCTTTAATGGTCAAATTCCCTGTCACTTTAAAACTACCACCAGAACTCTTTTGCACTTTGGTGCTTACAAAGGTCGCTTTTGGGTATTTTGCAGTATGGAAAAAGTCAGCTCCTTGAATGTGTTTGTCAAAAATATCCACCCCTGTATCAATGCTTTTGACATCAATCACAACATTAACTTTACTTTTCTCAGGGGCATTTCGATCAATCTTCAGCTCACCGTCAACCTTGTCAAACGTAGCATAAGCCCGTGACAAACCTAAATGACGATAAGAAAATATGACCTCGGTATGTTGTTTATCAAATTTATAAGTCTGGCTCTCTGCCAAAACAGGCTGAGCTGAAAAGCCAACTAATACTGTAGCAAGGGCTAATAATTTTTTCATTTTTGTCTCCTTCAAACATACGCAATTAAATTTAATTTATCAGCTACCGTGTCTTTAAGGCACGAATATGTATTTTTAACTGAACTTCATCAGCTAAATCATCAGTAGATGCCCACTCACCTTGTCCTATATTAAAGCTAAGCCGGCTAATGACCGTCTCTCCTGTGGCCTCAATAACTACATCTCCCGATTGCTCATTTACAGACTTTTGAATAGTCAAACTCACTATGGCAGGTTTAACAATATCTTTAATCTGTAAATCACCAGAGACTTGATACCTCTCTCCCCCAAGAGATTTAAATTCTTTAGAGATAAACTTGGCCGTTGGAAATTCACCCACATTAAACCACTGTGAACTCCCCAAAGTCTGCTCAACCAACAAATTACTTAAGGAAAGAGACGCAACATCAATCTCTATCTCAACCACAGCATTACTTAAATCTTCCTCCTCAAAGACCAATTGCTTCAATTGATAGGTCTTAAAGGTCCCGCTTGTTTTAGCGCTCTTTTGTGTTGCTGTGAATTCAAGCAAACTGGCCGTTTTATCAATAGTCCAGTGATCCTGGGTTTCAGCTGTTTTAGAGGACGTTTCTTTAGAAGCGGTCTTTGTCTCCACTTTCTCAACTGCGACCTGAGACTTTAAATCTTCAAGAGAAGCTTTCGGCGCAAACCCAACATAGAAACCATAAAAAACCACTCCCACTAAGAGCACCGCTAAAATGAGAAGTTTGTGCAGCAAATGTGGTTTCATCTTATTCAAAATCGGATCTTTAAAAAACTGATGATGAATAAAAACAGCAACCACATGCCCTAAAACCAGGAGTGCTAAAAAATAAGCCAGCATTTTATGCAGAAAGGCTAGCCTATTTGAAAGCACTTCATCCTTGCCAATCAAATCAGGAACCGGGATCACTTCAAACAGAACAATCTCAAACCCAGCACTTGAGCTACGAAGCCAGCCAATCAGGGGAAGTATAATGAGAACAGCGTAAAGCAAAAAATGCCCAACCTTGGCGCCAAAATGAAAGAGCGGAGGAACAGTCACACTTTGATGAGTTGGAACCTTAGTTATCAAACGCCATATTAGTCTGAGCAAAACGAGAGATAAAATGATGAGACCAAGCCATTTATGCCAGGCATAAAAATTGAGCTTCTCTTTGGAAAGCTCAAGCGGCTCCATGGTCAACCCAAGCGCAAAGGCCATAAAAATAAGAGCTGCAATAATCCAGTGAAATTGCCGAGAGAGCCAATTATAAGTTGTAACTTGTCCAAGATGATCACTTTGAGCACCAAGATCTTGAGACACTACCACTCTCCCCTTTACTTAAATTGATATGATCTAAGCTTAATACGTAAACGATAAAAATAATCCGTCTAAAATAGTTTAGCCATTTAACATGACAAAAAAAAGCCGCTTCAAAGAAGCGGCTTTTTAAAATATCTTAGAGCTACTATTATTCAGCTGCTGTTGGATCTCCCTCAGGAGCATCCGGTACGATCACATCTTCAACTGGTGTTTCATTAATGATCGGACTTTCTACATCCATACCAGCATCACGTTCTTTTAAAATCAGCTCGTCACGCATTGTCGACACTTTACGCAGCTTGGTGAGCATCGCACCCGTACCAGCTGGGATAAGACGCCCAACAATCACATTTTCTTTCAAGCCTTCAAGCGTGTCAGATTTACCAGCAACAGCCGCTTCAGTTAGAACGCGTGTTGTCTCCTGGAATGAAGCCGCAGAGATGAAACTCTTCGTCTGCAAGCTTGCTTTCGTAATACCAAGCAAGACAGGGCTACCCTTAGCAGGTTGACGGCCATCTTTTTCAGCAGCTTCATTTTGATCAAGGAAATCAAAACGATCAACTTGTTCACCCTTCAGCATGGACGTCTCACCAGGATGCTCAACTTCAACTTTTTGAAGCATCTGACGAACAATCACTTCAATGTGCTTATCGTTAATCGGCACACCTTGCAGGCGATACACATCTTGAATTTCATTCACAAGATAAGTCGCAAGCTCTTCAACACCCTTAATAGCAAGAATGTCATGTGGAGCCGGGTGGCCATCAAGAAGATATTCACCTTTTTCAATACGGTCACCTTCTTGAACAGAAAGGTGCTTACCTTTTTGAATGAGATATTCTACTGGATCTTCATCTTCATTATCAGGAACAATCGCAATCCGGCGCTTATTCTTATAGTCACGGCCAAATTCAACAGTACCTGAAATCTCAGCGATAATCGCATGATCTTTTGGACGGCGTGCTTCAAACAATTCAGCAACACGAGGTAGACCACCAGTAATATCTTTTGTTTTCGCACTCTCAAGTGGAATACGGGCCAAGACGTCACCAGCTTTCACTTTCGCGCCTGGATCAACAGAGAGCACAGCCTCAACAGAGAGGATAGATCTCGCCTCACCACCACGTTTAGTCTCAAGCACTTCGCCTTTACTATCGGTGATCGCAATCGCTGGTTTCAAATTCTCACCACGTGGGCTTGAACGCCAGTCGATAATCACACGGTTCGCAATACCTGTTGCCTCATCAAACTGTTCGTCAACAGAGATGCCGTCAGTCAAGTCTTCAAATGTTGCAACACCATCAACCTCACAAAGGATCGGACGTGTATAAGGATCCCATTCAGCAATCCGCATACCGCGTTTTACCTTATCACCTTGGTCAACTTTCAAGTGAGCACCTTGCAAGATTTTATGTGTTGCAAGTTCCTTACCGTCAGCGTCCTTAATAACAAGAACAAGGTTCCGGCTCATTGCAACCAAACGGCCTTGGCTATCTTTGGCAATGTCTTTGTTTTTAAAGTCAACAATACCATCATAGCTCGCTTCAACAAATGAGCTATCAACCACCTGCGCTGTACCACCAATGTGGAATGTCCGCATTGTAAGCTGTGTACCAGGCTCACCAATTGATTGCGCTGCAATAACACCAACAGCTTCACCAAGGTTCACTGGAGTACCACGCGCTAGGTCGCGGCCATAACACTTAGAACAGCAACCATTTCTGGTTTCACAGGTAAGAACAGACCTAATCTGAATTTCTTGAATTGATGAATTGTCAAGCGCGATAGCATCAGCTTCATCAATCAACTTACCTTCTTCAATAAGAACACGCCCTGACTCAGGGTCAGTAACATCTTCAGCAACAGTCCGGCCAAGCGCCCGTGTGCCAAGCGACACAATCACTTCACCACTATCAACCGCAGCAGATACAGCAATAGACTTATCCGTTCCACAATCGATCTCATTGATAATGCTATCTTGCGCCACGTCAACAAGACGGCGTGTTAGATAACCAGAGTTCGCTGTTTTCAAAGCCGTATCAGCAAGACCTTTCCGCGCACCGTGGGTCGAGTTAAAGTACTCAAGAACAGTCAAACCTTCTTTAAAGTTCGACGTAATCGGTGTTTCAATAATGTCACCAGATGGTTTCGCCATCAGTCCGCGCATACCAGCAAGCTGTTTCATCTGTTGGGGTGAACCACGCGCACCAGAATGAGCCATCATATAAACTGAGTTTGTTGGAATGGTCCGTCCTGTTTCATCATCCACATGCACCGCAGAAATCCGGTCCATCATCTCAGCCGCAACTTTGTCAGTACATTTCGCCCAAGCATCAACAACCTTGTTGTACTTCTCGCCGCGTGTAATCAGACCATCATTATATTGCTGTTCATATTCACGCGCCAAGTCAGCAGTGTCAGTTACGATCTTCGCTTTGGTATCAGGAATAACCATGTCATCCTTACCAAACGAAATACCAGCCAAACACGCATGCTTAAATCCAGTTTGCATAATCCGGTCACAGAAAATGACAGATTCCTTCTGACCACAATTCCGATAAACCGCATCAATCATCGCTGAGATTTCTTTCTTCGTCAGCATCCGGTTGATGACTTCAAAAGAAACACCAGGTTTTTTCGGCAACAACTCACCAAGGATCATGCGGCCCGGCGTTGTGTCATAAACGGTGCTGACTTCTTCACCAGCATCATCAACAGACTTATATCGACCTTTAATCTTGGTGTGCAATGTCACAACATTATTATCAAGCGCATGACGGATCTCAGCTACAGAGCCAAACATCATACCTTCACCCGGCTCATTATCATAAATAAGCGAGAGGTAATAAAGACCAAGCACGATATCCTGCGATGGCACAATAATCGGCGCACCGTTTGCTGGGTGCAGAACGTTATTGGTCGACATCATCAACACACGCGCTTCAAGTTGTGCTTCAAGTGAAAGCGGAACGTGAACCGCCATTTGGTCACCGTCAAAGTCAGCGTTAAACGCCGCACAAACAAGTGGGTGCAGCTGAATAGCTTTACCTTCAACCAACACAGGCTCAAACGCCTGAATACCAAGACGGTGCAAAGTCGGCGCACGATTGAGCATCACCGGATGTTCGCGAATAACCTCATCCAAGATATCCCAAACTTCAGGCTTTTGTTTCTCAACCAGCTTTTTCGCTTGTTTAACAGTAGACGCATAACCCTTCGCATCAAGCCGTGAATAGATAAACGGCTTAAACAGCTCAAGAGCCATTTTCTTTGGCAAACCACATTGATGCAGCTTCATTTCAGGGCCAACCACGATCACTGAACGGCCTGAATAGTCAACACGTTTACCAAGCAAGTTCTGACGGAAGCGACCTTGCTTGCCCTTCAGCATATCTGAAAGTGATTTAAGCGGACGCTTATTCGCCCCCGTAATCACACGGCCACGGCGGCCATTGTCAAACAGAGCGTCAACAGATTCTTGCAGCATCCGCTTTTCATTACGAATAATGATATCAGGCGCGCGTAGCTCAATCAGGCGTTTAAGACGGTTATTCCGGTTGATCACACGGCGATAAAGATCGTTCAAATCTGATGTCGCGAAACGGCCACCATCAAGCGGCACAAGTGGGCGCAACTCAGGCGGGATCACAGGCACAACAGTCAGGATCATCCACTCAGGGCGATTACCAGACGCAATAAACGCTTCAACCACTTTTAAGCGTTTCGCTAGCTTTTTAGGCTTTAATTCTGTTGTTGCTTCAGCAATTTCTTGACGCAATTGATCGCGAATAGCTGGCAAGTCCAGCCCCATCAAGATCTCACGAATAGCTTCCGCGCCAATACCAGCAGTAAAGGCATCATCACCATATTCTTCTTGAGCATCCATATACTCTTCTTCAGAAAGCAATTGGCCTTCTTGGAATGGAGTAATACCGGCCTCAATAACGATATAACTTTCAAAATAAAGAACCCGCTCAAGATCCTTTAGTGTCATATCAAGAAGCTGACCAATACGAGATGGTAATGATTTCAAGAACCAAATGTGAGCAACAGGTGCAGCCAGTTCAATATGGCCCATGCGCTCGCGGCGCACTTTCGTCAAGGTTACCTCAACGCCGCATTTCTCACAGATAACGCCTTTATACTTCATCCGCTTATATTTGCCGCAAAGACATTCATAGTCTTTCACAGGACCAAAAATCCGCGCGCAGAAAAGACCATCGCGTTCAGGCTTAAAGGTTCTGTAGTTGATGGTCTCTGGCTTTTTAATTTCACCAAATGACCAAGAATGAATTTCTTCAGGGCTCGCAATCGAAATCCGAATTTGATCGAATGTTGATTGAGGCGTCTGAGGATTAAAGAGATTGACGGCGTCGTGGTTCATCCCGGTTCTCCATTTAGAAAGAGGCTATCTCTTTCAGTGTTGCGTTATTTATTATTATCAACGCATTAATTAAAAATCTTAGGGCTCAAAAGCAGCCCCCAAAAGGGCTGCTTTTTAAAACTTAAGCACCTGTTCTATTCAGCTGCATCAATGTCGGCATCAGCGTCAGAGCTTTCTAATTGCTCTTTTTGCTCAGGAATGCGGTCAAAGGTTACATCAACTTCTGGCTCAATATCCTTGAATTGCTCAAGCTCAACATTAAGACCAAGTGCACGCATCTCTTTAATGAGAACGTTAAAGCTTTCAGGAATACCAGCTTCAAACGCGTCATCACCGCGAACAATCGCTTCATAAACTTTCGTCCGACCAGCAACGTCGTCTGACTTAACAGTAAGCATTTCCTGCAAGGTATAAGCAGCACCATAAGCTTCCAGCGCCCACACTTCCATCTCACCAAAACGCTGACCACCAAATTGAGCCTTACCGCCCAATGGTTGTTGCGTCACAAGACTGTATGGACCGATCGAGCGAGCGTGGATCTTATCATCCACCAAGTGGTGAAGTTTCAAGAGATACTTGTAACCAACGGTCACTTTCCGATCGAACGGCTCACCGGTTCGGCCATCATGCAAGGTCACCTGACCAGAATCATCTAGACCAGCACGTTCAAGAAGCTCAACAATATCTGGCTCATGAGCACCGTCAAACACTGGCGTTGCAATCGGCACACCATTGCGAAGGTTATACCCAAGCTCATAAAGGTCATCTTCAGTATAATCATCAACGATGTCACCATCGCCATAAACCTTCTCAACAGCCTCTTTAACTGGTGTGATATCTTTTTCAATACGATAAGCTTCCATCACAACATCAATCACCCTGCCATGACCACGGCTAGCCCAACCCATATGTGTCTCTAGGATCTGTCCAACATTCATCCGTGATGGCACACCAAGTGGGTTCAGCACGATATCAACTGGCGTTCCGTCTTCAAGATAAGGCATATCTTCTTGCGGTACGATTTGTGAGATAACACCCTTGTTACCATGACGACCAGCCATCTTATCACCAGGCTGAAGCTTCCGCTTCACAGCAACAAAGACTTTCACCATCTTCATCACCCCAGGTGGTAGTTCGTCACCACGCTGTAGCTTGTCAACCTTATCAACAAAGCGCTGCTCAAGAAGCTTTTTCGCTTCTTCATATTGCTTCTGAATGGCTTCAACTTCAGCCATCGCTTTTTCGTTTTTAAGCGCGATTTCCCACCATTGTGAGCGCGGAATGCCATCAAGTGCTTCTTCAGAAACTTTCGCACCTTTGCGAAGATCCTGCACACCTTGAATAACCTCTTTGCCCATAAGCGCGTCTCTCAAACGGCCATACACGTTCCGATCAAGAATTTGCATCTCGTCGTCACGGTCTTTAGCAAGACGTTCAATTTCTTCACGCTCAATCGCCATCGCGCGTTCGTCTTTTTCAATACCATGACGGTTGAAAACACGAACTTCAACAACAGTACCAGCCACACCAGGTGAGAGTTTCAATGATGTATCACGCACATCAGAAGCTTTCTCACCAAAAATGGCACGAAGCAATTTTTCCTCAGGTGTCATTGGGCTCTCACCCTTAGGTGTAATCTTACCAACAAGAATATCACCCGGCTTCACCTCAGCACCGATATAAACAATACCGGCTTCATCGAGGTTCTTCAGCGCTTCTTCTGAGATATTTGGAATATCACGTGTAATCTCTTCTGGGCCAAGCTTGGTGTCACGTGCCATCACTTCAAATTCTTCAATATGAATTGAGGTGAACACGTCATCACGCTTAATACGCTCAGAAATAAGGATTGAATCCTCAAAGTTGTAACCATTCCACGGCATAAACGCCACAAGCACGTTTTTACCCAAAGCCAAATCACCAAGATCAGTTGATGGACCATCAGCAATGATGTCACCAGCTTGCACCCTGTCACCAACTTTCACTAGCGGGCGTTGGTTGATACAAGTATTTTGGTTTGAGCGTTGGAATTTACGCATATTGTAAATATCAACACCAGGCTTAGATGGATCTTGCTCTTCGGTCGCACGAATAACAATCCGAGTACCATCAATTTGATCAACAACACCGGTCCGGCGAGCGGCAATGGCCGCGCCACTATCACGTGCCACAACTTCTTCCATGCCTGTGCCCACAAAAGGAGCTTCAGGTTTCAAAAGAGGCACCGCTTGGCGTTGCATGTTTGATCCCATAAGCGCACGGTTCGCGTCATCGTTCTCAAGGAACGGAATAAGCGCCGCCGCAACAGACACAAGCTGTTTTGGAGAAACGTCAACAAAGTCCACCTTCTCAGCTGGCACCATCAAGGCATCACCACCATGACGACAGTTGATCATCTCTTGAGCAAACTTACCTTCGTCAGTAAGCGCTACAGAAGCTTGCGCAACATAGTGGCGGGTTTCTTCCATAGCAGAGAGATAAATAACTTCATCGCTTACCTTGCCATCGATCACTTTACGATATGGGCTTTCAATAAAGCCATATTTATTCACCCGTGCATAAGTCGCCAATGAGTTAATCAAACCAATATTTGGTCCCTCAGGTGTTTCAATCGGGCAAATACGACCATAGTGAGTTGGGTGCACGTCACGAACTTCAAAACCAGCACGCTCTCGTGTCAAACCACCTGGACCAAGCGCAGAAAGACGGCGCTTGTGAGTGATTTCAGAAAGCGGATTTGTTTGGTCCATGAATTGTGACAATTGGCTAGAGCCAAAGAACTCACGAACAGCAGCTGCTGCAGGCTTCGCGTTAATCAAATCTTGTGGCATCACAGTGTCAATATCGACAGAGCTCATGCGCTCTTTAATAGCACGCTCCATACGAAGCAAACCAACACGATATTGATTTTCCATCAATTCACCAACAGAGCGAACCCGGCGGTTACCAAGATGGTCGATATCATCAATTTCACCTTTACCATCGCGAAGATCCACAAGTGTCTTCATAACACCAATGATGTCATCTTTGCGAAGTGTACGCACAGTGTCTTCACATTCAAGCTGAAGGCGAATGTTCATCTTCACACGGCCAACAGCTGAAAGATCATAACGCTCAGCGTCAAAGAACAAGCCCTCAAAAACGGCCTCTGCTGCTTCAACGGTTGGTGGCTCACCAGGGCGCATCACACGGTAAATATCAATTAGCGCTTCTTCGCGGTTATTCGCTTTATCAACCATTAAGGTGTTGCGCATAAACGCACCCTTATTCACATGGTCAATATCAAGAATTGGAAGTTCTTTAAGGCCAAATTCTTTTAGCTTTTCGAGAAGTTCAGCATCAAGCTCAGCACCGGCTTCAGCAATAATCTCACCGGTTTCCATGTTCACAACTTCTTCAGCTAAGTAGTGTGTGAACAATTCTTCATCCGTAAAGAGAAGACGGTCTAAACCTTCTTCTTGTAACTTTTTAGCTTGGCGAGCAGAAACTTTTTTACCAGCTTCAATCGCAACTTCACCAGTTTTTGCGTTAATAAGGTCAGCCTGAGGCTTCACACCTTTATAACGCTCAGGCACAAACTCTGTGCTCCAGCCTTCTTTTTCAATCTTATAGAAGATCTTGTCATAGAAGAGCTCAAGAATTTCTTCATCATCATGACCAAGTGCATATAAAAGAGCAGTTGCTGGCAATTTACGGCGACGGTCAATCCGCACATGCACAATATCTTTTGCGTCAAACTCAAAATCAAGCCATGAACCACGATAAGGAATGATACGGGCTGCAAAGAGAAGTTTACCAGATGAGTGTGTTTTACCACGGTCATGATCAAAGAACACACCAGGTGAGCGGTGCATTTGGCTAACAATCACTCGTTCTGTGCCATTAACAACGAAGGTCGCGTTATCAGTCATGAATGGGATATCACCCATATAGACATCTTGTTCTTTGATGTCTTTAACAGACTTCGCGCCAGTTTCTTCGTTCACATCAAACACGATTAAACGCAGTGTCACCTTAAGTGGCGCAGCATATGTCATGTCCCGTTGCTGACATTCTTCAACGTCATATTTAGGCTTTTCAAATTCGTAAGAAACAAATTCTAGAGTTGCACGCTCTGAGAAATCAGTGATTGGGAAAACTGATGTGAAAACAGATTGCAAACCTTCGTCTGACTGTCTGCCGCCTTTCGGCTCATCCACCATCAAAAATTCATCATAAGATCTCTTTTGAACTTCGATGAGGTTGGGCATTTCCGCAACTTCAGCAATAGATCCAAATTTCTTTCTTATACGCTTGCGACCGGTGAACGTCTTAGCCATATCAGCTCCTCTGGTGCTTATATATTGAAATCCATGCAAAGCCAGTTTCTGGCTATGGTTTCAACTTGTCATTTATAAAAACAGCGTCAAAAATTATTATTACGCTTTATTTTTAAACCGCTTTTGAAACAGGTCCCTTAAAATCAACCTGTTTCAAAAACGGCTCTTTAACTCAGTTCCCGCCCATTCATGATTGAGCAGAAAAGCAGAAAATGAGGGAGCTTTAAAAAGCTCCCTCATATCCAAAATTACTTAAGCTCAACAGTTGCGCCTGCAGCTTCAAGCTTTTCTTTAAGCTCGTTAGCTTCGTCTTTTGATGCGCCTTCTTTAACAGGCTTAGGAGCACCTTCAACAAGCTCTTTAGCTTCTTTCAAGCCAAGACCAGTGATTGCACGCACTTCTTTAATCACGTTAATTTTCTTGTCGCCAGCAGAAGCTAGAACAACATCAAATTCGTCCTTCTCAGCAGCGCCCGCACCAGCGTCACCACCAGCAGCTGCAGCAACTGCAACAGGAGCAGCAGCAGAAACGCCCCACTCTTCTTCAAGACGTTTTGCAAGGTCAGCAGCTTCCATCACTGTAAGACCTGAAAGCTCTTCAACTAGTTTATCTAAATCAGCCATTTTAATTTCCTATAATAATCGGTTTGTTTAATTTGCTTGGAACTCGTAAAGCTCTATTCGCTTGCAGCTTTTGCGCCCATCACCCGCGCCAGTTGTCCACCTGGTGCGCTGAGAACTCGTGCAACATTGCCGGCTGGTGCTTGGAACAAGCCAACAAGTTTACCCCTAAGTTCATCAAGTGACGGTAAGGCTGCCAGAGAATTCACGCCTGCTTCATCCAGAATGGTTGAACCCATAGCACCACCAAGAAGAACGAGTTTTTCGTTATCCTTAGCGAACTTGGCTGCAACCTTTGGCGCACTCACTGGGTCGTCAGAGGTCATAATGCATGTAGGACCACTGAACAAATCAGCTAAATCTTGTGCGTCTGTATCTTTAAGCGCGAGCTTAACGAGCCGGTTCTTTGCCACTTGCATAGACCCACCAACTTCGCGAAGTTGACTACGTAGCGCAGTCATATCCGCAACAGTGAGACCTGCATAGTGGGCCACAACGATCACGCCGGTATTACCCAACTTCTCGTTCAGTGCAGCTACGAGCTCTTCTTTTTGTGCTCTTTCCACCAGCTCACTCCATATTTGCAAAGACTTGTCTCTCAACTATTTGAGCAACAAACTTCTTTGCGGCTTACCATTTGCCGCAGCTTCATCTCAAGCATGTGGCTCGAAAACAAAACAACGACGCTCACTTGCCTGCCCAGTATCCACTTGCCATAAAACAAACAGACACCTAGTAGAAGTCCAAACCGATCAGAAATGGCGATAAACACCAGCTTCTAAAATCTGTTCAACTCCCGTCTATGCAGGCCATATGCTTAAATTTGCAGCTTCATTGAGAATGAAAAAACTCTCATTCAACTCAACCACAAACACCTGCAGTCTTGGACAGGACAAAACCTAAAAAGAACAATTCCTTTTAGGCCTTCTCCCTATGAAAGATTTATCAAAAGAACAAATCTCTCATAGTTCACTCTTTTTAAAGCGCTTAACGCACCCAAAAAGAAACTCTAATTCAGCTTCTACTTAAGAAGAAGCTGAAGCAATCTCAATTTTCAAACCAGGACCCATTGTTGAAGACAGAGCAATCTGTTTCAAAAATGTACCCTTAGCGCCTGTTGGTTTAGCTTTAATAACAGTACCAACAAAGGCACGAACATTTTCAGCCAAATCAGCTTCACTAAAGCTTGCCTTACCAATACCAGCATGAACCACACCAGCTTTTTCAACACGGAACTCAACAGCACCGCCTTTAGCACTTTTAACAGCTTCACC